>NZ_JBNNUW010000006.1:0-249345 GCF_050280125.1 Lysinibacillus sp. NPDC093692
GTCACACCCGTTCCCATACCGAACACGGAAGTTAAGCTCTTTAGCGCCGATGGTAGTTGGGGGCTTCCCCCTGTGAGAGTAGGACGTCGCTAGGCGCAAAAAGTCGCTGCTGATAATCTCAGTAGTGGCTTTTTTTATACCCTGAAGAATATTAAATAAAAGCAATATATAAAGGAGACATTTCACCAATCACTTGGTTAAAATGTCTCCTTTTTTATTTTATACAGTTGCTGCTCGTAGCTCTATACGACGAATTTTCCCAGAAGTTGTTTTTGGTAGCTCATCGATAAAGACAATGCTTCGAGGATATTTATAAGGTGCTGTTAAAGCTTTAACATGCTCCTGTAGTTCTTTTGTTAATTCGACCTCATCATGATCTTTGAAGCTTTCTCGCAAGATGACAAAGGCTTTAACAATATGTCCTCTAATTTCATCTGGTGCTGCGACTACAGCACATTCTTGTACAGCTTCATGTTTATTTAAAGCATCCTCTACCTCAAATGGCCCAATTGTATAGCCTGATGAAATAATGATGTCATCTCCTCGGCCTTCAAACCAGAAGTAGCCGTCTTCATCGCATTTAGCTTGGTCACCAGTAATATACCAATCTCCACGGAAGGCAGCTTGTGTACGTTCAGGCTCACGATAGTACTCTTTAAATAGAGCAGGAGATGATTTATGTACCGCAATATCTCCAACTTCGCCAATTGGTACCTCGTTACCCTCATGATCAATGATACGAACAATATTGCCTGGAGTAGGAACACCCATTGAACCAGGACGTAATTCAGAATTTTCGAGTGTGCCGATTAATAAAGTATTTTCCGTTTGGCCATAGCCATCGCGCACTTTAAGATCAAAGTTGTTCATAAATGTTTCGATGACTGGTCGATTTAACGGTTCACCAGCAGAAACAGCGCTACGTAGTGAAGATAGATTGTAGTCTTTTAAATTATCAAGCTTCGCCATAATGCGATATTCTGTTGGAGTACAGCATAATACATTGACTTTTTCATCCTGAAGCAGTTGAAGGTATGTTTTTGCATCAAATCCTCCATGGTATACAAATGCAGTTGCGCCCAGCATAATAGTCGATAAAAATGGACTCCAAATCCATTTTTGCCACCCTGGTGCTGCTGTAGCCCAAACTAGATCACCTTCACGTACACCAAGCCACCCCGAAGCCGCTGTTCTAATATGGGCATATCCCCAACCGTGCGAATGAACAGCTCCTTTTGGTTTACCAGTCGTGCCTGATGTATAAGAAAGAAATGCCATATCATCTCTTTTCGTCGCAGCTGCTTTAAATGTATCTGGCTGTGTACTAGCCAATTCATTTAAAGACGTCCAATTACCTGTAGCAGAACCTATAACTAATTTATTATTTAAAGCCTCTACTGAAGAAGTAATACGATCTACTTCACTAGTAAACACTTCATAGGCAATTACTGCCTTTGCAGAAGAGTGCTCCATACGATACTCTAAATCACTTGCACGTAACATTTCTGAGCATGAAATAGGAACAATTCCAGCCTTTAGACATCCAAGAAAGACAAAATAAGCTTCAGGCAGACGTGGAATAATGACTAATACGCGATCGCCTTTTTGAAGCCCCTTCTTCGTTAAGACATTCGCGTATTGATTCATTTTTTGAACAAGTTCGACATAGGAAACCGTTCGTCGCTCCTGTTGAGTATTTAGCCATCGTATTGCTTGACGATCACTATCTTGAGAAAATTTCTCCAATTCCTCTGTAATATTATAGAATTCTGGTGCAATTAAATCGTTTGTTACCATGTGAACATTCCTCCCCCAAACAAATTTAATAGAAAATTCTTAAAACTATCTTTATTTTATCAATTACAATAATATACAGCAAGAATATTCTATACATAAAATAGAAATATTAGATTTAATAGAGAACTATTAGGTTTTTAGTTAAGGTACAGGAATACTTCGACAAAAAATATAAAAATTTTCACAATATGTATTGCATAATTTATAATGCCTGATATAATAATAAATGTACTTGAGAGGTTTTTAAAAACCGAATTGAATAGTATTGTTCCGAAGTAGCTCAGTTGGTAGTAGCACCTGACTGTTAATCAGGTTGTCGCAGGTTCGAGTCCTGCCTTCGGAGCCATTTTTTTGCCCATTTATAATGATGATGTTATACATAAAAAAAGTAAAAAAAGTTTTTAAAAGTATTGCATCGAACGTAAAAAAATGTTATCATAATTCTTGTCTTGTTTGAGACATCTGAAATGGCCCCTTGGTCAAGTGGTTAAGACACCGCCCTTTCACGGCGGTAACACGGGTTCGAATCCCGTAGGGGTCACCATTTTTAAAGCTTTGTAGTAATGCGAAGGCTTAAAAAGAAAATTAACTGTGAAGAAATAAACACCTGATTCTATGGAGGATTAGCTCAGCTGGGAGAGCATCTGCCTTACAAGCAGAGGGTCGGCGGTTCGAGCCCGTCATCCTCCACCATAATGTGTTATTTCGGAGGGGTAGCGAAGTGGCTAAACGCGGCGGACTGTAAATCCGCTCCTTAGGGTTCGGCGGTTCGAATCCGTCCCCCTCCACCAGTTTTTTTATATATGATTGGGGTATAGCCAAGCGGTAAGGCAACGGATTTTGATTCCGTCATGCCTAGGTTCGAATCCTAGTACCCCAGCCATTTATATTCTTTTGAGCCATTAGCTCAGTTGGTAGAGCATCTGACTTTTAATCAGAGGGTCGAAGGTTCGAGTCCTTCATGGCTCACTTTTATAGAATAAAACATATTCAAAAGTGTAACATTGACTACAGATACTAATCTCTTGCTGAAAACAGCAGGAGATTTTTTTATGCTCTTTTTAACTCCTTACCGATTCCAGGCGCCGAAGTATAATTAGTTGTATAAATATTCATACAATTGTTAGGTTGAGCCATGTAGGATATAGGCTATACAATAGACTTACAAGTTAAAGGGGGTATAAAAAAATGAATAAACTAAATATTTCTATTATTGGAGTGCCGACAGATTATGGACAAACTCGTAGAGGAGTAGATATGGGGCCGAGTGCCATCCGTTACGCAGGTGTTGTAGAGCGCTTAGAAGCGGTTGGGCATGAAGTACATGATCAAGGGGATATACGTGTTAGTCAAAAACAAGAAGGTACAATTGTTGATAAACAGCTATTAAATTTAGAGGAAGTTATCGATGTGAGTACATCTTTGGCAAATAGTGTGAGTAGGGCATTGGAACAAAAGGAGTTTCCACTTGTACTTGGTGGTGATCATAGCATTGCTATAGGTACACTCGCTGGGCTTGGTGAGCATTATAAAAATTTAGGTGTTATTTGGTTTGATGCGCATGCTGACCTTAACACGCCTGAAACGACACCTTCTGGTAATATACATGGCATGCCGTTAGCTGTTAGCATAGGGCTTGGTCATGAACGCTTAGTGAAAATTCGTAATAATATACCAAAAATTAAACCTGAAAATGTCATTATTATTGGAGCACGTTCCGTAGATCCAGGAGAACGTGAATTAATTAGTCAGCAAGGAATCAAGGTGTATACAATGCATGAGGTAGACCGTCTTGGAATGACGCGTGTAATGGAAGATGCGCTTGCCTATTTAAGAGCGCGTGATATAGATGGCTTGCATTTATCACTTGATTTAGATGGGTTAGATCCACTTTATACTCCTGGGGTTGGGACGCCTGTACCTGGTGGGATTACGTATCGAGAAAGCCATTTGGCGATGGAAATGCTTCAGGAATCAGGTATGTTAACATCTGCTGAATTTGTTGAGGTTAATCCGATACTAGATGAAAAGAACAGAACAGCTGATGTTGCAGTAGCATTGATGGGTTCCTTATTTGGTGAAACCTTAGTTTAAAGATATTTGACAAAAAATTGCCTATTGCCACAATGTATAAAAATCTTTTGCTATAATTAATAATAAAATGAAACTTTTCTTATCGATGGGTCGTATAGTATAAGACAGTTGTAAAGGTGGAGAAATCAACACAATGGATGCGTTAGTAAACAAGAGAATAAAACAAGTGCTTAAAGGTGATCAAAACGCATTTGCAGATATTGTGAGTCTCTATCAGCACAAACTGTATCAAGTATGCTATAGGATGTTAGGGAACAAGCAAGAATCTGAGGATATTACACAAGAAGCGTTTGTTCGTGCTTATATGAATTTGCATACTTTTGATCAGAAAAGAAAATTTTCAACGTGGCTTTATCGCATAGCGACAAACCTTTGTATAGACCGAATCCGGAAGAAAAAACCGGATTACTATTTAGATGCGGAAGTAGCTGGTACAGAAGGGCTTGATATGTATTCGCAGATCGCAGCAGGTGACCAGCTACCAGAGGAACAGATCGAGCAAATGGAACTGCAAGATCGTATTCAATATGAGATTGGACGTTTGCCGGATAAATACCGTTCAGTTATAGTATTGAAATATATTGAAGAATTATCATTACAGGAAATTAGCGAGATTTTAGATATGCCTCTTGGAACGGTGAAAACGAGGATTCACCGCGGACGTGAAGCATTACGTAAGCAATTAAACAATCTGTAGGAGGGGGAGCGTCATGAATACTTGTCCAGAGCATATTATAGACTATATCCATGATTATTTAGATGGTGACATTAGTCGTGAGCATGAGCAAGAGTTGAAACGCCATTTGCATACATGCAATGATTGTAAACTATTGATGCAGGAATTAAGTGAAACAATCGCCTTTGTGAAGAGTGCTTCCCATATTACAGCACCTCCGCATTTTGAAGAAGCCGTTATGGCTCGTTTACCGAAACCCAAAAGTCGTGTAGGCATGCAAAAATGGATTCGCCGGCATCCATTCTTTGTGGCAGCAGCAGTTTTTTGTTTATTCATGAGTGCAACTTTACTAGGTAGTTTCATGGATGACCAACATTTCTCTGTGACTAAACAGCCAAACCTTGTTGTTGATGGTCAAACGGTTATTGTACCGGAGGGAGAAGTTGTAAGAGGCGACATTGTTGTTAAAAATGGTGATTTAATTGTTGAAGGTGAAGTGGATGGCAATGTTACCGTTATTAACGGACAGTATATGGCATCTTCGGCAGTTGTTTCAGGAAAAATAGAAGAAATCGACGAAGTATTTGAATGGCTTTGGTATACGATTAAAAATTCAGTAAAGTCTGCTGTAACATTCGAGGGGAACCAAGCAACTAAATAACACTCTATACGTCCTAATAGATAGTGCACGTGAGAGGCTGAAAGGTCTACTCTTTTGAGTAGACTTTTTATTTGAAAAAAGTTACATTTGTTAAGAGTGTGCTATACTTAAATGTGTATGGATTCGCAATGAAAAGTGGGGGATGCCACGTGCAAATTATCGAACATTTCGCTAATTTAACACCTGTGAATATTGTTATTAACTTATTAGATGTACTGCTCGTATGGTACGTTATTTATAAAATTTTAACCCTCATTAAAGGTACGAAGGCTGTCCAATTATTAAAAGGGATATTCGTAATTATTATTGCGCGCCTTGCTACAGACTTTTTTGGGTTAGAAACGTTAGGATGGATGTTACAACAAGTTATCGAGTTCGGTTTCTTGGCGATTATTATCATTTTCCAACCTGAAATAAGACGTGGTCTTGAACAAATTGGTAGAGGGAAGCTATTTCAACGTTCAATTAGTCAAGTTGAAGAAGAACAAACTAGGCTTATTGAGGCGATGAAGAAATCTGTTAGTTATATGGCCAAACGTCGTATAGGGGCGTTAATTTCTATTGAAAAAGAAACTGGTCTAAATGAATATATAGAAACGGGCATAGGACTAAATTCCGAAATTTCATCGGAGTTACTTATTAACATTTTTATACCTAATACACCGCTTCATGATGGAGCAGTGATTATGCAGAAAGATAAAATATCGGCAGCAGCTTGTTATTTACCGCTTTCTGAGAGTCCATTTATCTCTAAAGAGCTTGGGACACGCCACCGAGCTGCACTTGGCTTAAGTGAAGTGACAGATGCCATTACTATTGTCGTATCAGAAGAAACCGGTGCCATTAGTCTTACAATGAATGGTAATCTACATCGAAATCTTTCTCTAGAGGAATTCGAAGGACTGTTACGTAAAATGTGGTTCGGATTAGCACAGGAGTCAAATGCAGCCTCTAAGTTAACTTGGAGGGGGAAAAAGAATGGATAAAATGATGGATAGCCCTTGGGTATTACGAATCGTCGCACTATTTTTAGCCTTTTTGTTATTTTTCTCCGTTCGTGCCGAATTATCTCCTAAAAATAAAACAATTTCGAGTAGTGAGCAAACAGAGGTAATTCGAGATGTACCTGTAGATGTTTTTTATGATGATAAGAACCTCATTGTAACAGGTATACCTAAGACGGTGGATGTTACGATAAAAGGCCCAATGCCACTTGTAATGAAAACAAAGACAACGAAGGATTTTTCTGTTTTTGTGGATTTAAGTAAATTACTTATAGGTGAACATAATGTTAACCTACAATACGAAAACATTTCTGATAAGTTGCAAGTTACATTTGACCCTGAGACTGTAAAGGTAAACATTGAGGAAAAAGTAACACAGGAGTTTCGTGTTGACCCTGAGATGAGTAATCGTTTACTTGAAGAAGGGTATATTTTAAATGGCATGACTGCTAATCCAGCTACGGTGTATGTAACAGGTGCCAAAAGTGCAATTGAAAGCATTAGCTATGTAAAAGCTACTGTAACGGGTGAACAAGGCTTGAAAGAATCGTTCTCACAGGTAGCGGCAGTTCAAGTGCTAGATCGTGATTTAAATAAGCTAGACGTTACGATTGAACCAGAAACTGTGAAGGTACAAGTAGATATTGGGGCATACAGCAGGGAGTTGCCTGTAGTGCTTAAGGAAATAGGGAAAGTGGCAAACGGTATTTCCGTTAACCAATTAACATTTAACCCTACAATGGTGAGGGTATACGGTAGAAAATCTATCCTAGATAGTTTAACTGTCATACCAATAGAGGTGGACTTATCAAAAATTACAGAATCAAAAACTTATGAATTTGATGTGAAATTACCAGAAGGTGTGACAAAAATATCTGAATCAAGGATTAAAGTGAAAGCGGACGTTACGAAGGTAGAGCAGGAGAAAACAACAACTACGACAACAACAACTACTAACCCTCCTGCTCCTACACCTACTCCACCGCCTACACCTACACCTACTCCTCCACCTAATAAGGAGGAACCGGACACTCCTTCTGAGGACAAAACGCCACCAACAGAAAAAACAGAAGATGTTGATTCTTAAACAATAACTGACTATAATTTTATTTTGATTCAGTAGAGATTTCGTTCTCTATCGGTAGGGTGTCATTTTCGGTTTTGAAACATTAACGAAAAAAGTTACTCGGGCTAAAATCAAAATACTTTATGCTCAATTTATCTTCGCTGATTTACAAGTCCGAATAAATGGGCATAGGGGTAAAATGAATAGTTACCAGAAAATGAACGAAAATAGACTTTTCCAAAAGTAAGCAGACGAGTGATCTAGTTGTCAGTGTAGACAAGCGTGACCACCGTCTTGCATTGAAGGAGAGAATAATCAAAATGGGTAAATATTTTGGAACAGATGGCGTCCGTGGCGTCGCGAATAGTGAATTAACACCGGAGTTTGCATTTAAGCTTGGCCGCGTAGGTGGCTACGTTTTAACGAAGGATGCAACGGACCGTCCAAAGGTTTTAATCGGTCGTGACACGCGTATTTCAGGTGAAATGCTTGAAGGTGCACTTGTAGCTGGTCTTTTATCAATCGGCGTGGAGGTAATGCGTCTTGGTGTTATTTCAACACCAGGTGTGGCTTACCTTACTCGAATTATGAGCGCAAATGCAGGCGTTATGATTTCAGCTTCACATAACCCAGTTGCTGATAATGGTATTAAATTTTTCGGTCCTGATGGTTTTAAACTAACAGATGCGCAAGAGGCCGAAATCGAAGCAATATTAGATGCACAAGAAGATACATTGCCACGTCCGATCGGGGCAGATTTAGGTTCAGTAAGTGACTACTTCGAGGGTGGACAAAAATATATTCAATATTTAAAGCAAACAGTGACTGAAGAATTTGAGGGCATCCATGTAGCATTAGATTGTGCACATGGCGCTACGTCTTCACTAGCTACACACCTATTTGCAGATTTAGAAGCGGATATCTCAACAATGGGTGCCTCACCAACAGGCTTAAATATTAATGAAGGTGTCGGTTCAACACATCCAGAAGGATTAGCTAAATTTGTCACAGAAAAAAATGCTGACGTTGGTTTAGCATTCGATGGCGATGGTGACCGTTTAATCGCAGTAGATGAAAACGGTAAAATTGTTGATGGTGATCAAATTATGTTCATCATTGGTAAGCATTTAAATACAGTTGGTCGCTTGAAAAAGCAAACAATCGTGTCAACGGTTATGAGTAACATGGGCTTCTACAAAGCTGTTGAAGATAACGATATGCACAGTGTACAAACAGCTGTAGGTGATCGTTATGTCGTAGAAGAAATGCGCGCTAATGATTATAATTTAGGTGGCGAGCAATCTGGTCATATTGTTTTCCTAGACTATAATACAACTGGTGATGGCTTATTAACGGGTATTCAGCTTGTTAACATTATGAAATCTACAGGTAAAAAACTATCAGAGCTTGCTTCTGAAATGAAAATTTTTCCACAGCGTTTAGTCAACGTACGTGTAACAGACAAGCATGCTGTGACGGAAAATGCAAAAGTTGCTGCAGTAATCGCTGAGGTAGAAGCAGATATGGCTGGTAACGGTCGCGTGCTAGTGCGTCCTTCTGGTACTGAGCCACTTGTACGAGTAATGGTAGAAGCTGCGACAGAAGAAGATTGCGAGCGTTACGTAGAGCGTATAGCAGATGTTGTACGTACTGAAATGGGCTTAACGGAATAAATAGTTTATCTTCATTCAGTAGGTGGTAAATACCCACTGAATGAAGATAAAGCCTCCGGCGGATGTCACGGATTTTGAATTGTGCATGCACAATTCAAAATCCAGACGAAATTACACCAAGGCGAAATTTATCAACAACTCGATTTCCTTTCAAAGGAGGTCGGGTTTTTTTATTAGGCTCAGAGAAGTGATGGATAGAAAGGTAAGAGGTGTGGATAGAACTATTTTGTGCTTCAGGTATTGAAAGCCTTCCGACGAAATGAATGTTTTCAAAAAGAATGGGAACAGTAGTACAGAGTCACAATTACAGGGAGTGTTGTATTGCAATGGCTAAAATTGCTACGGTAATTACTAATATGTTCGAGGACGCCGAATTTACGAGTCCTAAAGGAGCGTTAGAAGCGGCAGGTCATGAACTAATAACGATCGATACGACAGCGGGCATTGAGGTAGAAGGTAAGCACGGAGAGAAAGTAAAAATTGATAGGGGCATCGATGAGGTAACGGCTTCTGAATTTGATGCATTGTTCATTCCAGGTGGATTTTCTCCTGATATATTACGTGTAGATGATCGTGTTGTGGCATTTGTAAAGGAGTTTATGGACGATATGAAACCAACCTTTGCTATTTGTCATGGACCTCAATTACTCATTACAGCAAAAACATTAAGTGGTCGTGACGCAACTGGCTACAAATCCATTCGAGTAGACTTAGAAAATGCAGGTGCAATTTTCCATGACGAGGAAGTGTTTGTTTGCCAAAAACAATTAGTCACAAGCCGCACACCGGAGGATCTACCAGCATTTAATCGAGAAATTGTGAAATTATTAGAGAGTGAAGAAGGCTAAGCTTAAAAGGCACAAGTGAATCTGCTTGTGCCTTTTATGTTTTAATTTCTTTCAGCAAATGTCTTTTGTACCGAAAGCGTAGCGACAGGTACAGAATTCTCCCACCTCTATAGTGGTGGAATTAATGCGAATTAAAGTTACTCTTCAGCGGGCGTCCAAACACCTGCTAAAATAGAGGAACTCAGTCTAAGAACGCCACGTCCTGTGGCAATTTATCTGTGCGAAAGCGAAGCGATAGCAACACACGACTGAGCGACCAACATCATGTTGCTGCCGCTACGTTGCACTACGCTTTCGCACAGAAAACATTTGTTGGCCCAAAGCCTCCGGCGGATGTCACGAAATCGGAAAGGAGTTCTTTTTGTTTAGGCTAGCAACCGGGCATGGAAAAAACATCATATATTTAATAGGAATTTCAAAATAATGCTTTATAGCAGATTGTTTGTCTACACTTTGTCACTAAAAAGTAGGATAAATAGGTGTTTTTTATAACGAAAATTTGACGTATAGCATATGATTGAGTATGATGGAGAAGTTGAATATGAGGTCCGACCTTATCATTTAACGAGAGCGCATAAGGAGGGAAGAACGCGCAAAATCGGAAAACAATTATAGCGCCTGAGCTGAAGAAATTGGACGAAGCTAACTTCAGCAGACGAGGTGGAGGTTTATCGAAAATTCGGCGGATGCCTCCCGATCGACATACCCGATTGTCACTTTTCATTTTGAAAGCATTTGAGTGATTGAATGTACAGAAAATGGAGAAGGTATAGTTAAAGCAATAGATAAATAGAAAATCTCACGTATCGAATAATTACTATTCAGATGGCTGAATGAGTGTAAGTTTATGTATGTATGAGTATGCATATTTTATTTACCTTCTTTCAACAGGTGTCCAAACACCAGCTAAAAGAAGGTAAAGCCTCCGGCGGATGTCACGGAGATCGGAAAGGAGTTCAATATAGGATGTTAGCCTAAAATCATCGCATCCATGCGATAACGGCTAACTGACCTGCATCGTGCAGGCCTAAGCACAAAGCCGATTCCGGACGCAATTATGCCGAGGCATAATTGATAAATAAGCATAGCTTTTACATTCATAAAAAAATTCGATAGGTTGGGGTCTAATTTGTCATTGCGTCAAATTGACGATATCGGAGGACAAGAAATTTATGTGTGGAATTGTAGGATATATTGGTGAAACAGATGCAAAGGAAATCTTATTAAAAGGTTTAGAGAAACTAGAGTACCGTGGTTATGACTCAGCAGGTATTGCAGTACGTAATGAAGATGGGGTAACAGTCTTCAAAGAAAAGGGACGTATTGCTGATTTACGTGATGCAGTAGACGAGGACGTTGCTGCAAAAGTTGGTATTGGTCATACACGTTGGGCAACTCACGGTGTGCCAAACCGTCTGAATGCACATCCTCATCAGAGTGCATCAGGACGTTTTACTTTAGTACACAACGGAGTTATTGAAAACTATCATTTATTACAAAAAACATATTTAAAAGGTATCCCGATGAAATCTGATACAGACACAGAAGTCATCGTGCAATTAGTAGAGCTATTTGTAAAAGAAGGTTTAAGTACAACTGAGGCGTTCCGTAAAACTTTATCTTTATTACACGGCTCATACGCATTAGCTCTTTTAGATGCAGAAGCGGCTGATACAATTTTCGTTGCGAAAAACAAATCACCACTTTTAGTAGGTGTTGGTGAAGGCTTCAATGTAGTAGCTTCAGATGCAATGGCGATGCTACAGGTAACAGATCAATATGTGGAGCTACACGATAAAGAAGTCGTAATCGTACACAAAGCTAGCGTTGAAATTACAAAATTAGACGGTTCATTAGTAGAGCGTGCACCATACACAGCAGAGCTTGATATGAGCGATATTGAAAAAGGTACGTACCCTCACTATATGTTAAAAGAAATGGATGAGCAGCCAACAGTTATTCGTAAAATCATTCAAGCATACGAAGGCGAGAATGGCGATTTAACAATTGACGCAAATATTTTAGAAGCATTACGATCAGCAGACCGTCTATATATTATTGCAGCTGGCACAAGCTATCATGCAGGTCTAATTGGTAAGCAATATTTCGAGAAAATGGCTGGCATTCCAGTGGAAGTTCATATTTCAAGTGAATTTGGCTACAATATGCCATTACTTTCAGAAAAACCATTGTTTATCTTTATTACACAATCAGGTGAAACAGCAGATAGCCGTCAAGTACTTGTGAAAATTAAAGAGCTTGGTTATCCAACATTAACAATTACAAATGTACCTGGCTCTACACTATCACGTGAGGCGGATCATACGCTTTTATTACATGCAGGCCCAGAAATTGCAGTAGCTTCTACAAAAGCATATGTAGCGCAAGTAGCTGTACTTGCTGTAACAGCATATGTAACGGCGAAAGCTAATGGCAAAGGCTTAGAATTCGATTTAAAACAAGAACTTGCGATTGCAGCAAATGGTATCCAAACAATTATCGATTCAAAAGATGTATTAGAGGATATCGCAGAGGACTACTTAAAAATCGCACGCAACGCATTCTTCATCGGTCGTAACATCGACTTCTATGTGAGCCTTGAGGGTGCCTTGAAGCTAAAAGAAATCTCTTACATTCAAGCAGAAGGCTTCGCAGGTGGCGAGCTAAAACACGGAACAATTGCCTTAATCGAAGAAGGTACACCAGTATTTGCCCTTGTCACACAAGAAGCAGTATCATTAAATATTCGTGGTAATGTTAAAGAGGTAGCTGCACGTGGAGCATACCCATGCATTATTGCCATGGCTGGCGTAGACGAAGACGGTGACCGTTTAGTAATCCCTCAAGTTCACGAATACCTAACACCACTTGTATCTGTAGTGCCATTACAGTTAATTAGCTATTACGCAGCACTACACCGCCGCTGTGATGTAGATAAACCACGTAACTTGGCTAAATCAGTGACGGTTGAGTAATTTTATGTAGCTACAGGCTTGTTAGTTATAAATAATACTGTCACATTTTATAATTATATTTGTCATATTAATATAGGATGATGTGACACTAAAATAAACCTTGGTACAGAGTAGTTGTTGCTGTATCAAGGTTTATATTTTTTTCACATTATTTTTCAGAGTAAACTACATTACAAATAAGGTTAAAAACTTCTGATGTTGAATTTGAAACGAGATGGTTAATTTATTTACTTACGGTCCTTTACTTTATTGATCTCATTAACTGGATCGGCTATTTCTTATTAGTTCAAATCCGTTGGCCACTTCACAAGTTCTTTAAAAACATTATTGTATACCCATTTCAGCCTAATTACCGATAGCATATTAAATGATTATCCTTTATGTTTAATAGGTCGTAAAAGACACTATCAGGTATATCCTGCAAATATATGAAATGATAGGTGGATACAATGAATTATCAAGTTTTATTATATTACCATTATACGAAAATCGAAGATCCAGCTGCGTTTTCAGCAACGCACTTAGCAATGTGTAAAGAAATCGGTTTAAAAGGTCGTATTTTAGTAGCTAATGAGGGCATTAACGGTACTGTTTCAGGTACGATTGAGCAAGCAGAGCAATACATGGCAAACATGCAAGCAGACCCATTATTTGAAGGCATTGTCTTCAAAATTGATGCGGCAGATGGGCATACATTCAAAAAAATGCATGTACGCCCACGTCCTGAGTTAGTAAACCTAGGCTTAGAAGAAGACGTAAACCCACATGAATTAACAGGTCGATACCTGTCACCAGAACAATTCCTTGCTGAAATGCAAGATGAAAATACAGTAGTATTAGATGTGCGTAACACGTATGAATACGATGTCGGCCATTTTCGTGGTGCGATTCGACCAGATGTACAAAACTTCCGCGATACACCGGAATGGGTACGTGCAAACCGCGAGCTATTCGACGGGAAAAATGTTTTAACATACTGCACGGGCGGGATTCGTTGTGAGAAGTTTTCGGGCTGGATGAAACGTGAAGGCTTTGGCGATGTTGGTCAATTACACGGCGGTGTTGCAACATACGGAAAAGACACTGTTGCGAAAGGCCAATTATGGGACGGTCAAATGTACGTATTTGATGAGCGCTTAACGGTGCCGATCAATCAAGTAGAGCATGTTATTATTGGTCGTGATCACTATGACGGCGTACCTTGTGAACGTTACATTAACTGTGCAAACCCTGAATGTAACAAGCAAATCATTGCATCAGAAGAAAATGAAGCAAAGCATTTAGGGGGCTGTACAATCGAATGTACAAAGCATGCGCGCAACCGCTACATCGTGCGTCACAATTTAACAGAAGAGCAAGTAGCACAAACAATTGAGGCGTTACAAGCATAAGCATGAAAAGCTGTCTAAACATAAAAAAACGTCATTTTTTAAACACTACTATGAAAAAAGAAATAAGAAAAGTTTTCTATTGAAACAATCTGCCAAAAATGGACGTGATTGTTGAACGTCACAAATAAAAAGGGATCAAACTTTTTTATAAAAGTTATGTAACTAATAATATTAGGGTAATACTCTTGCTGCGAAATAGTGACTGTCCCAATCTATTCCAGATTTTATAATAGTAATTATAGAATGTAGATAACAATGAAAGAGGTGGCATATGAAAAAGCAGTGGAACTTAATATTAGCAATAATTGTAGTCTTAATTATCGCGGTATTTTCAGTTATCAATGTTGACAAGGTAACGGTTAATTATTTATTTGGTAAAGCTGAGTGGCCATTAATCCTCGTTATTATTGGGTCAGTCCTATTGGGAGCTCTATTAGTTGGATTAATTAGTATGATGAAAATTTATCAACTTCAAAGAGCTTTGAAAAAGGCAGATGATGAAATAGATCGACATTCTTAAATGTTGATCTATTTCACTAAGATCCCTATTGTAAAGCAACACTTAGAATTAAACGATTATATTATTTTACATCAAAAATTAAACAACTTTATTTTAATCCCGTCCTAAAAATCAGGACGGTTTTTTTGTATTTGAGGTTAGAAAATAGATTAATATGAAATTATAATTATTCTCATATTTAACATAAAATAGTTTACAATTATATGGTACTATATTCATAGAATAAGTATCAAGGGAGAGAAGACAATATGATGAAAAAAATACTGAAACGTACGAGTGCTGCGTTGCTTGGCGCTTCATTGATGCTGACATCGGTTGTGCCAGTGATTCATGCGAAGGAGCAATCACCGCCCCTATCACCATCGATAAGTAATCAGGTTATTGAAACCTTAGTTGAAGGTGAAAAATACGGAATTTACCCAACTACATGGTATGATAAAGACTTTCATAAAGAAATTTCTGTGGACAAGGTAAATGAACTGCTGGCATTAACGGAAAAGAAAGTTGCCTCACTGGGCTTAGCGGAAAATAAAAAGTATAAGCCATTGAACGTGAAGAACGATAATACACGCGGTGATATTGTGAATCGCTTGTATAATATCGTCGCACGCTATGATTTACCTGTCGGCACGGATGCCGTTAAATTTATGAAAGATCATAACATATTACAAGGTTATTCAAACGAACTGCACTTAGAGCAAAAGGCAACGACGCAACAGGCTGTTTTACTAGCTTCTCGATTGATTAAGATTACCTATGAACTTGCAGAGCAAGGAGCGAAGGGGGTAGCCTGGGTAGTAGAGGATGAGGATACGACTGTGTATTTATTAGGCTCCATTCACCTAGGTACACCTGACTTATACCCATTTGATCAAAAACTAGTGAACGCGTTCGATAAAGCGGATGCGCTATTAGTAGAGGCAAATATTCTGGATACGAAAGGGCTTGATTATTATGCGAAAAAGGCAATGTATTCAGATGGCACAACACTGAAAGATGCTGTTGCGCCAGAAACATATGCGAAGCTTGAAAAAGTTGCAAAGCTATATAATCTCCCTATGGAACAACTGAATTTGCAAAAACCTTGGACGCTGTCAAGCACTTTAGCAATGCTGTCAACAGATAATTCCTTTGGTATGACGCCACAAGAAATGGCGAAGCACGGTATTGATATGTACTTTTTATTAAATGCAGATCTGCAGAAAAAGCCAGTGATTGAATTAGAAGGTATGAAAGCACAAGTTGATATGTTTGACGCGTTATCACCAGAAGCACAGGAGCAGTCTTTAGTCGCTGTGTTGGATAACATAATCAATCCATCTGAAGAAAATCAATCTAACATTCTTCAAGAGTGGTTTACAAGCTGGAAGCAAGGGAACGTTGAAGAGTTTGCAAAAAGCTTCCAATCGATGGAAGGCGGACCGTCAGAGTACAATGAAATGCTATTTGGTTTACGAGATGAACAAATGGCAAAGAAAATCACGAATGTACTTAAAGAGAAAAAAGGTACGTACTTTGTTGTTGTTGGTTCAGGTCACTTCTTAGGTGAGAAAAGCATTCGCTATCATTTGGAGAAAGACGGGTACAAAGTGAAGCCATTTTATCAATAAAGAAAAACCAAAGAGCACGGGGATTAAGGGTAAGTTGTACCTTAATTTAGTTAAAAAGCCTTTAAGGGATCTATTTCCTTAAGGGCTTTTTGTCACCTCACGCGGCAAGAAAGCTGTAAGCCTTTCTTCAGTGCTTGTCGTGCCAAAATCGCAAAAGCACTTTTCTTAGTAAAAATTAGTGTACATATAAACATAAAAAACATACAAACTAATTGTAACGTCGAAATTTTAGGAGGTTACCATGGCTAATTCAAGACACTCAAAACCAGACGATAGATCCAATAACGTTGAACGAATTCGTGATATCGTTAAGAATACTGAAGAAAAACTCCATGAAGCGGAGATTAGTTTGGAATTTGCAGACCCTATGCAAAGTGAAATGATTAAAGAAAAAAATAAGCGACGTCAAAAGTCAATTGAAGGATTAAAAGAAGAAATGCAAGATGAAATGGCAGCACGTAAAAAAGGAGAAGTGTAGAATTGGAGACTTAGGATGAGGAACTACCTTTTCTCCAACTTAAAAGTATTTCCCAAAAAAAAGCAGATGGCTTAGAAGTTCTATAATGAGCTTCTATATCGCCGTCTGCTTTTATTATGAGATTGTAAATGACTTATTATATCTCTTTTTAGAACGTGGATTTCAACACAAATTGGAAGACTTCCTATTTGGACTTACGAGTTAAAAGTGCTTATACAAGGAATGGGCTAAAATATACTGAGGAAATTCCGGAAGAAGATTACCACATTAGATTTTTAATAGCTAAAAATAGTTAGTGGATTAGTATGGCAGAAAAAATACATATATGAAGGCGATAATCTGATTTATCATATTTAAAATAGCTCAAATTTGAACCCCGCGCTTTGACATTATTTCAAAATGCGGGGTTTCTTTAGGATAAAAGCTTTCATTTCTGTTGTAGCTATCTTAGTAATGAATAATAAAGTGTGAAAAAGTAATTAAGTATAATTAAAGAATAATTTTACTAAAAAAGATGAACCTTTTCCAATAGTCATTTGTTTATAAAGTATAACGCAAAGAAAGGAGTGCCTTGGATTGACAGAGCGTGAATTATTCGATTCTTATAACAAGGATGTATACCGCACATGTTATTACATGCTGCGAAACGCACAAGATGCGGAAGATCTATGCCATGACGTATTTATCACCGTTTTTCGTCAGGATTGGCAAAACGTTGAGCATACGCGTGCCTGGATCATGCGCATCGCAATGAACCATTGCTTAAACTTGCTAAAACGGAATCAGACTCAGAGGGATAAACAGGGTCAGGTGCAATGGCTTCATGAGCAGGAAACATTTTCAATTAAATCCGTAGACACCATTGTAGTAGAAAAAACAGCTCAGGAAGAATGGGAGGAACTACTGAAGCAACTACCAGACAAATTGGTGGCAGTTGTTACCCTCCGCTATATCGGTGAGCTATCCATGGCAGAGATCGCTGAAACTCTGCAGATTCCTGTGGGTACAGTGAAGTCGAGACTCCATAAGGCATTGAAAATCATGCGCAAAAAGCTTGAACACAAAAACAACTTATGGTTGAAGGGAGAGAACCAATTTGGAACGCATTGAAAACAAGGTTAAAAACCAAATGAAGGCATCAAATAACATCGATTATCCTAACTTTGATCAGATGTGGAACAGTATCCAGCAGGACGAGCTAAAGGTTGCTGGGGGTGAACCAGTTGTGCTCCGTCCTCGAAAACGAAAGCGCTTTGCATTGGTCGCAGGGCTATCTGTAGCTTTGATGGCTACACCAGTTTATGCAGCTCTGAATTATGACTGGTCCAGCATGCTTTCATATAGGGAAGGTATTCAGTCCGCATTAGAGCAGGGCTTAGGTCAAACGATTGAGCAATCCGTTACAAAGGAGGGTGTTACGTTAACCGTACATACGGCGTTTATAGATGAGAACAGAACCGTATTGCTGTATAGTTTGAAACCTGAAACATCCCAAGATGTAACGGATATAGATTTTAAACTTATCGGGCTAAAAGATTCGAAGGGCAACTTTGTTGAAGGGAATTATAGGGGTAAGTGGAATGAGGAGCTAGGTGAATTCCAGGGATATTTTGAGACGGACTGGGTTGGTGAAGGGCAGACGACCGATGTTGAGTTTATAATGGAGAATATCCAGTTCATCGGCAATAAGAAGCAGTCCATCAGCTATAATCCTAATGACGCTACTACGCAAGTGTTCCCAATTCAAAAGGATGGAGTGGGTAGCGTGACCTTACAGTCTTTTGAACAGGCTGAAGGTAATGTTCTCCTAAAATCAGACGTTACGTTTACGGATACTGAAATGCCGTACAAACGTGTAGAATTCGAGGCAATTAATGATGTGGATGAATCTGTTAAACAAGTGACAGGTACTTCTTCTTCATACCGTGACGGAGGAGCAAACATAAGTCAAATATTCAAGTCTAACAACTTACGTGAAGAAGGGACTAAATTCCAGCTTTCTTATGAGCACATACTAGAAACAAAAGAAAGTACTTGGAACATAAATATGAATCTTTCCAAAAAACAGTTGGAAAATGCGTCTTTCAAGCAAGTGCTAGATATCCCTATGGGTAATGTCCCTAACACGAAAATCCATGAAATGAAGGTTACACCAACCCAAGTTCGTTTGAACATTACTCAAGAAGACTACTACACTCTTCCTTTTAGAGAGTATCAACTAGATGTAGGTGGAACTCTGTTAAAAGGCTATTCTATGGGTAACGGACAAGATCTACGCTTTGAAGTGGTAGGGCTAGATGCAGCTTCTCTGGCTAATAAGCCTATAACCCTCGTCGCGAAGCACCGTATCGATAGTTTTTACGGAGACGAGAACGACAAACCAATCCGTTTGACTGACATATCAGAAAAACATCAAACTACAACGTCTAGCATTGCGGGGTATCCAATCTCATGGACTTATTATTTGAAGGACAATAACCTCTATGTGGAAACCTTGAGCTCAGACCCGATGTTTGAGGGAGTCGATAGAACTTATTATCTGGACGGTAAAGAACAGATCTTAGGGGAACCGGAATCTTATGATGAAAGTAATAAATCTATGGACGTTTATGAAAATTTCGACAAGAAAGAGCTAGATATTTACATTTATAGTTATGGAATCAATAAGCCAAACGAAGAGCTTCGTATTCCACTTAAGTCTGGAAAATGACCTGCATTATGAATGTCAGAAAGCCCAGTGGGGGGTTAACAGAACTTGAAGAGATATATTTTTAATTGAAAATCTAACCTACTATAGATAGTCCTATTCATATAACTAAATGAAGTAACGAAAAAACCCAGCTTCTCTATATTAATTTAATTTGCAGAGAAGTTGGGCCTTTTAATTAAAGTAACAAGCTCTTTTAAATGAGATTAACTATAACGCTCCTTTATTCTACTTTCTCAATTAACAACTTTATTATCTCTGCACATCAATCACCTCTTTAGCTATTCTTTGAGGTGGTTTTTTTATGGATATTTGTGTTAAAATTAATGATTGTCTTGTGAATTATAGAATGAGCAATTATTAAGAAGGTTAATGAATAACTTTTCTTGTTCCATTAACGAGCGATTATTCTATTAGAGCAATCGCTTTTTGTGCTAACCTAGGCAAATCAGTTGAAGTACATAATGTTAATGAGGCAGAAATTAATGGTGACTGACGATAATTGTTTTATTGATATCCGTTTCAATGGTGGAGATATTCAAATTGACGTTTTAGAAGATACATAGTTATTAATTGATATATAATAAAAAAACTTAGCTATATATTGGGTTATTTAACTAGATGGAAGTGAAAGGGAAAAATATGAGAAAAAAAGTTATTTTATCATTAATGTTAATGACATTTCTATCTGCTGTAGAAGGAACAATTATTAGTACAGCAATCCCCCGTATAACGAATGATTTGTCAGGTGTCGAACTTGTTAGTTGGGTTTATGCAATTTATATGCTTGCCACAGCTGTTTCGACTCCAATCTACGGGAAACTGGCTGATTTATTCGGTCGTAAAAAAGTTTTACTGATCGGAGCTACAATATTTTTAGTTGGCTCTGCACTTTGCGGTATCGTTACATCGATGGAACAGCTCATCGTCTTTCGTGCCCTTCAAGGTCTAGGTGCTGGCGCTATTATGCCAATAACAATGACAATCATTGGTGACTTATATAGCGAAGTGAAGGATCGTGCAAAAGCACAGGGATGGATTAGTGCTGTTTGGGGTATCTCTGGTGTGATCGGACCATTAGTTGGCGGATTTTTAGTGGATTCTCTTTCTTGGCGCTATATCTTCTTCTTAAACGTTCCATTTGGAATTATCGCTTGCATAATGATTGTCATTTATTATAAAGAATCTATTAAGCCTGCTAAGCATCATATCGACTATCTTGGTGCAACAGTCTTCTCTTTAAGTACAATCGCTTTACTATACGCATTATTAACAGGTAGCAGTCAGCAAAACTGGGGTGATATGACAATTGTTGGTCTCTTAATCTTTGCAGCTGTTTCATTTATTATTTTCTTATTCATTGAGAAAAAATCTCCGGAACCATTAATTCCGCTAGCACTTTTCTCTAACCGTACATTATCTATTATTAATATACTAACACTTATGTCGGGTGCAATGATTATTAGTATTACAATGTATCTTCCGATTTGGAGCCAAGGTGTATTAGGAAAAAACGCGACAGACGCTGGACTCATATTAATGCCACTACCTGTAATGTGGACATTCGGCACTATTTTTTCAGGTAAATTAGTTGGTAGTCTAAATACGAGACAAATTATTTTACTTGGAGCTAGCGTTCTTTCGGTTGCTGCCTTTTCATTATTTACATTGTCGACAGATTCACCAGCATTCCTAATTTATGTTGCAGTTGGACTATTCGGCTTAGGGATGGGGCTTATTACACCTATCTATATGGTAACAATTCAAGCAGCTGTTCCAAATCATACGCGCGGGACGGCAATTGGCTTAAACACATTTATCAATACGTTTAGCCAAACATTAGGAGCTGCAGTTTTCGGGGCGATGTTCAACACGATGATTCATGCACGCGGTATTAAAAACCTTGATCTTGTAACTTCTGGTGGTCATGAAGGAACTACAGCAAACGTAGTAACCGAATCGCAAGAAGCATTAGCCTCAAGTGTACATTTTATTTATATGGGTACTTTTATATTAGCACTAGGAACTTTAGTAATTGTTTGGTTCTTATTAAAGCCAAACACACAAACTAGGGAGCAATAAAAAAGAGGACAAGCTTGTCCTCTTTTTTATATGTATATTCTAGTAACTTCATATTGTTTTCGATTTTAGCAAATGAAGCTGGTTTTTGACACAATTACTATGTCAGGCTATGATTCTAAGGAATTAAAAGATATCTTAAATATTTCTGAAAGGTATTTAGACGTTATGCTTATAGCCATTGGTAAAGGTACTAAAGCCGGCCATAAGACCGTAAGGCATAATGTTAGTAAGGTAATGTATAGAAACAACATAATTTAGTGTTCCTATGGTCTTTGTGAAAACAGTACCAACTTAATTTATTGACAATTCAAAAAAAGGCGCTATAATAATTAACAAGATTTGCATAACGAAAAATTGTTGTTAACAATTTGGAGTATAAGAGTAAAAGTGTTGAAGAGAACTAGTAGTTTTAATGGAACTTACAGAAAGTAGCCGGTCGATGAGAGGCGCAAGGAAAGTTAAAATGAATTCATCTTGGAGCTGCGTACCGAACTTTAGTAGGCTACGACGGGTTTGCATCCGTAATCAATGCAAAGGTATCGCATATAGCCGTACCTATTGAGAAGAGTTATGTGAGTAGCTCTTAAATTAAGGTGGTAACACGTTCATAACACGTCCTTTAGGTTTATTCCTAAAGGGCGTTTTTTTTATCTTCATTCAGCAGAAGTGGATGATAAGATGAATGCGATGTGATTCCTTTTCAGTAGGTGTCCAAACAACTTTATAGAGGAACCCAGTCTACGTTATGTCTTGTGATAATTTATCTGTAGCGAAAGCAAGGCGTCCGCTACAATTATGCCAAGGCGAAATTGATTTTTACTCTTATAGAACTTGCAATATTAATTCATATTGAAGGAGTTGTATTGTATGTTTTTAAAACTTGAAGAACAATTAGGGGAGATTGAAAATGGTATAGGTAGGACCGTTAATGAGGGAGAGGTTTTGCCTGATATCATCCCCACTATGTTAATTGAAATAGGAAAAGAATCTGTATTAGATATTATTCCATCATTAATTACCGAAGGATATATTAAAAGTAAAAGAGAATTTATGCGTTTAATTAAACAAAAGGGTGTTTCTTTAAATGGGGAAAAACTTGAAGAAGAGGATACGGATATAATATTAATGAATGATGAGATTTTGCAAATTGGGAAGGAAAGATTTATACGGTTTATAAAATAGGGGATTAAGTTGAACTATTTGCAATCGATAACTAAACAACTATATCATGCTTCTTAAGCGAGGTTTTTATTAAAAAAAGAGGTTGGGACAGAAGGTTTTAAGTAACTTGAAAAGCCGAACTATTATAACAGTGCTGACACAGCATTCTACAATAGTTCGGCTTTTTGTATTTCAATAAATAAAAAGTAAATTTATCATTCGGCTTTGGATACAGATAAATTAGTTATGTCCCAGCCTCTTCTCATTATTATTATTTCCCTAAAACAAATTCAGCAATTTCATCTAAAATCATTTCTTTACCAAGAGGGAAGTATCCTTTATTGACTGCATCATTTTTAATAATAAATACGTGGTTGTTCTTAACTGCGTTCATGTTTTTCCAAATTGTTTCTTCTTGGAATTCTTTCAAACGTTCAGAACCGTCACCTGTTGTAAATACGAATAGGTAATCTGGATTGTAGTCAATTAAAGCTTCTTTTTGTACTTGTACTAATGCTTTATCCAATGGTGTACCTGGAACTGCTGGTAATTTTAAATCTTTAAAGAGTACGCTACCGTAACCATAGTCACCGTATACACGGAATGCATTTGGATATGCAGCCATTTTCATGAACTTTGCATCACCAGTTTTAGCAACGATTTTATCGTGTAACTTGCTCGCTTTTTCGTCATACTGTTTGAACCATTCTTCTGTCTCTTTTTCTTTATCGAAGATTTTGCCTAATTCCTCGAACTTTGGACGCCATTGATCTAATGGAGTTTTTAACATAACAGTCGGTGCAATCTTAGATAGTTGATCATAGATTTTTTCTTGACGATCATTGATAAGAATTAAATCCGGTTTTGCAGCAGCTACTGCTTCGATATTAATTTTGTCACCCCATGCTGAGCCGACTGGTTTTACATCTTTTAATTTATCTGCAATATGTGGATCAATCTCTTCTTGAGACGTATTTGCAGTAATGATTGGTTTCATGCCAAAGATTAATAATTCTTCTGTTGAACCACTAAGGTCAGCAATTTTCTTTGGATTAGCAGGGATTTTAATTTCCCCTTTAGCGTGTTCTACCGTACGCTCTTCTGCTTTTGTGTCGGTCTTTTCTTCTTCTTTCTTATCTGAAGAACAAGCTGCAAATAGTATAGATGTAATAACTAATACCATTGCTAGTAACGATAGTTTAAATTTCTTCATATTTTTGTTCCTCCCGGATAATTTGTCTACGACCCATTTCATTCTAATGGGTGTTCAGCCTCTCAGGCTAAGTGAGGAGCTCAGCACCCATTAGAATGCTTCATCTCTATCTATTTAAAAGAGAGAGAGGGATTTCCTAGTATGCTTTTTCCTGTTCTAGATTATTAACCAACGTTAAATCGTAAGTTAAACAAATAGGTTTACTGTTTACAGGACACGAAACGATTAGTGCTTCAATTTCAAACACATTTCGAAGTGTGTCACTTGTCATTACTTCGTCTGGAGTTCCTTGATGCATCAGTTTACCAGCTTTTAAAGCAACCATATGATCAGAAAAGCGAGAAGCATGGTTTAAATCATGAATGACCATAACGATTGTACGGCCTTCTTCCTGATTTAATTTTTTCAATAACTTTAATATTTCTAACTGGTGAGCCATATCTAAGTAAGTTGTCGGCTCATCTAATACAAGTAAATCCGTTCCTTGAGCAAGCGCCATCGCAATCCAAACTCGTTGGCGTTGGCCACCTGATAAAGCTTCTGCTGAACGATTTGCAAATTCTGTCATCCCTGTCACTTCAAGTGCCCAATGAATATAGCGATAATCTTCTTCCTTCAGCGTTCCAAATCCATTTTGGTGTGGAAAACGACCATATGAAACAAGCTCAAACACAGTAAGACCTGTCGGCACTTCTGCAGTCTGCGGTAAAATTGCCATTTTCTTTGCAATTTCTTTCGTTGACTGTTTCTCAATTGCTTTTCCATCCAGATAAACAGATCCGCGTTTTGCCTTTAAGATGCGAGAAGCTGCTTTTAACAATGTAGATTTCCCACATCCATTTGGCCCAATAATCGTTGTGATCTTTCCTTCCGGGATTTCCACTGATAGTCCATCTATAATTAATCCTTCATTATAGCCAACGGATATCGAATCAACTGCTAAAGTTACCATTAAAAAAGACTCCTTTTATTTTGTCCTCATAAGTAAATAAATAAAATAGGGTGCACCAATAATAGAAATAACAAAACCGACTGGTATCTCTGAGGTTGTTAGTACACTTCTTGAAATTAAATCTGCAAATAGTAATAGAAGCGTGCCGATTAATGCTGCTGTCGGTAACATAATTTGATGTTTCCCCCCAACAAGGCGTCTTGCCAAATGGGGTGCCATTAATCCGATAAATCCAATTCCACCAGCAACAGCTACCGATGCACCGGCCAAGCAAACGGCGATAAATAATAACTTACGTCTTTCCTTCTCTACATTTAGACCAAGGCCTACCGCCGCTGCATCTCCTAAATTCATGACATTCAATACATGTGCCTTGCAAAATGCGATTGGTATAAATATGAGCATCCAAGGAAGTGCACTTAATACAAATTTCCAATCTGTTCCCCATAAACTCCCTGCCAACCAAATAGTTGCAAAACGAAAATCATTTGAAGTCATTTTCATCGAGAAGATTAAACTAACAGCACCGAATCCTGCTGCAACTGCAATACCAACAAGAATTAAACGAGTGGATGAAACACCGTTCTTCCAAGCTAGAGTATAAATAATAACCGCTGCTAATAAGGCACCAACTAACGCAAATAACGGAAGAATGAATACAGATAGTAGCGTACCGGTTCCAACTTTCCCGAAGAAAAAATAGACGAAAACTACAACTGTTAATCCGGCACCAGCATTTATACCGATGATTCCTGGGTCAGCAAGTGGATTTCGAGATAAACCTTGCATGATAGCCCCTGATATCGCTAGCGCTGAGCCAACTAAAATAGCAATAACCATTCGAGGCATACGAAACTCGAATAAAATGACAGATTGTTCTTCAGAACCTAAACCAATTAACGATTTCAATACTTCTATTGGCGGTATTTTAAACGTTCCTGTATTTAAGCTAATTAAAAATACTGCCACAATTAGGCAAGCTAAAATAGCTAAAACTGAAATATTCTTTGTTGTTAAGATACGTTGCCTCATATTTTCCCTCTCCCTTCATTACGAGCTAAATAAAGGAAGAATGGAACGCCAATTAAAGCTGTAATTGCACCAATTGGCGTTTCAAATGGAGGATTGATCACACGCGATAACATATCTGCACATTCTATTAATAACCCACCTAGTACTGCTGAACATGGAATGACCCATCTATAATCGGATCCGACAAGAAAACGCGTCATATGTGGGATAATAAGCCCAACAAATCCGACAGAGCCTGCCATAGATACAGCTGATCCAGTTAAAACAAGCACAAGTACAGTACCAATAAATTTAATGAAGGTTGTATTTTGCCCAAGTCCAATTGCAATTTCTTCACCGAAACTTAAAATAGTAATGTATCTTGACAATAAAATTGCAATAACAAGACAAAGTAGTCCAATTGGTAGCAACATTTCAATACTTACCCATTTCACACCTGAAACGCCTCCTGCATTCCACATGCTTACTTCTTGAGCAAGATTGAAATAAAGTGCGATACTAGACGAAATGGCCCCAAGCAGTGCACTAATCGCTGCACCAGCTAACGCTAATTTAACAGGTGTTAGCCCTCCTGGTGAGAACGAACCTACACCATATACAATACTTGCGCCAAATGCAGCACCAATAAATGAAGCAATAACAAACATTATGTATGGGGAATTAGGGAAAAAAGCATATGTAATGGCAATTCCAAATACCGCACCGTCTGTAATCCCCATTAAAGAAGGTGAGGCAAGAGGGTTACGTGTCATACCTTGCATAATTGCTCCAGATACCGCTAGAAACGCACCAGCGACCACTCCTCCAATTGCTCTTGGAATGCGAAGCTCCCAAATGACATTATGATGTGTATTTGAAACATCAAACTGAAAAACAGCTTGCCAGACAGTCTTTAAACTAATATCTGCTGCTCCAAATGAAATGGACGTGCTCATACTGAAAGCTAATAAAATCGTACCTGCTATTAAAATAATAGAAGCTATAAGCGGTCTGCTCTTAATCTTTTTCATATTCGCTTCTTGTTGTTCTACGCTCCTTGCGCTTGCTTCCATTCGTTAACCATCCTAACTAACAACTTATATTCTTTTGAATGAGATTCATTCTCAATCAGAAATAAAAAATATAATTCTCATCCTAACTGATAATGATTCTCATAATCACTCGTCCTATTCTACATACCGCCCTTTTAGGTGTCAAACATTATTTTTAAAAATATATTAATTTTGTTTATTTTTATACGTTTAAAAATTCGTTTACAGCGCTTACATTAAGCGGTTTATCAAAAAGAGTGGAGAAAGTAAAATTATTCAAAGGATAATAAATTCGCATAGAAGCTTAAATAGTTTTATAAAAAGTAGATTTTACAAATTTGAATAAAACGGATTTAAAAAGTTGAATTAGTATTTTTTTGTTTTCTTACTATAGTAATTATGTGAGGCAGCACTTGAAAGGTTGTGTACTTTAACCACTTAGGACAGTCTTATGGTTAATAGTATAGAAGGAGATCATTCAATAAATCCAAGTTCCTTAAAGTTTAACCACTACAATGACAAACTAATTTTAGGTGTTGCATAAAATCGTTGATATAAAAGACATTGATAAACAATTTATAAAAATGCAATGAATTGTTATGTCAAATAATAGGGTATATGTATATTTAATGTTCAACTTCAAAATTGAATTTTTTGTTAATTTCTCTCTCATTTTACCATTATCATGCGAATTGGTGGTATGCTATATCACGATAATAGTTTATGGAGGCGGTATTATGTATTACAGTAATGGTAATTATGAGGCTTTCGCACGTCCTAAAAAACCTGAGGGTGTTGATGAGAAGTCAGCGTATCTTGTTGGTTCGGGGCTAGCTTCACTGTCAGCCGCATGTTTTTTAATTCGTGATGGTCAAATGAAGGGAGAGAATATTCATATTCTAGAAGAGCTAGATATCTCAGGAGGTAGCCTTGATGGTATTCTAAATCCGACAAGAGGTTTTATTATCCGTGGTGGTCGGGAAATGGAAGATCATTTTGAGTGCTTATGGGATTTATTCCGTTCAATCCCATCTTTAGAAGTAGAAAACGCTTCTGTTTTAGATGAATTTTATTGGTTAAACAAAGAGGATCCTAACTATTCTAAATGTAGATTGATTGAAAATAGAGGGCAAAGACTTGAGGATGATGGCAAGTTTACATTATCTGATAAAGCTTCTGAAGAAATGATTAGATTATTCTTTACTCCTGAAGAGAAGTTAGAGGATGTAAAAATTACAGATGTTTTCTCTGAAGAGTTCTTTGAATCAAACTTCTGGCTATATTGGTCAACGATGTTTGCTTTTGAAAAATGGCATTCAGCAATGGAAATGCGTCGTTATATTATGCGTTTCATTCACCATGTTGGGGGTCTACCTGATTTATCTGCTTTAAAATTTACGAAATATAAC
Source organism: Lysinibacillus sp. NPDC093692 (assembly GCF_050280125.1). NCBI lineage: Bacteria > Bacillati > Bacillota > Bacilli > Caryophanales > Bacillaceae > Lysinibacillus > Lysinibacillus sp. NPDC093692. Next base: position 28,381 of record NZ_JBNNUW010000006.1, read on the forward strand.
CAGTACGAATCGTTAGTACTGCCTATGATTAAATATTTAGAAAGCCATAATGTTGATTTCCAATTTAATACTGTTGTAGAGAATGTTTTAGTTGATAAAGTTGGAGACAAAAAAGTAGCTCATACTTTAGTGTTAAAACAAAATGGTGTGAAAAAGAACATTGAGTTAACAGAAAATGAATTAGTGTTTGTTACAAATGGCAGTATTACGGAGAGTACAACTTATGGTGACAATAATACGCCAGCTCCTATAAGCACTGATTTAGGTGGAAGCTGGTCACTTTGGAAAAACATCGCTTCTCAAGATTCTGAGTTTGGTAGACCAGAAAAATTCTGCGATGATCTTCCAGAAGAAAGTTGGTTTGTTTCAGCAACACTAACTACATTGGATGCTAAAGTTGCTCCATATATTGAAAAGATAAGTAAAAGAGATCCATATGCAGGCAAGGTAGTTACGGGGGGGATCGTAACTGCTACAGATTCTAATTGGATGCTAAGCTATACATTAAACCGACAACCTCATTTTAAAGATCAACCAAAAGACCAATTAGTAGTTTGGATTTATGGTTTGCTATCTAATAAACCTGGTGATTTTATTAAAAAGAGTATCACTGAATGTTCTGGAAGTGAGATAGCGCAAGAGTGGTTGTATCATATGGGTGTACCTGTAGACGAAATACCGGATTTAGCACAAAATTCTTGTAATACAATTCCATGTTACATGCCTTATATAACATCTTATTTCATGCCTAGAGCAATGGGAGATCGTCCTTTAGTTGTCCCTAAAGGATCTACTAACTTAGCCTTCATTGGTAACTTTAGTGAAACAGAAAGAGACACAGTATTCACAACTGAGTATTCAGTAAGAACAGCGATGGAAGCTGTTTATCAATTGTTAGATATTGATCGAGGCGTTCCAGAAGTATTTGGATCTACTTATGATATTCGTACTTTGCTCGCTTCAACTGCTCGCTTACTAGATGGTAAAAAATTAACAGATGTAGATGCGCCGTTTATGTTAAAACAAATAGGTAAATTTGGTATTCATAAAGTAAAAGACACGATCATCTATGATTTACTCAAAGACAGTAAATTGATATAGAAATATATGTTAAAAAAGCTGATTCAATTAAGAATCAGCTTTTTTTGCAATACTATTTAGTCTTGCTTCGTTCAGTTAAATAGTGAATTTTTTCATTTCATCTCTTAAAGCATCCACCATAGCGGTAAGATCCTTTGCTTTTTCAGAAACAGTTTCAATGCCTTTAAGCTGTTCAGTTGCGGATGCTGAGACTTGTTCTGCTCCAGCAGAGGTTTCTACTGCAGAAGCGGATATGTTTTGAACTGCACTAACGATTTGCTCTTTGCGCTTATTCATCTCATGAGATAAATGTTTCACCTCTTGTGCCACTTCACTAGTTTGGTCTAGAGCTACCTTTATTGTATGGAAGATTTCACTAGTATCCTCTGTAGCTTTAGCATTTTGCTCAACAATGCTAAGGCTTGTACTAATTTCCTCCACAGCACTATTAGATATATTTTGAATTGCGGAGATTTTATTTTTAATATCTTCAGTGGCAGTGGATGTCTGTTCTGATAATTTTCGAATTTCATCAGCAACAACCGCGAAACCTTTACCTGCTTCACCTACTCGAGCTGATTCAATGGATGCATTTAGAGCCAATAAATTAGTTTGAGTTGCGATATCTGTAATTGTATTGACAATGCTTGATATATCAGATGAAGTATTATTTACTTCTTGAACGATGTTACTTACTTGTTGAGAAGAATCACGATTCTTCTCTGACCAAATAGAAAGTTGGTTAATCGTTTCTACACCTTGATTACTTAATTGTTCAATATCCTCTGTCATGGAAGCAATTTTTTCTGTATGCACAATAACACGATCAATATTTCCGGATAGTTGATTTAATTGTTCAGCACTTTTTTCTGTATCATGAGCCTGCTCTTCTGTAGCTTTTGCTATTTCATTAATAGCTGAGCTAATTTCGTCAGTTGTACGTACCGTATCTTCTGCTACTTGAATAAGAATTTGTGATGAATCTGATAACTCGGTGCTAGTATTATGTATGTTGACGGTAACATTCTTTAATGAAGATTGCATGCCAGAGATGCCTTTCGCCATAAGACCAATTTCATCTTGATGATTTAAAAGTTTTTCTAATTCTGGATTTGCGGTGAAGTCTAAGCTTGTTGTTTGATGAATAATATTTTCGAGATTCTTAATAGCGGCAACAATGCGACCGATAATCCACCACATTAAAGCACCTATAATGATAAAGCTCACTACACCTGTAATAATCTGATAGCTTAGTACAGAGTTTGTAATAGATTGAATACCACTTTCAGGCACTCCAATATCAATTACTCCATAAAGCTCGCCATCTTTATAGATAGGCTCCATGATGTCATATGTCCATATACCTTGAACTTCGGCATACCATCTTGTAAATTGCTTTTTTCCTTGTTTAGCACCATCGATTGTGTATGTATCCGTATATGTTTTTCCTAGTTTATCTTTATCACTATGCGCTACAGCTTTTACATTGGTATCAATGACAACAGCATAAGTCACATTCTCTTGTTGTGCTTTTAACTCCATAAAATCTTGTAAAGCTGGAATGGGATCACGCTCAGAGTTTAATATAGTTTCTGCTTGCTTTGCGATTTCATAGACCTGTTCATTGGCCTTCTCAATTAAAACTTCTTTACTATTTTTACCAACAACCCAAACACCTAATACAGAATTGATTACAGATGACAATAGCAGCAAACTTAATGTAAAGAACAATAAACGTCGCTTCATACTTTTAATTTTCAAATAGTTTCCTCCTCTGAGTTTTGTTGGAAATTTATACCTAAAAAAACTCGAATTTTAAGTATAGTATTAAGCAATGGAACAGGAATGTCAATGACATATTGTAAGACTTGTTACTTATATTGTGTCAAAGATAGGGATAAAAGTCCTTTTATTTTTCGGTAATATTATAAAACTTAGAACGGATCGTAAATACCTATTTTAGGAGAGAAAGCAATGTTAGTTGTTTTACATATTCTCTCATTTACAATTTATATTAGTAGATGGCAACCAGCTTTTATTTCGTTGGTTGCTTTTTAGTTAAAAAGTAAAGAATTATAGAGCGTTTTAATTCCCTTCCAATTCCAGACGCAATTATGCCGAGGCATAATTGATTTTTTATAACGATTATCTGTCGGGAGCGGACAGGGTTACTTTAGGTGAAAAATATTATTTGTCTTCAAAGAGCATCCAAAGAATTGTACTAAAAGAGAAAAGAAGAAGAATAGAATAGAATTAGCCAGTGTGGTTTTTGACCACATTGGCTTATTTTCTTTTATGAAATATGTATGAGGTTTTTTCAGGCAATATAGGTAGGGTATAATTTAATCAGCTTCTTTTGAATTTTCATCTTTAGTCTATTTTGATAGTCATTCAAACAAAGGGGAGAAAAAAATGAACTTTACCGAACTATTAGGAAGCTCTTTTCCAACAGTACAAACTGAACAGATTATATTAAGAAAGTTGAAGTTGGAGGATGCCCCTGCGTTATTCAACTATTATTCAAATGAAAATGTAAATCGTTATCTTGATTGGAACGGACCAGAGACTTTAGAAAGAAGTTATGAAGTAATTCATTTTTGGAACGAAGGCTATGATAAAGGTTGGATTGTTCGTTTTGCTATTGCTAACAAAGAAACGGATGAAATTATTGGTACCATTTTCTTGAGTGAATTTGCAGGCAAACGAGCTGAAATTGGCTATGAATTATCTGAAGAATATTGGCATCGTGGTATTATGTCTGAAGCTGTTAAAGAAGTATTATCAATAGGATTTAATCAGTTAGGTTTAGTAAGAATACAGGCAATTGTGACGGAAGAAAATATAGCATCAAAGAAGTTATTGTCGAAATTCAACTTTAAGGAAGAGGGCTGTTTAAGACAGTTTGAATGCCATAGTGTTACAGGAGAATGCAAAGATATGTTGATCTATAGCTTGTTGAATACCGAGTTTTCGAAGAAGCATATATAAGTTATATGGTAGTTTTTTTAAAAACTAAGGGGGTTAGTTAGCTTGGAAATATCAATTAATAGCTTGCAAGAACGTGACGCAGAAGAATTATTTCAGTTTGAAACGGATAATAGACTATTTTTTGAACAAACGGTCCCTAGTCGTGGGGAAGATTATTATAAGTTTGACACTTTTAAAATAAAACTTAGAGAACTTTTAGCTGAACAAGAAGAAGAGAAATCGAAATTCTACTTAATAAGGGATAACTCAGGCAATATTATTGGGAGAATTAATTTAGTCGATATAGATATAACGAATGATATAGCAGAAGTCGGTTATAGAGTAGGTAAAGAATATGGCGGAAAAGGAATAGGGGCAAAAGCCTTAAAACTACTTTTAGAAACAGAAGTAAGTGTAAAAAAGATTAAAGCAAAAACAACAACAACTAATATTGCCTCTCAAAAGGTTCTTGAAAAAAACGGTTTTAAACAAGTGTGTATAAGTGGTGATGAGTTCGAAATGAATGGCCAAAAGATGCGGTTTATCGATTACATGTTGGAACTCTAAAGGCTATACAAATGTTGTTGGGGGAATTTTCATCTGTTCTTGATGAATAGTAAAAATCTTGTGAGGGGCGGTTGAAAGACAGTGTTTAAAGGAATATTGATACTTTTTTCAATTATTGCAGCGATATTTTTGTTAATCATTGTGACAAGTTATATTATTCATCAAAACCAATTATCGAAGGAAGATCAATTATTTACGTCAACAGGGAAAATGGTAGAAGTGAATGGTCATCAGATGCATGTGTACATAGAAGGAGATGGAGAAGATACGCTTGTATTTATGTCTGGAGGAGGCACAAGCTCACCTGTTTTAGATTTTAAATCATTATATTCATTATTAAGCGATAAATATAAAATTGTTGTCGTTGAAAAGGCAGGCTATGGATTTAGTGACATTTCAGATACTGACCGTGATATGGATACTATTCTACAAGAAACAAGAGAAGCTTTATTAAAATCAGGTGTTGAAGGACCATATATTTTATTTCCTCATTCTATGTCTGGCATTGAAGCATTGTATTGGGCACAAGTCTACCCGAATGAAGTAAAGGCAATTATAGGATTGGATATGGCCGTTCCTGCCGCATATAAAGAGTATGATATAAATATGCCTCTAATTCATTTAAGTGCCTTTGCTGCAAATATTGGTTTTACTAGATGGATTTCGGGTCTGTCTGAAAGTGATGCTATAAAATATGGGACTTTAACAGATGAGGAAAAAGAGATGTATAAAGTGATTTTTTACCGCAGAACGGCAACTAAAAATATGATAAATGAAGTTCAGTATATTAAAGAAAATGCTGAAAAGGTAGGAGCGGCTAGAATTCCAAATGTTCCTCTGCTTTTGTTCTCTTCAAACGGTCAAGGGACAGGTTGGAATGAGGAGGCGTGGAATGAATTTCAAAGAGATTTCATCAGTAAGCATAAAGAAAGCAAATTAATAAAATTGGATTGCTCACACTATATTCATGATATTGAATTTAAGCGAATAGCGGACGAATCAGAAAAATATATAGAGAGTTTAAATCGTTAAATATTCAGAGCATGTTTTGAACAATCTTTTCAAAACATGCCCTATTTTTATGTGATATGGAAACTCCTAGTTTTTAGAATCTAATGTAGTCCCAGATAATATATAAGGTATTGACGATTTAATAAATTCCTCCGGGGATTTATCTGTACCATTTTTCCTCCATTCCACAGAAGCACCGTAAATTCCCCAGCCTAGTATGACAGCGGTAGTTTTTAGTGCCGCATCCTCTTTTGTATTATGTTGTATTAATAACATCTTGTATAAAACGATTTCGAGATGCTCCCTAATAATACGGGAAATGGTATCTTCGTATCCTCTATGACATCGATTAGATAAAGATTTTTGAAAGTTCGTGATGGCTATAAAAATACGAATAATTGATTCTTCATTTAGATCACTTTTTTCGAAGATACTACAATTTAAATTAACTAATAATACTTCGGATAATACCTTATCCAATAAATCATATACATCTTGAAAGTGATAATAGAATGTTGCGCGATTAATCATAGCTTCTATCGTAATATCCTTCACAGTAATATCCTTAAACTCTTTTTGACCTGAAAGTTCAATAAAAGAATCCATAATTAATTTGCGAGTACGAAGAACACGAGGGTCAGTCTTTGATTGAGTCATATTTTTGTATCACTCCCTACTTTTTAAACAATTTCTTCGATGTGTTGTATATACGACAAATCTAAAGAACTATTGGTACAGATGATCTTCATTATTTACTAAACTACGCTTATAAAGCAATTAAAATGAAAGTGGTGAGTATGATGACGAACAATAATTTAATCTGTGATTTAGAAACTGGCGTATGTGGTGTTTCAGAAGATAACGAAATGCAGGTGATTGATTTCGATCAAAAAAGGAAATCGATTAATTTATATTATGTGACAGATCCAATCTGCTCGCATTGTTGGGCATTAGAACCGATTCTTCGTCGCTTTGTAGAGCAATACGGTCATTATATAAATTTCCATACTATAATGGGCGGTTTGCTAGAAAAATGGGCCGGCTTTGCTGATGTATCTAATGGTATATCACGCCCATCTGATGTGGCTGGACACTGGAGAGAGGTTGGCGAGCAGAGTCGTATGCCGATTGATGGTACGCTTTGGCTTGAGAATCCCATTCAGTCCTCCTATCCTCCATCTAAGGTTTTTAAAGTGATTCAACAGCAAAATGAGGATTTAGCAAATATATTTTTACGCCGCGCAAGAGAAGCAGTTTTCGTATTTAATCAAAATATTGCAGAGAAATCTGTTTTAATTGAAATCGTTAATAATATCGGACTTGATGGGGAGAAGGTTATAAAAGAGGCCGAGCTATCGATTGGACAGCGATTATTAAGTGAGGATTTTGCGCTAGCTTCACAACTAGGCGTAAAAGGATTTCCAAGTATTATCATGTTGAACAAAGAAAATAAAGGTGTGAAAATTGTCGGCAGCCGAACGTTAGAATCATATATTGCTGGGCTAAAACAAGTTCTTCATTTAGATGAACTACAGCCAAAACAACAACCAGCACTTTTCAGTTTACTTGAGAAAGAAAAGCTTCTTTTTTCGAAAGAGATTGAAGTTATGTATGATATTGAGCAAAAAGATATCAACGTATTTGCTGAAAAAGAGCTTTCAACGACTGCTTATGATGCGAAAGAAATACTTGGTGAAACTTATTTTGTAATGAAATAAAAGAGTCGCTATTTATAAAATGGGGGTTTTAATCATGAAATATTTATTACAAGTCGATTTTACAATGGATGGACCATTCGGTGAAGAAATGTCCGAGGCATTCGTTGATTTAGCCAAAAGTATTAATGAAGAGTCAGGTGTGATTTGGAAGATTTGGACTGAGAATGCAGCGGCTAAAGAAGCGGGTGGGATCTATTTATTTGAAACCAAAACAGATGCTGAACAATATTTAATTATGCATTCAGAACGGTTAACAAGTTTTGATGTTACCGATATTCGTGGGAAGATCTTCGAAGTGAATGAAGCATTATCAACAATTAATCATGCACTAATTAAATAGTTACCTAGGCTAAGGTTTATCAACTAAATAATTCGGAATCGAAAACATGGGATTGTAATTTAACAGTCCCATGTTCTTTTTTGGGGCTAATAATAATTCTTTACTTGCAAAATTAGTATAGTGTGTATATATTGTATATAAAGTGTATATACATTGTATTATAGATCTTGAGAAATACGGATGGATTCTATTTGTTGGAAAGGTTCGTTCATTTCGCGAAAGAAACGGACACTAAAGAAATGCTTACATTATTGTATACGGAGGATGAATGATGGAAAATGTCATTGAATTACAGAATATTCATAAAGTCTTTAATGGATTTCAGGTAAAGGATTTTTCTATTAACGTTAAAAAGGGCTATGTAACTGGATTTATTGGGGGAAATGGTGCAGGTAAATCAACAACGATCAAGTTGATAATGAACTTATTACAGCAAGATAGTGGTACTGTTTCATTATTTGGTATGAAATATAAGGGACATGGGAAAGAAATAAAAGAACGTATTGGTTTTGTCTATGATGAAAATGTCTTTTATGAAAATGTAACGTTAAAGGATATGAAAAAGATTATTAAACCCGCCTATAAAAACTGGGATGATAACACTTTTCAACATTATGTTGAAAAATTCGAACTACCATTGAATAAAAATATGAAGAACTTTTCGAAGGGAATGAAGATGAAAGCTTCGTTAGCCATTGCTCTAGCTCATCATGCAGAATTAATTATTATGGATGAGCCAACTGCTGGGCTCGATCCGATATTTCGAAGAGAGTTACTAAACATTTTGCATGAGTTAATGCAGGATGGTGAAAAAACAATTTTCTTTTCAACACATATTACAACAGATTTAGATCGTATTGCGGATTATATTACCTTTATTCATAACGGAGAACATATTTTCACGAAAGAATTTTATAAAATTGAAGAGGAATATGCCCTTGTCAAAGGGAATTTAGATTTATTGGATATAGAAACGGAACAAGAGTTTATTTCGATTAGAAAAACGAATGCAGGCTTTGAAGCATTAACAGCTGATAAAAATCGTGTGGCAAACATATTTGGGGATTCTGTGATTGTGGAAAAACCAACGCTTGAAGATATTATGTATTATACGAAGAAAGGGTGGTAACTGTATGTTTAACCTTATATTTAAGGATATTTTAATACAAAAGAAAGTATTCTTAATTTACATTGCTACTATAATAATTTACTTATTGATAGATGTTTCTCCAATTCCTATTGCAGTTGTATGTAGTCTAACCTTTATTAATATGGCTTTGTCTTATGATGAAAAAGATAACGCTAATATGCTGCTCAATTCGCTTCCATATACGAGAAGGGAAATTGTTTCTTCAAGGTATGTAGGTGTATTAATATTTACATCACTATTTATAATGCTTACTTACGGAGGGAGTTTCCTGTTAAATGGAAAAGAAACACCGTTTTCGTGGAAAGCAATACTGCTAATTATCGGTATTGTCATGGTCGCTATTTCACTCTTGCTCCCAGTGTTTTATAAATTTAAAAGGCAATATTTAATGTTTGCTGCAGGTGCTTTATTTGGCATCTATCTAGCAACGATTAAGCTTTTAATCCCTAATTTAAATGAAACATTAAGGGAATTGACACGAAAGTTCCTAGCTTTACAAGAAACGCAAATGTATCTTGTAGCTATCCTTACAATTGCTATATTGTATATTGGGTCATGGCTACTATCTATTCGTATATATGAGAAAAAAGCTTTTTAAAGCGGTTTTCTTATAAGCTCCAACCAAAAAACAGCTTCATCCTAATTGGTTAGCTATTAATTAAGTGTAGTTCTGCAAACACTTCTAATGAAATGTTTTTAAAGGAGGAGGATAATTATGGGCAAGTCTATTGTAAAAGCTCTTATTTCTACATTAGTGACCTTACTTGGAATTTTTATTGTTTTTTGGTTATTGGATAAAATTGAAGCTGGTGTAAGGGGAGCGGACAATCTATTTAGCACTTTAGATAATGTAGGCATTTCATTTATAAATGTATACAATTTAGAAGCTTATAATATCGGTGCGAGTATTGCTGTAATTATCTCTGTATTACATTTAATTGTTGTTGTAGCTAGTGAGAAAGTTAAAAAAGCTAATGAAAAATAACTTGATCTGATTAGACCAAGTTATTTATATATGATAGTTCATGAAGTGTAGCTAGGAGGGGCATCCACTAAGCAAAGGGATGGTTAGTATAGCTTGCTAGATTTTTACGGTCACTAGATATTACTGTGTACGTTTAAAAACTAGTTTCCATATAATTAAATTCGTGATAATAAGCACAATTAGATAAATAATTGACCCAAAGGAAATCTGACTAGCTATTAAATAGTGTAGCCCCGCCAGCATACCTAATGGAATTAACAACAAAAGAGTTTTCCAACTCTGAGCATCGCCAACTTCATTATAAGGCTTTGTGAAAGGAATCTTGCTTCCCATTCCGAGGTAACAAATGACTGTGTACATGCAGCTTGCTACTAAAACAGTCAGTAAATCAGGGATAATTCTCGTACCATAAATGAAGCAGAAAATGATGCTCAGAACAATATACAATGGAATATACAATTTAATCAAAAATGCTTTTAAGCTACCTTTTTTTAAGTTTGTATAATCTTTCATTGGAAAGACTTTATAGATCCAAGCGGCTTTATATTTGCCGGAATGCCCAAGCAAAAGCACAGCTGTCGGAATAATTAGCATGCTGAAATAAATGTTCAAATAGCCCATGCTAACGGAATAATCAATAGCTTCGTTCCTTGAAAAAGAAAACATAAAAATAAATGGAATGACAAATGAAAATCCTAAAGATGGATATACTTTCAGTTTAAACTCTCGCTCCTGTTTCATCATAAGGGAGGCGAAGCGGTAAAAAGCTCTTTCTTCATTTGTTCTACAAATGATTGTTAACAAAATCGTTTTAAGTCGATTGTTCTTTTCTTTTTTCGATTTGCTAGTGTTTAATAGTTTTTGCAGATTACGTTCAAAGGTTGGAATTAGCTTTAGGTAAAGCCATATTGAAATGATCGGCATGACGACAGCTAAAATACTAAAGATCACTGTAAATAAAGAGACGTCACCGTTTAGCAGTAATTCATAAGGAGCGGCAAACCACATAGGAATGAGAAAAACACTCCACCAATGAAATGTTACGACCATATCAAAATTGACGAATTCAAAGGATCTAATAAGAACTTGATAGCCAATCATCAGCATTAAGGATAAGCCGATTTGTACATAATTGATGACATCTTTCAGCTTTTCTCCATCAAAGAATCTTAAAATAGCAATATATAAAACAGCAGTTAATACGACAATAAAAATATTAATTAAAACTAGTAAGAGCAACGTTAAAATAAAGAATACAATTCCTTGCCTAAATAGGCCAACGACTAAGGAGATGGCAGTAAAAGCGATCGTTAAATACGTCAAGTAGATGAAAATATGCATAAATTTGGCCGCATTGACCGTCCTAGCAGAGATAGGCTTGGTCGAGAGAATGCTTCTGTCCCGTACATCCAAAAGTACGGAAGAAAAATCAGAAATCAATGTTGTCATGATGATAAAAATAATCATGGCATAAGCAATACTCATCTGGAAAAGATAGTTTTGACCAAATCCCATAAAAGGAATTAACATAAGCCCAAATAATACATAAATCCATAAAGATTTGATGTAGCCGTATTTTTGCTCTTCTTTGTTTTTATTTGATGCTTGGTTAAATATTGTCGGTACTTTGCGCTCATCCATTGTTAGTTTTATATGGAGAATCTTTCTCATGATGTCGTAATCGATGCCCATTCTCACAAAGATAAATTGAATTTTATCAAGCAATTGTAGGATTTTAAAATCTTTCATGTTCATACCTCTTGTACAATAGAAACGAATTTCTCGCCAATTTCCTGATGATCATGGAAGCCTGTCAATTGGTTGAAAATTCTTTCCAGAGTTCCTTCAGTATTGTCTGCCTGTAGTTGGGCAAATGTCCCGTCGGCAGCAATTTTCCCATCATTCAACAAAATGATACGACTACTGATTTTTTCGACAACATCCATGATATGAGAGGAATAAAATATTGTTTTTCCTTGGGCAGCCAGTTGAGTCAAAATTTCTTTGAAGATCATCACACTATTTGCATCTAACCCATTGATTGGCTCATCTAAAAATAACAAGTCGGGATTATGTATAAGGCTAGCGATAATTAATAGCTTTTGCCGCATCCCTTTTGAATAAGAAGATATTCTGGAATGATACGCTTCTCCAACACCGAACAATTCCATTAAGGATTTTGATTTATCAGCAGCCACCTCTAATTCAAGACCATAAAGCTGCCCGATGAAGGTTAAATACTCATACCCCGTTAAATTATCGTAAACGTCTGCTATCTCCGGTACATAGCCAATTCTTCGTTTATATTCAAGGCTGTCTTTGCCGATATTCTCTCCGAAAAGCTTAATGTCTCCACCGTAATCGCCTTCAATTCCTAAAATGATTTTGACAGTCGTACTTTTACCAGCACCGTTCGGGCCGATATAGCCAATGATTTCACCCCTCGAGACGTGCAAGTCGATTCCTTTTAATATTTCCTTGCTACCATAACTTTTCGTCAAATTTGTAATCGTTAAGATTTCTTCCATGTTGTAACTCCTTTCTGTTTTTCACTTTATCTTATGTTCAGTGTAATTGATTTAGAGAAAATATCCATAAATATAATATAACATTTAAAAGTGGGTAAATATTCCTCTTCGGAAATGAAGTGGGTTCTTTAGAGGACTGTTAAAAAAGAACTGTATATCAAAATGATTACTTATTCCCAGGAGATGAGTAAGATTAGTGCTTTAAGATACTATATGAAGTTATGAATATTTTCGAAGTGTTCAATTAGAACTTATTAAATATACAACGATTCATGTTCAAGAATAAAAATAATAAATAGCATATAATAGGTGCAATTCTTCATGTTGAAGGATTGCATTCTTTTGAGGTTGGAACCATACCACTCGGATGGGAAAATACATATACTGTGGACCTTTTGAGTTAGATACGGTTATGCAAAAATAAAGCAAGGAGGTCAAGGAAATGTTTAATGATTTTAAGCTTATCGATGATCGTCCGGTTTATATTCAGTTAAAAGATTATTTGAAGGAAAAGATTATGAAGGGACACTTGCTGGAGCATCAGAAGCTTCCATCAACCCGTGAACTAAGTAAATTATTATTGGTCAGTAGAAATACGGTACTGAATGCATATGCAGATTTAGAGCAAGAGAGCATTATTTATGCGATAAAAGGAAAAGGAAACTTTGTAGGGAAGGTCACAACATTGAAAGCACCCTCCATCGAGCTTAAATGGAAGGAAAGGCTTAATAAAGCTACCTTATTAGCTGATGAATTAGATTTAATGAAGCAAGATATTCACTGGGAAAAAGGCATGATTTCCTTTAATAGCATCGCCCCCGAAGAAAAGCTTTTTGATGTTGAAAATTTTAAAAGATCCTTTCTGACTCGAATGTCCCTTGAAGGTGATATCGTTTTGAATTACGGGTACGCAAAGGGTTATAAACCGTTAATCGAGTACCTTCTTCACTATATGGAAATGAAGGGCGTAGATATTTCCAATAAGGATATTTTGATTACGAATGGCTTTACCGAGGGATTGGATATTTTAATATCTTCCTTAGCGAAAAAATCTGGATGTGTTATTTGCGAAAATCCTACTCATCATGCAGCATTAAAGCTTTTTCGCTTACATGGATTTGAGATCCACGGAATCGACATGAAGGATGACGGTATCGATATTGAACAAGTTGAGAAAAGCTTGTCGGAAAAGGAATTTGATTTTGCCTACTTAATCCCGTCTTATCATAACCCGACAGGCATTGTTACATCCTCTGAAAAAAGAGCTGAAATTATTAGGCTTTTTTCACAATATCAAATTCCGATTGTAGAGGATGGCTTTAATGAAGAATTACGTTATTCAGGCTCGCATTTAGCACCGTTAATGACTTTTATCGGTGAGGGCAATAATGTTATTTATATCAGTAGCTTTTCTAAAATTCTTTTTCCTGGCTTACGTGTTGGATGGATATTAGCAGATAAGGAGCTCATCAACTGTTTGGAAAGTATGAAAAGAGCCCGTACTATTCATACATCGACACTAGATCAGGCTGTACTTTATCAATATTTACAGGATGGCTATTTTGAAAAATATTTAAAAAAGTCTAAGTTCGTGTATAAGAAAAAATATGAATTAGCCCGTCAAGCATGCCATCAATACATCTCCTTTAAGAGAATGACAGGAGATGGTGGACTGCATCTCTTTATTGAGCTTGAAGAAGGAATGAATGCTCGTACATTATTGGGAAAGTGCTATCAAAGGGGAGTTGTTTTTTATCCTGGAGATGTTTTTTACAGTAATGGCGAAGGAAGTAACACATTTCGCTTAGGATTTTCCCGGCTAACAGAAGAGGATATTGTGCGGGGTATTAAGATCATTGGAGATACCTTGAAAAATGAAATGGGGAGTTGAAAATATGAAGGTTGGCGTTATTATGGGAGGCGTTTCCTCTGAAAAGCAGGTCTCTATTATGACAGGGGAGGAAATGATTGCTCATTTAGATAAGAGTAAATATGAAGTTGTAGCAATTGAATTACATGATAAAAAAGAGCTTATAGAAAAGGTGAAAAATCTCGATATTGCCCTGCTAGCGCTTCACGGGAAATTTGGAGAAGATGGAACGATTCAAGGTGTGCTAGAAACGTTAGGTGTTCCATATACCGGAAGTGGGATGCTATCTAGCGGTATTTGTATGGATAAAAATATATCGAAAAAAATTTTGCGTTATGAAGGAATTGAAACTCCAAATTGGCTTCATCTTTCGAATATTGAGGAGCTTCAGTGGGATGAGTTAGACAAAATGGGCTATCCGTTAGTAGTAAAACCTAATTCGGGTGGCTCCAGTGTAGGGGTAAAAATAGTTTATGATAAAGATTCTTTACTCACTTCGGTTGAGGACGTATTCAAATGGGATGCTGAAATCATTATTGAAAAATATATAAAGGGTGAAGAAATAACATGCTCTATTATAGATGGCAAGCTTTTACCGATTATTTCGATTCGCCATACAGCAACATTTTTTGATTACAAGGCGAAATACGAAGATGCCGCAACGATCGAGGAGGTTGTAGAACTTCCGTCTGCCATACATGACCGAGTTGCGAAAGCTGCAAAGGCCAGTTATGACGCATTAAAATGTAGTGTTTATGCCAGAATTGATATGATGCTCAAGGATGGAATCCCATATGTCATGGAGGTAAACACATTGCCAGGAATGACAAAAAACAGCTTACTGCCAAAAAGCGCATCCTCGGCAGGAATGTCTTATACACAACTTTTAGATACGATTATTGAAACTTCCTTACAGGTAAGAGAATAAAGGGTTCAGCTAAGCATGAATAGCGCTAAAAAACACCTTTAATGTTGAGAGGGGATTAAACCCATTTTCAACAAAAGGTGTTTTCTCAGTTATCTTATTAAGCCTTAGATAATTCAATAAATCCATGTCCAAAGACATCTCGTACATCATGAATGGCAATAAAGGCATCCTTGTCTATTTCTTTGACGATTTTCTTCAGCTTTACAACTTCTTGTTTACTAATGACAATATACAGAATTTCTTTTTGCTCTTTCGTATAATAGCCATGACCTGAAAGGACCGTCACGCCTCGATTCATAAAACCATTTACATGACTGGCAATCTCTTCAGGTTTTTTCGAAATGATCGTAACAGCTTTTTTAGGATTCACACCTTCAATAACAAACTCCATTACCTTTGTTCCGACATAAAGCATAATAATAGTAAGCATTAATGCTTCTGCCCCAATAATAAAATAAGATGAAAAAGCAACGATTAAATCAAAAAACAATAAACCGTAACTAATACTCCAGCCTAAATATTTATTGGTCATTCTAGCTAAGATTGTTGAACCTGCTGTTGTTCCACCAACTCTTATAATTAAGCCTATACCAACTCCAGCGAACACCCCGCCAAAAATAGTATTCACGATAATTTCATTTGAAGAAATTGACCACGATTCTGTTAAATGTAAAAAGAGTGAATGGAGGGACACGGCAATAATTGTATAAATAGTCGTTTGTCTACTTAAAAATTTATAACCAACTGCTAATAAAGCTGCGTTTAACACAAGGCTCACAATACTAGGCGACCATCCGAACAAATAATAGGCAATGATTGTTACACCTGTAACGCCACCTTCACCTAAATCATTAGGTATAACAAATAAGTTTACAGCTAGTGCAAAAAGCAGCGCTCCGACCGTAATCATTAATAAATCCATACTGAACTTCTTCATATATACACCACCAAACAAATTGATTATTCCTAAATACATACTATATCAAGTTCTAGTCAAATTATATACTTTTTGGAATGTTCGTTTTTGATAAATCTATAATTGATAGTATGTCCTTTATCGGTGAGAACATTGAAAAATATATGAGCGTAGAAAGAATTGTTAACGGCAACGTTAGATTTTATTGAATATATTGGTATATCTTTAAAATGTTTTCTGGAAAGGGAGGATAAGTTACACTACTAGTGAGGGACATGCTATTTTCATCTCTGCGTGATCGGGGGAATCGTATGAGAACAAGTGTTGAAAGCAACATAACAAATTCGGCAGTGAAGATAGAATATTAATAATGGAGGTATTAATTTGAAAATAGTACTTTGGGTTATTGGAGGTTTATTAGTTTGTGCTGTTTTAGTGATAGGAGTTGGAGTTTGGATGTTTAAGAAAGAAGTAAATGAAGAGAATCCTGAATATATTGTACAATTCATCAAGGGAAATATAAGTAATGAAAATGTATCTTTAGCAATCAATTACAATAACGAAAAATGGTCAGAGGTTAATACGAATAAACAACTTCCTTTAGCAAGCACAGTTAAAATTATTGTAGCAATAGAATATGCACAACAGGCAGCAGACGGACTTATAAACCCTCAGCAACAGGTCAGTTTAAAGGAATTAGAAACGTTTTATATTCCAAAAACAGACGGTGGGGCACATGAAGCATGGATATCTGGGTTAAATCAAAGCGAAAATATTGATAGTGTGCCTTTAAGTGAAGTAGCCAATGGGATGATTGCTTATAGTTCTAATGCAAATACGGAATATTTAATGCACGTGCTAGGGCTTCATAATATTAATGAAGTGCTAAAGAGTTTAGATGTTTTAGATCATGAACCCTTATATCCATTCACGAGTGCATTGTATATACCTATTCAGTTGATGAATGAAAAGAAATTAACTAAAGAAGAAACATTAAAAGCTATGCAAAGTATGGATATGACTGAATATCGGGATCGAGCGCTGAGTATTCATAATAAATGGTTAAAGAACCCTCTTACTGATGAGGAGAAAAAACAGTTACAAAAAACGCTAAGTATGGATATGCAAAAAGTATGGTCTGATCGTTTGGTAAAAGCAACTACAGCGGACTACATTTCTATTTTGAAAAAACTCAATAGTAAAAAATACTTTAATGAAAATGTACATAAGTATCTTGACCCAGTTATGGAACAGTTAATGCAAAACCCTAAAAATCGCGAATGGCTAACTCACGCTGGTCAAAAGGGTGGGTCTACCGCATTTGTTTTGACACAAGCTTTCTATGCAAAAGATAAAGATGGTAATCAAACGGAAATCGCCTTCTTTGCAAATAATTTATCTACGATAGAGCAGGCAAAACTATCTAAAAACATGAATAATTTTCTATTAAAATTTTTAACAGACGAGGAATTCCGTTTGCACATAAAAAAAGAATTGTCTCAATGATCGATGTCTATATACAAAGTTTCCGACTGAGACGATGATGTTTGCAAATGAAGTACATTCTTTTAGCAAGCTGCATAGGATATTCTTATAATGTGTGAGGGGATTGAGAAAATGTACTACATTCCTTATTACGAAAACATGCCTATGTATAACTATGGAGATCAGCTTGTTTATTGGGCACCTCCTTATCAGATAGGGTATGCGAACAGCGCTGAACCTTCTCGTTTTTCTAATGGTGGAAGTATTGAATTAAAAGATTATGGAGCTCAGCCACTTGTCATCGATCTTGAAAATGCGACTAAGCAAAACGATATGTATCGTACGGCTCTGTGGACGGGAAAGAACTTACAGATTACTTTAATGAGTATTAATGTTGGTGATAGTATCGGTTTGGAAGTACACCCAAATGTTGAGCAATTTTTATATATTGAACAGGGTGAGGGACTTGCTCAAATGGGCCCTAGTAAAAACAATTTAAACTATGAAAGAAGGGTCCGTGAAAATTATGCCATAGTAGTACCTGCTGGAACATGGCATAATGTCACAAATACAGGGAATGTTCCACTAAAGCTTTATTCGATATACGCTCCTCCTAACCATCCATTTGGTACTGTACATGTTACGAAAGCAGACGCTGAGGCCTCGGAAGCAGGATATGGACATGGCGATGAATAATCAATTTTAGATATGTAACTTTTTCTTCGATAATACAAGCATAACTAAAAAAGACAACTCCTATTTAAAGGAGTTGTCTTTTTTGTCGTCGTTTAAATGATATATATATAGAAAATAAGCCATTCAATGTTAAAAGAGTAACCATCATTATAGTCAAAAATGCAATATCAGGAGCAAAATATCTAATCGTATGCCAAGGTGTTTCTATACTATAGCTTAATAATGGGATTGAGATCATGGCTAAAACCAAAAGTATGAAACCGAATATACCCAAAACGCCTCTTTTATTTACTTTTTTAGCTTTAACCTTTATTAAAAGATAAATAAACATCACAAAAAGTAAACATATTATAGCAATTGCTATGATTTGTAATGTTGGTATATATTTAGGCGCTTCAACGGGCTCTTTCCCATTTAAAATATTGATAATCCCTTGTTTTAAGTAAAGAAGGGACTTTTCCTCTAATATATGACTTTTGTTAGTGAGAATCACACCGCCCCAATCGGTTTCTGGTAGATAAAATACTTCTGAGCGTGCGTCAGGATTTGAACCAGAATGCCATATCATTTCTTCTTTAGATTCTGGATAGGAGATTCGTACACCAAGGCCGTAATATCGAGATTTACTAGTTCGAACAAACGGTGAAATATAAAGGTTCATCGCATTTTTACTTAAAAAATTGTTTTGCTTATGTTGACTAAGTAGTCTAATATATTGCACCATATCTGTTGCACTTGCCGTTATATATCCATACGGTGCACCTCCATTATCATAGGTGACTGCACTTTTGACAGGGTGACCGAGCCATGATTGATAACCAGATAAGTATCCATTATCATAGGCCTTGCTACTATTAGCTGCTGCATTTTTCATCCCTAATGGAGAAAAAACTTGTTCCTCCATATACTCAGAAAAGGTTTGATTAGTCACTTCTTCGATGAGAGCGCCAAGAATTGAAAAGTTAGCATTACTATACTGATGCTTTTCTCCAGGAGCAGCAGTCAGCTTAACATTCAATAAGCTTTCTACATTTTCCTTTATAGCACTCAAATCATTAGATTCTTTGTCCGATATAGATAAGCCAGAATAAGTGCTTATCCCACTTGTTTGGGTAAGCAAATGTTTAATCGTTATTTGGGAAGCGGCCTTTTTATCTTTAAGTGTAAACCATGACATATACTTTTGAACGGGATCATCTAATTGGATGGTGCCTGCATCAACCAATCTCATGATAGCTAAGCCAGTTAACGACTTACTGATAGAGCCGGTTACAAATGGAGTTTCAGCAGTTATTTCTTCTTCGGATTCTCCTGTTACGCCCCACGATTTAGAGTAAAAGATATTATTTTTATGAACGATAGCAATAGATGCTCCTGGAATTCGCTGCTCTTCCAAAAAGTTTTCAACATATTTATCTATAGTACTCTTAATGTCTTGTTCTGCTGCGGAGATTTGTGAGACTGGTAGAAATAGATTAAATGGAATTAATAATAAACAAACTAATATAGCTTTATATATGGGGGGTGTTTTCATTGTCGTTTTCACCTATTTCCTCCAAAAAAGTTTTCCTTCATAATTTCATAGCAAAGATCTTTCATCCATATTTAGCAAAAATATACACTTCTTTATAGTATATGATAGTTGTTGTGTATACTATTCGAAAGAAATTTGTATTCTCTTTTGCTAGCTTTGGCATTGTAACTTTAAAAACACCATTTTTCGACTCATCAATAAAAGTTGGGAATAATATTTGTTAAAATGTTTGCCTTGTAAATAAAGCGATACAATCCCTTTATTCGATCTCCGTTTAAGTACACGTTATAGAGGAAATGGATACGGAGTAAAAACACTCCTTTGGTTACAAGACTATCTGTTTGGAGAAAAAGATAAGATTCGAATCGAAGGATATACGAGAATCGATAATATCGGTATGAGAAAATGCTTTACGAAAGCTGGCTTTGTGAAAGAGGGCTATTTAAGAAATGCCTGGGGAAATGCAGATGGTACTGTAACTGATAGTATCCTATATGGTGCAATAAAAGATGATTGGGCATTAGCGGAACAACTCCTATTAAGATGGATGATGTACCTTTTTAAAATAAAGTATAGGTTGAAAAGGATGATGAGAATGTATACAGAAAATGAAGTGCTAAGAGCTTTAAAAAAATCCTGGTCAATTCACCCTAGCTCAAAATGGAGTAAAGATAACCCTGCAAGAGGACATTGCGGAGTCACTACATTAGTTGTAAATGATATTCTTGGAGGCAAAATTTATAAAACATGGCTTGATGAAGGCTGGCATTTCTATAATATCCTAAATGGAGAAAGAAAGGATTTTACACAAGAACAATTTACATACAACCCCGAATATCATGATGTTCGTTCAAACAGGGAAGAGGCTTTTCAAGATACGAATGATATTCAATATAGCTATCTAAAATCGCAGGTTTATGTGTATTTAAGAAAAAGCTAGGGAGTTGAAGGCAGAAATGTTGTTTTCATAACACCTCTGCAAAGTCTCGTCTTCTTCCATGATAATTTGTCTGGTTTTCTTGATATTTTAGCAAGGTATAGTACTTTTTGATTCCAGCTTTGTGATTCATCCTGTGATAAGGAATAATTGAATTTTAGCGGAATTGTTTTTTAGGGATGATAATTCAACTTTGTTCATTTCTGCATTTAGCTATTCACTAAAAGTTGGAGATGGCATATGCGATGTATAATATGTTGATTGTAGTGGAGGCTGGGCGACTCCTTGGGGATCAGCGTCACAGATGAGACCCTGCAGCGAAGCGAAGCGGCTCATCGGACGCCCCCAGGAAAGCGCCCAGCCGGAACGGAAATCAACCCCACGCTAAAGTGATGAGCCATATTATTTTTTTAATAAACAAACATGTTGACGTAAATTAACCCATCGTGTTATCATTATCTCGAATTCAAGATAACTTAATTCAAGATAAACGAATTCGAACTTTTAAATCCATATATAGAAAGTAAAGTTTAACTTTTTTCATCAGAAGGAGGTAATGATCATGGGTTTTTTAAATAAATTATTTACTTCAAAAAAAGAGGAGGAAAAAACAATGGCAGAATTAAATATCGGAATTATTATCGGATCAACACGTGAAGGTCGTGTAAGTCCACAGGTAGCACAATGGGTGAAAGAAATCGCAGATCAACGAGGCGATGCTAATTATACAGTTATTGATATTGCAGATTACAAATTACCTTTACTAGGTGAACCAGGGCAAGATGCTTCAGGCGCTCAAGCTTGGTCAGAAATTATTGCAAAACAAGATGGATTTGTATTCATCGTACAAGAGTACAATCACTCTATTACAGGTGCTCTAAAAAATGCACTAGATTATTTACGTGAAGAATGGAACAACAAAGCTGCAGGTATTGTTTCTTATGGTTCTGTAGGTGGTGCACGAGCAGCTGAACATTTACGTGGTATTATGGGTGAACTTTTAATTGCAGATGTACGTGTACATCCAGCATTGTCACTATTCACAGACTTTGAAAATGGTACTGAGTTTAAACCAAAAGAAGTGCAATCAGATTCGGTTAACCAAATGTTAGATCAATTAATTCCTTGGTCAAAAGCTTTATATACAATTCGTTAATCTGGATCAACTTACTTCAGCGAGTGTCCAAACACCCACTGAAATAGAGGAACTTAGTCTAAGAACGCCACGTCCTGTGGCAATTTATCTGTGCGAAAGCGTAGCGACAGCAACACACGACTGAGTGACCAACATCTTGTTGCTGCCGCTACGTTAGCACTACGCTTTCGCACAAAAAACATCTGTTGGCCCAAAGCCTCCGGCGGATGTCACGGAATCGGAAAGGAGTTCTTAGGGGATGTTAGCCTATAATCATCGCATCCATGCAATAACGCTAACTGACCTGCATCCTGCAGGCCTAAGCGCAAAGCCGATTTCGGACGCAATTATGTCGAGGCATAATTGATAGATTGAGTTAGAACAGTATTGGGTAAAGTATAGGTGAGAAAATACATTTAGTCATGAAGGGGCTTGTTAACATGAAAAAACATACTGCGGGTATTCACCATATCACAGCCATTGTAGGGCATCCACAAGAAAATATTGATTTTTATGCTGGTGTACTAGGCTTGCGTTTAGTTAAACAAACAGTAAACTTCGATGATCCTGGCACATACCATCTTTACTTCGGTAACAAAGGTGGTAAACCTGGTACAATTATTACATTCTTTCCATGGGCAAATGCTTATCAAGGACGTATTGGTGATGGTCAAGTAGGCGTAACTACTTATGTTGTACCAGAAGGAGCACTACCATTTTGGATTAATCGTCTTGCGAAATTCACTATTCCATTCCAAAAAGCTGAACGCTTCGGTGAACAAGTAGTGCAATTTGATGATCCACACGGACTTCATATTGAATTGGTGGCACGTGCAGAAGGCGAATTGAATGAATGGACATTTGGTGAAATAACTCCGGAGGTTGCCATTAAAGGATTTGGCGGTGCAACACTGTATTCAAGTCACCCAGAAGAGACAGCAAAAGTATTAACTGAAGTTATGGGTCTTGAAAAAGTAGCAACAGAAGGCGAGTATACTCGTTACAAATCCAGCGCAGATATTGGCAATACAGTAGATTTAAAAGTTGTTCCTGGTGTGCGTGGTCAAATGGGCGTTGGGACAGTTCATCATATTGCTTGGAGAGCACAGGATAATGTAGATCACCTAGAATGGCAAGAGTATGTAATGAATCATGGACAACATGTAACCGAAGTGAAAGATCGTAATTATTTTAATGCGATTTATTTCCGTGAACCTGGTGAGATTTTATTTGAAATTGCGACAGACCCACCTGGATTCGCTCATGATGAGACACCTGAGACAATAGGTAGCCAATTAATGTTGCCATCTCAATACGAACAGCATCGTGAACAATTGGAAAGAACATTAATTCCAATCGAAGTGCGTGCACTAGATTAAAGGAGATGGGACGTTTGATTTCAATTGATCCTAAGAAAAATACAGAGCGTGAGAATTATAAGTTATTGATTGGCAGTATTATTCCGAGACCGATTGCCTTTGTTACGACAAAGTCAGAGCAAGGGGTCATCAATGGCGCGCCTTTTAGTTTTTTTAATATCGTGTCTTCAAATCCGCCGATGATTTCTCTAGCCGTTCAAAGACCAAATGGGCGTTTAAAAGATACCTCTCGCCATATTCATCATCAGCAACAATTTGTTGTGCATATTGTAGATGAGGATAATGTGAAGCAGGTGAATGAAACAGCCGCGTCCTTACCTGTGACTGAAAGTGAAATTGATCGAGCACAATTTACATTAATCGATAGCCAATTGATATCTATACCAGGCATTCAAGAGGCGAAAGTTCGAATGGAATGCCGTTTAGTACAGTCGATTCCTTTAATGAATGGTGACGAACAGACAGGTGATTTGTTTATTGGTGAAGTCGTACAATATCATATAGATGAGACCATTTATAATGAAGGGCGAATTGATCCAAGAAAACTAAAAGCAGTTAGCAGACTTGCCGGCTCAAATTACGCAAAAATTGGAGATATATTTGAGATAGAACGTCCTGATTAAAATAAAATGCGAAAATGTTGGTATAACAGCATTCTCGCATTTTTTTGTTTATATTAAAACTTTTCCTATATTCACTAAATCTTCGTTTGTTAATAGGACATCCGTTGCCTTCACATTGTTAGCCACTTGGTTTTTATGTTTCCCGCCCGGGATAACTGCATCAACGCCATCTTGAGCTAATAACCAAGCAAGCGCTAAATTTGGTAATGTCGTTTGCTTTTCCTCTGCAATTCCTTTTAATGCTTCTACTTTTACTAATGTTTGTTCAAATGATTCGCCTTGGAATAAAGGGTCTGA
The DNA here is from genome assembly GCF_050280125.1 of Lysinibacillus sp. NPDC093692. NCBI lineage: Bacteria > Bacillati > Bacillota > Bacilli > Caryophanales > Bacillaceae > Lysinibacillus > Lysinibacillus sp. NPDC093692. The sequence continues at coordinate 52,527 of NZ_JBNNUW010000006.1, forward strand.
AGTTCGCCAGTCACCTTTACCTAGCTTAAAGTCTTTTGTATACTTTCCGCCAAGTAGGCCATATGCAAGTGGACCGTAAGGAATAAATGAAATTTCATTTTTTATACAGTATGGCAATAAATCCTGTTCTCCTGAACGATTTAACATATTGTAAGGGGATTGTAGGACAGAAATATCATTATGCACATTTGCCTCTATAAGCTGTTCTAATGTTACGTTTGAAATGCCTATTGCTCGGATCTTTCCTTCTTCTTTTAAGCGTGACAATTCACCAATCGACTCCGCAAGAGGAGTTTCGTTATCCGGGAAGTGTAGGTAGTAAAGATCTACGTAATCCATTTGTAGCCGTTTCAAGCTATTTTCAAATGCCCCACGTAGATATTGCGGATGATTATCTGTTTTTACTGAACCATCCTCAAACCAATGTCTACCTCCTTTTGTTGCTAAAACGAACTCATCCCTGGAGTAATTTTTTAATACTTCGCCAACAAGTTCTTCTGAACGCCCTTTTCCGTAAATGTCTGCTGTATCAATAAAAGTTATCCCTAAGTCAAGTGCAGCTGAGACTAGTTCCTGCCCATCTTGTTCATTTAAGTTTTCAAATAAGTTATGCCCACCTACAGCATTCGTCCCAAGACCAATTTCGGAAATCTTGATATTCGTTTTTTTCAAAGTATGAAATTTCATATTCCTACCTCCTCGTTGTTCTGTAATCAGAATAGAGTAAAAAAGAATATTTTACCAATATTCATCGTTATCGTTTCATATATAGAAATAAGTGCATTTTAATTGCAAAAAAGGACCAATCAAAGGTCTTAACATTATGCTAAAAGATAATGTATTTCTTCCGTCAACTGCTGACTTGCCTCGCTTAACTTTTTTGCCAACGACCGAATGGCAGTTTTCTTAATTTGATTCGTCGAACCGTGGACAGCAATTGCCCCGATGACTTCTTCATTCACATAAATAGGAACGGCAATACAACATTTACCTTCATTCGTTTCTTCATTATCAACAGCATATCCTTGAGCTCTAATGACCTGTAAATGAGGAATCAATAAACCATAATCATAGAAGGTTTTTGTTGTAAAGGTATTAAGTTCAATACTATTTAATAGTTCACGTTGTTTTTTAGGTGACAGATGAGCTAATACTACTTTTCCTAGCGCGCTTGAGTGCATAGGTGTCCGAGTATCGATCGCATGAAAAGTAGGCTGTTCAAAAGGCTCACTAATCACATTTTTTATTACCATCTCACAATCTTCCAAAATACCAATATAAGTAGTTATTTCTTCTTGGCGGGCTAAATGGTATGGCGCTACGAGAGACGCCCATTGGATATCTTTGTGCCAATATAAGTGCTCATCCCTAAAAATATGAGGGTTTAATTGATAATACTTATTATATTTAAGAACATAATTCATTTTTTCTAGCGTATAAAGCATGCGAAAAACGGACGTCTTATTCATTGATAATTCTTCCATAATTTCAGTTAATGTAAGAGAATGCTTCTGACGTAATATATCTAAAATCAAAAGGCCCTTTTTTAATGTCGATACTTCATAGGAATCCATTTTGTCCTCTCCTTGCTTCTAGATAGCTTGTACAATATCATCTTTACTATTTATTTACTAGGTTGGATCGTTCATTCATTCCAGTAAAATAGTATTACAAAGTTTGATATAAAAGAATGCATCGATTAACTCGTTTTCTAGTAAAAGATAAATTGCTATAATAATCTAATTGTTGACTCGATTTAAAAATATATATAATATACTGATTATTAGTAAAAATGCATAAAAATGATATTTATTAGCTGTTTATTGGAAATGGAGTGGTTATTATGGCGAATTTTTTTCGAAGGAAGTCAATTGAGCAAGCCAATAAAATAACTGAAGTCGAACGTTTTAAACTAAAGCGTGAATTAGGGTCGTTGCAGTTATTGCTGTATGTACTAGGGGCTACAATAGGAGCTGGAATTTTTGTACTGCCAGGAACTACAGCTGCTCTTCATGCAGGCCCAGGTGTCGTTGTTTCTTTCTTAATTGGGGGTCTTGTAACAATCGCAGTCGGATTAGCCTATGTCGAATTCGCAGCGATGGCGCCCGTCGCAGGTAGCGCTTACACCTATTCTTATATAGCGCTAGGTGAAATTATTGCCTGGATGATCGGTTGGGACCTATTACTGGAATTCATCGTTATTTCTAGCACGGTCGCAGTCGGTTGGAGTGGTTACGTCGATTCATTTTTACAATCTGTCGGTATTCACTTACCGGGAGCTTTAACAAAAGATATTGCTCATGGTGGGGTTGTCAATCTACCTGCTGTGGTTGGTTGGTTTATTGTAGCTTGGATTGCTATGAGCGGGATTAAAAATGTTGGTCGATCAAATATGTTATTTACAATGGCAAAAGTCGGCGCGATTGTTTTATTCCTTGCTATCGGGGCTTTTCACATTAACCCTATAAACTGGACACCATTTACACCGTTTGGCTGGTCAGGTGTAATGGCAGGGGCGGCATTAGTGTTCTTCGCCTTTACTGGATTTGATGGTGTAACAACTGTTATGGAAGAAGTAAAAAATCCACAAAAAACAATACCAAAAGCTTTAATTGGTGGTCTGAGTGTATTAACGCTTATTTATGCATTAGTTGCGCTAGTATTAACAGGTATTGTACCATTCCCTCAATTGGATGTCCCAAATCCTACAGTGTTTGCACTACAATCTGTTGGTATTCAATGGGGCGGTGCTATCATCGCAGTATCAGTTATTTTTGGATTGCTTGCTACGATGATTGCAAATACAACTAGTGCGACGCGCGTGTTGTTTGCAATGAGTCGTGATGGGCTTCTGCCAGAACGTATTGCACAAACAAATAAAAAAACAGGGGTACCTGTATTATCAACTTTAATTGTAGTTGGAACAGGTATTCTCTTATCAGGATTTTTATCAATCGGGGAATTAGCGGAATTTGCTAACATCGGAGGTTTAACTGCTTTTGCTTTAACAACAGTTAGTGTCGTTGTTCTTCGTTATACACGACCAGATCAACCGCGTATATTCAAAGTACCTGCGTTATGGCTTGTAGCAACTGTAGGGGTTGGAGGATGTATTGTATTAATATTTAGTCTGCCACTATTTACTATAGTACGCTTTATGATTTGGTTAGCGATAGGTTTAGTCATTTACATAGGCTATGGATATAAGCACGCTAAAATGGGCTCTGATAATGAAAATCTATAAATGAGATAAACACCTCTTTAGCTCTAAAGAGGTGTTTTTTTAACTAAATTTAATGCAGGATCTGGCGCACATCCTTGTGAATAACAACATAGTATAAGTTAAACTCCCTTATATGCCCATGCGTCGATTTCGCAGAAGGCATAGCCAAGAAAGTCGTTTATAATTTTTTGCTTTTCTTGTGCCGTATTAATTTCCCCAAACAAATAAAAAGACTATCTTCGTTATATCTTGAAGTTCCATATGTGCACTTTCAAGACTCTTCCGGTACAATCCCATCTTGTCCAGAGATTTTAAGGACTCGTTACTGCAACTTGATGTTCATAAGGAGCAATTGGTTATGAATATCCTTCGATGTTTATGGAACTTTCACAAAATCCATCTTTTCTATTATTTTCAGTTTAAAATTTTAATAAGAATATCATACTGAAACTAAGGAGCAATACTAAAATCTGTTCTTGATTAATAGGAATGAATGCTATTATGCCAGAGCATAATTGATTCCCTTCATAAAAGAAGTTACATTGGCTATGATGGTGTTCAAAGGGTTATAATAGAATAATAGAATTAAGGCTTATAACGCTGATACAGCTTTCAATAAAGTACAAAAGTATGGTCATTAATTTACAATTTGATAAGACATATAATTCTTTTCGCTCCATGGATTTAGTTATTTCTTATAAGACTTATAAAGCAGCATGCAGTAAGTCTTTTTCTAAGTGATGATGGGAATAATAATCCAAAGAAGGGGGCATATACATAAGAATGATACGTAATGTTTTACATCAATTTATTAATTGCTTATGTTCATTTGATAGCGAAACCCAGGCAGTAAAGGCAGCGAAGCCGTTTTGTAGAAGGAGTGAATACATGAGTAATTTCTTTCGAAGCCACGGATTTAAACGTTTTATAATTCTTGTTGGGATCGCTATTGCACTATATTTGATGCGAAGTATGATCAATCTTATTCTTCTCACGTTCATTATTACTTACTTGATGAATCAACTGACTACGAAGACAACAAAAAAGATTAGAAAATACACACCAATGAACGAAAAGGCTGTGACAGTTACCCTTTATCTTTTACTTGTCGCAGGTATTGTTGCAATTATCTACAAGTATTTGCCTGTCGTAACCCAACAAATTACACAGCTCTTTGACCTCATTGCTAGCTTTAGTCTCGATCCAGATGATAACGAGATTGCAAGGTATTTAGCTCCAACCTTCGAGAAGATTGAACTAGGTAAATATTTAGAGCAGGGTGTAGACCTCACACTAAAAAATCTCACGAATATTGGTAAAATTATTTTGCACATATTCATCGCACTAATTTTAAGCTTGTTTATTTTACTTGAGAAGAAGCGGATTATAGATTTTACAGCGAAATTTAAAGATAGTAAAATGAGCTACCTGTACGATGAACTACATTATTTCTCGAAGATCTTCATTCGTTCTTTCGGTAAAGTTATTGAGGCGCAGTTCATTATTGCCGCTGTTAACTGTGTTTTATCTGTTATTGCTTTATACATTATGGGCTTCCCGCATTTAATTGCACTGGGAATTATGCTCTTTATACTAGGATTAGTGCCAGTTGCAGGGGTTATCATGTCCTTGATTCCTCTCACTATAATTGCATATAGTATCGGTGGACCAATGTACATTGTTTATATTTTGGTGATCGTTATGGTACTACATGCTATGGAGGCATACTTCTTAAATCCAAAGCTGATGTCTGCCAAGACAAATCTTCCAATTTTCTATACATTCATCGTCATCCTCTTCTCAGAGCATTTCCTTGGTGTATGGGGATTAATTATCGGTATTCCATTATTCATGTTCCTTCTCGATATTCTAGGAGTTACGTCCTCGGAGGATGAACGGCAAAAAATAATGGAAACACAAGTGGACCAATAAATTGAATAAAGTTTCGGAAAAGGAATCAGTGTATCTGATTCCTTTTTGTTTTATTAATTGAAAATATATACATATGATAAAATGAACAATGACACAATTTAGGGGGGGTAGATGTGAGTAATTATGTTAAGTTCCTAGATACGGAAGCAGCCCATGCAAAGCCTAATTTTGATAGGGCAATACTTTGCATGGGGTGAATTTCAATATTTGCCCTGAAGTATTTCTTATAAAATTAGCTTTGCTACCTTATTTTATTCATTTCAAAATAAATGAGGGGTTGGCATAATTGGCTTATAAGAAGGCTTCAGCTATATTACCGAAAGAACTTTTAGTAGAAATCCAAAAATATGTTCAAGGTGAAACGATTTATATTCCTAAAATAGAAAACACGTATTTAGAGTGGGGTGCTCGTTCAGGCTCAAAGAAATATATTGAGAATAGGAATAAGTCTATAAAAGAAGCGTTTACAAATGGAGCTTCTATTGAACAATTATCTAAGGAATATCATTTAGCTGTAGAAACGATTAAAAAAATTATATATACAAAGTAATTTATTGAAGCACTAGCACCTGATATGTTAGTGCTTTTTGTATGTCTAGTACGTTTCTTAATCGAACTAGGCATATTCTTTCCGCTAGAAATCTTGTTCAATATAGTTAAAGGGGGAGGTTGATTTATGATTACAGGGCAAAGTGTATTTTTAAGACCAATTACTGAAGAAGATGTAGATAGTATCTATGAGTGTTTTCAAGATGAAGAAATTATGTATATGACAGGTATACGTAACATTTTAACGAAGGATCAAATTAGAGAGGCTTTGAGTCGATTTAGCGAAGATTCTACACGCCGTGATTTTGCTATTTGCTTAGTAGAAAATAGCCGAGTTATTGGTGATTTAGCTATTATGGAAATAGACTTAGACAATAAAAAGGCAATATTTCGCATAGCTTTACATAGGATAGAGGATTGTGGCAAGGGATATGGGGCTGAAGCGGTTCAGCTTGTTCAAAAATTTTCGTTCGAGGAGCTTCAGCTTAATCGCTTAGAGTTACAAGTATACTCCCATAATATTCGGGCAATAAAATCGTACGAAAAGGTAGGCTTCAAAAAGGAAGGAGCTTTAAGGCAATCCTTATATATGAACGGTAAGTATTCAGATGAAATTATTATGAGTATTTTACGTGATGAATATATGGAATTAAATAAGAGCTATTAGAATAGGTCAATGGTTTGGCGGTATTCTGCTAGCGGTTGATGGAGGAACAATCATGGCCTTCAAATGCCTTGTAGATAGTTAATTCTTTTATTTAGGAAAACAATAAAAAACAGCTAACCCCCTTTCAATTGAAAGAGGGTTAACTTCTTTTATTGTGCATTTAAGAACTTGTTACTGAAAAAATTGTATGCGTTTTTTTCTTCATAAATATAAAAATTAGCAATGCGGTAATACCTTCTGCGACAGGGAACGTCCACCAAATAGCTTGTGGGCCAAAGAATTTAGGCAATAGTACGAGAGCAGGGATAAATAATAGAATACTGCGAAGTAACATGATGGTTGTTGCAAGACGTATTTTTTCAATTGACTGGAAGAATTCCGCAAATACCATGTTCACTCCAAGGAATGCATACCCAATTGCAAAATGTATAAAGCCTTGTGTAGCCATATTGCGAATGTCAAATGTGCTATCACCAAATAATGCAATTAGCTGGGAAGGGAATAACATAGCAATAATGACAGTCGTTAAACCTACAATAAATGCAGTGGCAATACCTATTTTCAATAATGCTGTTAATCGGTCAATCAACCTCGCACCGTGGTGATAACTAACTAGTGGCTGTAAGGCCATACCGATGCCAAGGAATACTGTTAAAAGTACAGTATGAATATAGTTAACCATTGCATAAGCAGTAACGCCGTCTGAGCCTAAATAATGTAAAAATGTAACATTGTATAAAATAACCATTACAGCGACGGAGGCTTCAACGATAAAGCTTGGTAGACCAATAGCGAATATTTTCTTTAAATCAGATGTGCTGAAAAATGTACGAACAAATTTTAATTCGGATTGCTTGCGGAAGAAGTGTAGGCATAGAACCGACATACCGATTATTGTGGAGATTGCTGTAGCTAGGGCACAGCCAGTTACGCCGTAATTGAGTACGAAAATAAAGATGTAGTTTAAAATAATGTTTAACACAGAAGTAGTGATTAAGCCCATCATCGCAAGCTTTGGATTGCCATCATTTCGAATAAAAATACTTAATAAGTTTTCAATTGTATAGAACACACCGAAAATCAAAATAACATGTAGATACTCTTGAACATAAGGGAAGGTGGCGTCACTTGCCCCAAATATATAGGAGATTTCCTTTAAATTTAATAAAAGGATTAGAATCAGTGTCATGACGACAACGATCATTGTTGTAAATGCTAATGTAAAGAGCTGATGTGCTCGTTTTTTATTGCCTTCACCGAGGGAAATTGAAAATAGTGTTGCTCCACCCATACCAATCCAAAGGGAAATGGATAGTAAAATCGAGAAAATTGGTACGGCGATATTTACTCCTGCTAAAGCGGCTGGTCCAACTCCATGACTAACGAAAATACCATCTACTAAAATATTGACTGACATCAGCAACATACCAATCATAGCTGGGAATAAATATGATAAAAACAAGGGCCTGAGCGGCCTTGTTTCAATTGGATTAATGGTAGTCATGAGCATATACCTCCTTTACCATCACCTTTTCACCTTTAGTATCTAGCTCACCGTTAAAGACGAAGCCAAACTTTTTATATAATTGAATAGCTACTGTATTGTTGTCATAAACGCTTAAATATATATTTTGACAGCTGTATTTAGCTACTAAATATTGAATAAGCTGCTGTAAAAAGTATTTTCCCAATCCTTTGTGCTGGTAGCGCTCATCAATGAAATAGCGATCTAACCAAACACGTTGTGAATTGTCTGTTTGTGGGAACATGCCATACATAGCGAAGCCGATTGCATGATCTTCCTTATACAATCCTACAGGGATAAAGCGTTTATCTTCTTTTGCCTCTGCTAAGCATTGTTCTGTACTTTCAATAAAATCTTGCTGATTATCAGCAATGCGTAGTGCTAATACTTCCTCTTTGTTTAAAGCTGTAATGTCACGAATTTCCGTGAACATAATTTCAAAACCTTTCTATTTTTAATTTCTTTCAGCAGATGTCACGGAAATCGGAAAGGGATCTTTATGCAAGCACAAACCGATCCCGGACTCAATTATGCACTGGCATAATTAATTGTGAATAGCTACAATCTAATGTATATAGTTACTATATAGTCAAGGAGGGGATTTTAAAAATGTTTAATAAAAATGTAAAATATTTTACAACTGGTGAGTTTGCTAAAATATGCAAGGTTAATAAACAAACGTTAATTTACTACGACCAAATTGGTTTATTATCACCAATTATGAAAGATAGTAAAGACTACCGTTATTATTCTGTTGCACAATATGAATTTTTTAGTGTGATCGAGCTATTAAAGGCGGTCGGCATGTCTTTAAAAGATATTCAAAAATATATGGCCGAAAAATCACCTGAAAATTTTTTAGACTTGATGTATCAGCAAAAGGAAATTGTAGCGAAAAAACGCCGGGAGCTGGAGATGATTGAAAGCATTATTGATGTCAAAATTGATTTAACAAAAGAGGCTTTACACCTTGATTTTGATAGCATTACGATTGAACATCTGCCAGAGGCAACGTTGTATTTAAGCAAGAATATTGAGGATTCGACGGAAGAACAGTTTACGAAGGCTGTTTCAGACTTTATAGATGAATTAGATCGCTCGCAATTAGACACAGGCTATCCTATTGGAGGAATTACAAGAAGAGAGCAAATATTAGCCGGAAACTATGATAACTATAGTTACTTGTATATAGAGCAGCCGCATCCACGAGAAGGCCATCCTTATTTCGAAGCGATTGAAGGGGATTTTATTGTTGGATACCATGTAGGAACGTCCACTACATTGGGTGAATCATATGAGCGATTATTTAAGGTCATGCGGGAAAAGGGCTTTGAACTAGGGCAATACGTATATGAGGAATATATTTATGACGCCGTTATTAAAAATCGTGAAGAGGATTATGTAACGAAAATTATGATAGAAATTAAAAAGGGTTGTTGATCCGTAGTATGTAATTTAGGTACAAAAAATAGTTGGTGAATAAAAGGGGAGAGAAGAATGAACTATTTTACAATATTTGCATCTAAGAACAACATTGATGATATTGAGTTTAAAATTTCAGATGTTTTTGCAAAAGGTTTTGCCATTGGTAAAAATGAAAACGAGTATTTATTAAAGTCTAAGGCGCTGTTTAAAAAACATAAATTAATCATTAGAGTCATGTCTGAAGATACGAATCCAAACTACTTCGTTAATAATATTCCTGGGATGATGGGGTTTTACGATAACATTCCTTTTGAAGATGATCATTTAAAAGAATTAGTGTTGACTCAAATAGCCGTTTTAAATACAGTGATTGCGATTGAATCAGAAAAAGAGATACATGAAGACCAGATGCTGTTATTTACGGAACTGCTATCAAAAATAGGGGGGATTGGCTTTTTACCGAATGGCACTTTGTTAGACGATGAAGGAGCGGTTATTGTTTATCCTGACGGGCAATCAGGACCGTCCAATTTCAGACCCCATGCGTGTACACGCAAGGTTATGGGACAAGAGGTGACATCAGAAGAAGGCGAGCAAAGAAAAAATAAAACAATAGCCTATTTAAAAGAAAAAGCTATTCCATATACAGCTTCCCTTCCTCAACTCCCAGCAATAGAGGCTTGTCAGTTTAAAACCAAAGAAGACATTGCTAGAAGAGCAGTAGCTCTGTTAATTGTCATTCAATTTGCTTGTGATGTGGCACAAGGCGGAAATGTGGAAGAATCGCGAGACTTTTTCATCAATATGTTACGCACATATAAAGTGGAAAACTATCTAACTGAAAATGAAAGAGACTTTTTACAAGCTTCAGAACCAGATGTGCAAAAAGCCATTAATATTTCATGGCAATACGAGGCTTATTGGGCACTTATTTGGGCACTTGGCTTTGTTGAAGAACTCGATTTTCCTGATGAAGTATGCGATTGCGAGTATGCCATTCAAGTTGTTTCTAACTGTGAAACGTTTGAACAACTTTATCTTCAAGCTGTCATGCGTAGTCAGGAAGAGATTTTAGATGAAGCCGACAAAATTTACAGATATCATTGGGCTTGTGTAGATAGTCGTATACAAGAACGACCAGCTCCTGCGGGGATGAATGAAAGTATCGTTATGGAAAGACGTAGGGGCTTGTTCTGGATAATAGGGCATCGCAATGAAGACTGGGATACAATTTCAATGGATACTTAAACATAAAGAAAAATAGCAAACTAGTAGGTTGAGCTAGTTTGCTATTTTAACAATATTATTTAATATAATTAGGCTTACTTACCTTATCAATCAGAAGAAGGCCATCATATTGATCTCGCGGAACAAGACTTTCCTGAATCATTCCCCAGCTATACGATAAACGTGGTTCAAACATCCATGAGTTTCCTCGCTCATTTTGACGGTTTCGCATGTCGATAAATGTGTACGGTTTATTTGATGACGAAAGAATATCCTCGACCGATCCCTTTATAGGAGGTAAAACGGTCATAGGTTCACCCATATTGTTTGCTGTTTCGCCACTAGCCATATAAAGGCCAAGTACATAGCTATATTTCTTGTAGATATCTGGTAGACGCTCACCCATTAACTTTACCGGGTAAGGAGAACCCATTACTTCGGATTGTGCTTTACGAATATGGTCATTATGCGCCCAGACGATAAACTTTTCAGTCGGATAAATCTCCTCTGCCAACCAAAGTAGGTTTTCCATCATTGCTTGGTCACGCCATTCCATTGTCTTATAAAAAGACTCAGGGTTATATTTTTCTAGATCAATATTTGATTGAATTGATAGTTCTACATATTCGTCTGCTAAACGGATACGGTCAGCCAAAGTACGTTCCATAAGTTTTACAATATGTGGCTCGCTAGGATAAGCTGCTTGTAACTCTTTTTCTTTAAGCTGTACTTGTGATTTTACTTGTTTATACACGTCGATAATGCTAGGTTTCGCCTCTTGGTAGCCTTTTAAATCCTTACCGAAGCTCCAATCAGCAAGTTGCTTCTCTACTTCACTGAACTGTTTCGCAAGCTGACTATTTTGTAGCCAGTCACCGTTCGTAAATGCATTTTGCTGTTGAATATCAAAGCCTGCTAATTTTAAAGGTTTATCTGTTTTCTGTGTTTTTTTAGCATATTCAAATAACGGTAGTGTTTCTTTTGTCCACCATACACCAAAAATAGAATCCTTCATCGTTTGTTTCGCTGTTTGTTTGTCGATTTGCCCCTGAGCATTCATGGCATTCCCCATACCACTTTCGAAGGCTAGGACATTGTAGCCCATTTCTTGGTGTAAAAATTGAATTAAACGTGTTTTTGCTAGGTTAAATTCTGCTGCGCCATGTGAACTTTCCCCTAAAAAAACGATGCGCTTATCATGGAGTAAAGGCTTTAGCATCTCTAAATCTTCAAATTTATTAGATGGAATGTTTTGTTGAATAATAGCTTCAGGCTGAATGGACGTTAAACTGTAAGCATGGTCGTTTGTCCACTTTTTCCACTCTTGAAGTGTTTCATTAGATGTGCGAGCTACCTTAACTTCTAATTTATTTTCGAAAGCTACGCGTTCTTCTATCACCGGAACTGCTGCCGATGCATTTGAAACTCCGTTGAACGCTACAAAACTTGTTAGCGCGATACTTAATGATAATAAAACCTTACGTTTCTTACCTTTTGTCACTCTCTATCAGTCCTTCGTTATATGTTAAGGCTAATTATAGATAGTGAAGTTTAAAGTAAAAGGGGAGTTTGTTTAAATTTTGTTTAAATTTGGTCTAATTACATGATTAAGGTTCATCACCAAAAGTAGTGGGTGAAATTTTTAAAAAAACATTTTATATTAGTTGATCTTCGTTCCGGCTGGCCGACTCCTCGGGGCGTCAGCGACAAAGCGCCCAGCCGGAACGGAAATCAACCACACGTTAGGGTGATGAGCCATTATTAAAGTTATTTGAGCGAAGACAGTAAAAAAACATCTCCAAAGTGTAAGTACACTGTAGAGATGTAATTTTATTTATAGTGATACGTGCTAGCTCTAGGATGATTCCGTTGTATTTGATTGAACCATGCACGATCCTTTTCCTCTTGTTTTAATGTACTAACGATTGTTGATGAGCAACTAACACAGATTTTTGCCTGAGTAATTTGTCCACAGCGTTCACAAGGCGCCCCTAAATTAGGGAAAATCGATTTTTTTAACTTTCCTGCTTTTACCCATTTATAGAGTAGGTCTGATGAAACCCCAGTCACTGCAACTACCTCATCGTTCGTTAAATAGCGATTATTTTTTCTTAGTAAAAAATGATGCAATTCCGAAAAAATATCTTCTTCTCTCACATCAATCCTATTAGTAAATAGCAACATATTTATTACTCTCCCCGTTTACATTAATTGATGACTTCTCCTATATTGTCATTTACGTTGTTAGGTTGATCGTCGTATTTATAGTTTTCCCAACGATTTCGTGCTAGTTTTCGATATTTATTGGAAACATGTCGATCTGCAATTAATCGAGAGAATCCTTTTTTCGCCTCAGCAATATCTCCAAGTCGAAGGCTTAATTCTGCATGTAAATATTGAATTCTCTCTCCGCCCTCTTGATTGGATGCAAAAGATTTACTGTAAAAGTCTCTTGCTGCAAAGAGGTAGCGCATTTCCGATTCATGATCATTTTTTAAGCGATATAGCCAGGCTATTTTTAGTGCGAAATTGGCCATAAGAAGTGACTCTTCCATTGATGCTCTTGATACAAGATAGGCTAATTTAAGGCTTACAATGGCATCATCAATCGTACGTTCCTTGCAAATATCCATTGGTTTTTGTAGCTCTTTAATGTACAGCTCATCTATAAGAAGCATGAAAGGTCCATACGTTCTTGTCATAGTTTTGTGATAAGCGTAGCCACAATGCGGACAAACGGCAACCTCATACAATAACGGGTTTAAACCTTCATAAACTGGCATGAAGTCTGTTTGTTCCTCGATAATTTTATATCGATTAGGGCGAACTTTATATGTAGTAAAATGCTTTTTGCAAAACTTACAATCCACACTACTTTCATAGTAATAAATATTAAATGCCATAAGAATCAACTCCTTTCCACCCAAATAATTTTATGTAGAAGACTCCTACCTCTGATGGTAGTAAGAGGGATGTGAATATATTTCTTTTGTTCTATTTATATGAAGGGCAATGTCGTTCAATATATTTAATTTAGTTTCTCTTATTTTAACAATTCTATGTTCTTTGGTATACTCCTTTAGAATTATTAAAATAAAAATGTTCAATGCTTTTTTAGTTATTTGAAATACCGATACGTACCCGTAATAGTATTTATCGGTGTTGCTGAAGTAATTTACATGTTCGTTTTAGTTTGTCGAAATACGTACAAATGTTTAAATAAATAACTACTTATTTTTTTATTATAAAGTCGTTTGTGCAGGTTAAAATACCTATATTGTGTTTTGGAATAAAGATGCTTCCTCTCAATTATTAACGTAAAATTACAAGTATGCTGGATAGGGAATATAGGATTATGATTGACGGTAAAGAGGAGCCAATTAACGCTCGCCTGTAGTGGAAATGAGTGTCTTTAAATTAGATTCATCATCAAAATTGTGGATGACATTTATAGGGTAATCTTCGTTCCGGCTGGGCAAATCCTTGGGCAGCTACGAAGCGGCTCATCGGACGCCCCCAGGAAGCTCTACTCTGTGCGAAAGCGTAGCGGCAGCAGCAAAGCGCCCTGCCGAACGGAAATCATCCCCCATGCTTTGGTGTTATTCCTCTGCTAGATTTACATCTAATATGTAAAATGAAAAGGAGCAAACGATGGATTATAAAATTGTATTCTTTGATGTAGATGGAACGCTTGTTAATTATGAAGATGGTCGTATGCAAGAACGTACAAGGACCGCTATTCAACAATTAAAGGATAAAGGAATTCATATTGTAGCTGCTACAGGAAGACCTTTATCAATGTGCCAGGATTTAAGGAATGTAGGAATAGAGACGTTTATTACAGCTAATGGTGCATATGTTAAGCACCAAGATCAAGTCATACATAAAATACCGATTGCCAAAGAAGTAGTCCAAGTAGTGAAGGCTTTTGCTGATGAAAATAAACAAAGTCTATCGTTTTTTACAGAAACATTATCAATGAATAACGTTCAAGAAGAAGAGACATTAAAAGCTATGAAAGAAACATTATCTTTGCGAGAGTTTCCCGTTATCAATGAAGATATTGGAACGAAAGAAGTGTATTTAATGTGTTTATATGGTGATGAGGATGTTGAGAAAAAGTATACCTCCACATTTCCTCATTTATTATTTAAAAGGTGGCATCCTAACATAACAAATGTTTTGCAGCATGATGTTTCTAAGTCTATTGCTGTTCAAGCTGTACTAGAATATTTCGACTTGAGTCCTGATGAAGCACTTGCTTTTGGGGATGGAGATAATGATATCGATATGCTAGAGCAGGTCGGCTTCGGTATTGCAATGGGTAACGGTAGTGAAGCATTAAAAAATATCGCTAATTTTGTAACAAAGAAATCAACTGAAGATGGTATTGATTATGCTCTTCGTGAGCTAGGAATCATTTAATGGAAAAAACTGTATTGAATTCATAACACTCATAATGTTGTCTCCATTGAGTTATGATAAAGCTAACTATAAAAATTATTATGCTTTAGGTGGGATGGATTTATGGCGCAGCATGTGCAATCTCTTATTGAACATTATGGATATTTTGGCATCATTCTTGTCCTAATTGGGGGGATTGTCGGGCTGCCACTTCCTGATGAATTATTTTTGACATATGTAGGGTATAGCGTTTATCGAGAAACGCTTGCACATATTCCTGCTTTAATCAGCGCTATCGTAGGTGCGGTAGGAGGAATTACTTTGAGCTACTATATAGGCTATAGATTCGGGCTACCTTTATTGCAAAAATACGGTTCGAAAATTCATATTACTGAGCAGAAAATTGATTTTACTAAAGAGTTATTTGCAAAAATAGGGCCGGGATTATTATTAATAGGATATTTTATTCCTGGTGTGCGCCATCTTACAGCATATATTGCCGCTATTAATAATTATCCTTATAAAAAATTTGCTTTCTTTGCGTATACGGGAGCAGTTATATGGACATTTACGTTTATTACTTTAGGTAATGTACTAGGTGAGAAATGGCATTATGTTGAGGCATATTTATCCCGTTACAGCATTTATCTTATAGTATTGTTTATAATAATTATGCTGATCGTTTATGTTGTTTTTAAAAAAAGGAATCCCACTAATATAAATGATTAAGAAAGGTCTGGTTCAATATTTATTGAATCAGACCTGTTGCTATATTAAGGCAATATAGCAAATGAACGAACAGGGAATCCAGATGCTTTTTCAGGCTTCGGCACAATATTGAATATAACGGCGCCTTTTGGAGGTAGCTTATCCAAATTTGTCATAAGCTCAATTTGATAAGTATCTTGGTCAAGCACAAAATATTCGCCGTCTAACTTACCGTTTTTACGAAAATCTGTTGCTGAATCCGTATCAAAAGTTTCGTGGCCGATTGCACTTACTTTTCGTTCGTTGAATAAAAATTGCAAAGCTTCTAATCCCCAGCCAGGAATATGATTATTGCCATCGGTATCTTTATTGCTGAAAGCCTCTTTATCTGGCCAACGTTTACTCCAATCTGTACGCAGCGCAACAAAGGTACCTTCTTCAATTTCTCCATATTCAGCTTCAAAGTTAAGAATATCTTGAACGCTTAACGTGTAGTCGTTGTTAATTTCAGCTTCCTTCGATTTATCAATAACGATTAGTGGGAGTACTAGTTCTTTTAGCTCCAATTCCTCTAAATAGCGTGTTTCTTGCACGAAATGGATAGGTGGGTCGATATGTGTTCCGTATTGTCCAGGGAAAGAGAATTGTTGTGCAAAGAATCCATCATCATGTGAAAATAATGTTTCAAATTTTGCATCATCAAACATAAAGAAATGAGGAGAGTTTGGACCGAATGTATGTGTTAAATCAACCCATTCTTTTGATTTCAATAATTTTATTGCTTGTAAAAGTTCGTTTGCCATACTATTTCCCTGCTTTCTGTGCATATTTTGGGTGCGATTCTTTGCGTATCATTCACGTTAAAGAGCAAATAAAAAAGAGTCCTCCTTGTAGAAGAGGACTCTTGTGCAAAGCAAATGCAGTAAGTCTTCTCATCTTCAAGGCTAAATTATGCCATTTGGAATTAGCACCATACCTATAGGCTGGTTGCTGAGACTTCATAGGGCCAATCCCTCCGTCTCTCTTGATAAGAAAATACGATATAAAAATTTTCAGAAATAAAGTTTACAAATAATTTAGCATATTTATAGGTTACAAGTTCAATAGGGATACGAGGTTAAAAAATTTCAACACTTCAAAACCTCCAAAAGCATGCGAAAAGCAAAAAGAGGCCCTCTTCAAAGGGCCAACTCTTCACCAACTCAAAGCTAATGTAAGCTTACAACAGCCGCTATCAGTAAATATTATACGAATGCCATCTGGCGTATAGGTAGTTTCGAATTTTATCGTAACGCCCGTTGACGTAATTAATTTTTCAACTTCTGTTTTATTTGATAGTTGCGCTGCGTTCATAAGATCATGTGCAAATTGCTCTGATTCATCAATTTTATCCGTAAGTAATTGTGCTTGCTGCATAATAATCTTGACTCGTTTCGCGGAAGTCTTTAATTTCACTGTATTGATGGATGGAAATGGACTTCTATTCGTTGGGTCAGGCATTGCTAGATGTCTAGAAGGTTGTTGAGTAGTTGGTTGATTTGCCATTACCCATGCCGGATAATAATTAGGATAGACAAAATACGGATAAGGATTGTAATACAACTAAATTTCCTCCTATCCTATAGTTGATACATTATCTTATGTACAACAAAGACTTTAGGTGTTAATGGCAAATGCTTTGAAAAGCCTGAGCGAAAAGGTACTCAAGTCTCTGCAAAAGGAGGGATTGATTTCCGTCATCGCTGATCCCCGAGGAGTCGCCCAGCCTCCACTCCAATCAACATGTATCTTCTGGCATGGCACTTTAATTTATAGTGATAAAAAAACATTAGCCACAGATTTTTTGAGCGAAAGCGAAGTAGCTTAGAACGGAAATTATCCTCATTTAAAGTGCTATAACATTGACAAATATGTCCTTTTCATTGTTTTTTGATCCTATAAGCAAGGGGACTATTGTTTGTTTCTATCAAAGATTAACCATAGGAATGTAGTAGCTGCTGCAAGCATCACTAAGCCGAATCCGTATATAGGTGTATGTGCTAATGATTGGTGGCGAATGATGAATCCTCCAATGTATGACCCTATAAAAATGCCAATGTTAAAGGCCGAAATGTTTAATGCGGAAGCCATTGAAATAGCTGATGGTATATATTTTTCTGAAAGCTGAACGGCATAAAGCTGTAATCCCGGTACATTCATAAACATAAATAGACCCATCATAAGGACCATTAATAATCCCATGATTGATGACTCCAAAAAGAAGCCAATGCCGAGTACAGCCAGTGCTAAGCCGATAAAGATAATAAAGATAGAACGTAAAGGGTTATTATTCGCAAAATGACCACCTAATGTATTACCGATTGCAACACAAATACCGTATCCGATTAAGATCACGACAATTGCTTTCGGTGAGTAGCCCATATACTTCTCTAAAATAGGGGAAATATACGTATATACTACGAATGCGCCACCATATCCAATTGAGGTAATAAAGAGAATTAGTAGCATTCTTATATTCCCTAAGATTTTCCCGATATCTCGAATAGATATTGGATTTCCTTTAGATAATTGACTAGGTACAAGCAGGGCATTACTAATTAATCCGATAATACCAATAACAACAATGAAAAAGAACGAC
This sequence comes from Lysinibacillus sp. NPDC093692, assembly GCF_050280125.1. NCBI lineage: Bacteria > Bacillati > Bacillota > Bacilli > Caryophanales > Bacillaceae > Lysinibacillus > Lysinibacillus sp. NPDC093692. The sequence continues at coordinate 70,825 of NZ_JBNNUW010000006.1, forward strand.
ATTCGCCAGTCAGTTACTTGTCCAATAAAAGTTCCTAGCGGGACGCCTGTGACAGTTGCTAATGTTAACCCTGTGAACATAAAAGCTATTGCACTTGCTCGTTTATTAGGTTCCACAACATCTGCAGCGATAACAGAGGCAATAGACATAAACACGCCATGTGCTAATGCTGAAATAACACGGCCGATTATTAGTAATGAGAATAAGGGTGCTAGAGCTGTGAGTAAATTACCAATAATAAAAAGTACCATGACGAGCAGTAACACATTTTTCCGACTAAAGCTTGATGTACATGCTGTCAAAAGCGGTGCACCAATAGTTACGCCTAGTGCATATATGGATACGGTTAAACCCGCAGTACTTAACGTTATACCAAAATCTTCTGTTATTAATGGGAGGAGTCCGACGCTGATAAATTCTGTTGAGCCAATGCCAAAAGCACTGATTGCAAGTGCGAGTAATGTTAGTTTAGCATTCGGAACTTTTGTTTCTTTCATTCTATTACTATCTCCTTTGATTTTTTGTATAGTGTATTGTAATATTCATACATGCCTAAAAGTTGTATAGAGTACTTTTAGTTACTTTTGAATATTTCAGGAGGTTTACAATGAAAAAAGTTTATAATATTGGTGTTGAAGCCACTCTTGAAGTCATTGGGGGCAAATGGAAACCTATTATTCTTTGTCATCTTAACCACCATGGTAAGATTCGTACGAATGAATTCCGCCGATTGATTCCAGGCATCTCGCAAAAAATGCTAACGAGCCAATTGCGTGAATTAGAGCAGTCTGGTTTAATTAATCGCAAGGTTTTCAATCAAGTACCGCCAAAAGTTGAATATTCGCTAACACCTTATGGTCAAGAGATGGACCCTGTGTTGAACGTCCTTTGCACTTGGGGTGAAAAACATATCGAAAAGCTACAAGATAAAGGTGAAGATGTACTGTTAATGCAACGTGATGAGGATATCGCGATGATGCATACATCTTAAATAGATTGGAAAGAGACTGTCTGAGAAGAAAATTAGACAGTCTCTTTTTTCCGTTTATAGAGCAAAGTCAAAGTCATCTGGATTTGGGCCAACACGTTGTTCCAGATTCATAGCGTTAATGATCGCCATCTCTTCTTCAGTTAGGGTGAAATCAAAAATATCAGCGTTTTGAATCATACGTTCTTTACGCACAGATTTTGGAATTGTGATGATACCGTTTTGAATATCCCAGCGTAAAATAACTTGAGCATTTGATTTCCCGTATTTTTCAGCTATTGTTGAAATAGTTTCGTGATCAAGAAGCCCACCTTGCATTAACGGTGCCCAAGCTTCCATTTGTATATTGTGCGCTTCGCAAAATGAACGTAGCTCAGCTTGTTGTAAATGTGGATGGAATTCCACTTGGTTAATAACAGGTGTGATACGTGCTATTTTAAGAAGATCCTGTAAATGTGACGTATGGAAATTACATACGCCAATTGCTTTAATTTTCCCTTGCTCGTATAAATCTTCGAGTGCCTTCCAAGCTTCTTGATATTTATTTTTACCTGGCCAATGAATAAGGTAGAGGTCTAAATAATCTAGCCCTAATTTTTCTAAGCTTTCCTCGTATGCTGCAATTGTCGCTTCATAGCTCAAGTCATCGTTCCATACTTTGGATGTAATAAATAAATCCTCACGCTGTAAATCAGTAGTTGTTAGTGCCTGCCTAATACCTTCACCAACCCCTGCTTCATTGCCATAAATAGCGGCAGTATCGATGCTACGGTAACCGACCTCAATCGCATTTTTCACTATTTCTGCTGTAGCATCATTCTCTACTTTGAATACGCCTAACCCCATTCCTGGCATTTGTAAGCCATTATTTAATGTGATTGTATCTTGTAAATGATTGATCATTTTTCTGTCCTCCAATTTTCGTTGTTGCTTTGTGCTTTTTTATTATGCTTTCGTTCCATTGCGAAAAAAAGTACGCACTTTTTAGTTTCATAGAAACGTGGAGGTTACTTTTGTGAAATATCAATGATTCACAGGAAGAAATTTTTATAGTTTACGTAGTTCGGTCACCTGGGTGGATTACAATTAGTGGTAGAAAAGTAAAAATTATAGGGTGGTGAATAAGGGGTGGTAATAACGAAAAACTTGGCAGATCACTTTGAAATGACGGAAATCAAGATGTTTGAGTCGAGGCTGAATGCAATAAAGGAAATTCAGAACAATGCTATGGGAGTAGAGGTTGGTCAATTTGATGGTGCCTATGCTTTTTTCATTAAAAATATCCCCGGTCCCTCATACAATGTGGTAAAGGGTGATAGCTTTAGTTCAGAGGATACGATAGATAAAATACTTAGCTTTTATAAAGCAAGGGAAATCCCAGCCCGTTTTGATTTAGCCCCTCAATATGTAAACACTACTTCGCTAAAAAACTTACATAATGCTGGTTTTTTTCAGAGTGATTTTCATGCAACATTATATTGTGAGCTAAATGAAGAGATGGTAGGGAAAACAAAGAATTCGTGCATTAAAATAAGGCAAATCGATGAAGACGGATTTGATCGTTACGGAAATATCTATGTTGAAGGTTTTGGTATGCCAGCATTTTTAGCAGAAAGTGTTGCGACAAATAATCAGGTGTTGCATGACAAGCCTGGCTGGTCGTTTTATATTGCTTCTCTTCAGGGTGAGGACGTTGGTGTTGGTTCTTTATATGTATATAATGGGACGGCCGTTTTAGCTGCCTTTGCCGTGAAACAAATTGCCCGTAATCAAGGAATTCACCAAGCGTTAATACAGTTTCGTATCAACGAATCCCTCAAACAAAATTGTAGTGTAATGATAGGGCACGCCAAATTTGCATCTATTAGTCAAAACAATATGGAGCGTTGTGGATTGAAAATGGCTTATACAAAGAGTACATGGACAGAAGCAACATGAGGATTGCAAGAAGCTAGAAGGGGATTCAATGCTTAAGATAGAATAAGTAATTGAATCTTTTATAAAGGAGAGAGTAGGATGAATCGTTTAAATTTAATTACATTGGGTGTAAAGGATATGATCGAGTCTCTTAGGTTTTATAGAGAGGGTCTGGGATTTGAAGTGGTTGTGTATGGCAAGGAAACAAACCCAGATGTTATTTTCTTTAATAATGGAGGGACAAAAATCTCACTGTTTCCGATTGAGCGTTTAGTAAAAGATATAAACGAGGCAAATCCACCAGCTATTGGTAATGGCTTTAATGGGATTACGCTTGCTTATAATGGAAAATCGAAAGAAGAAGTTGATCAAGTGTTTGAATTAGCTAAAAATGCCGGAGCGGAAATCGTCAAGGAGCCAGAAACTGTATTTTGGGGTGGTTATAGTGGCTATTTCCAAGATCCGAACGGCTACTATTGGGAAGTTGCTTACGGGGACATGTGGCAGTTTGATGATCATGATATGTTGATTATTACAAATAACTGAAAAGATTGACGTATTTGGGGAATCCAAATACGTTTTTTTGATGGTTAGCTTGTTTTATCGAGAAATAATTTGGTTTTATCGACGTAATTTTTAATTTATCACCCAATTATTTAGTTTTATCACCCAAATTTTTAATTTTATCGACATATCCCTAGCCTTAGATGTGATTTATGCAATGACTCTCTCACTTTACAGACAATGATTGAGTACAAATCTATGAAATCGTATAATACAGAATAACATTTATTTCTAAAATCTAGATTGGGAGGATTACCATTGTATCGGATATTGTACATAGAAGACGAAAAAGAGATCGGCCAATGGGTGACAAAGGATTTAACGGAAAGAGGCTATGAGGTTACATGGCTTGAATCTGGGGAAGAGGTCGATCAGCACATAGCTTTTAAAGATATCGCTATATTGGATGTGATGCTGCCAGGCTTAGATGGCTTTTCAATTGGCAAAAGAATTAAGCGAGAAAATAAAGAGATCCCAATTTTAATGCTGTCAGCACGAACTGCCGTTGAGGATAAAATAGAAGGCCTTAACTTCGCGGACGATTATTTAACGAAGCCATTCCACCCAGATGAACTTATAGCCCGTATAGAGGTTTTACTAAGAAGATATCAAAAAAATGATGATGTATTAGATCTTCAGCATTTAAAAATTTATACGAAAGATATGCGGATTATCAACAAGGAAACTGATGAAGAAATTCAATTAACGGGTAAGCAATTCTATTTATTACAGTATTTTATTCGCCATTTAAATCAAATTTTAACGAAGGAACAGCTCTATGAAGGTGTCTGGGGAGAAAGCTACATAGAAGGCGATAAAACATTAATGGTACATATTCGATACTTAAGAGAAAAAATAGAAATAAATCCTGCTAAGCCGACAATTATTGAAACCATTCGTGGTATTGGATACAGGGTGAAACAATGAAATTTTTTCGTTCATTACTAGCTAAGTATATGTTTATCATTCTGTTCGCTATATCTATTGTTCAAATAGCCTATCTCGTCATTCCTCTTTTTGTTTTAGGGATTGCCCAAAATGGAGAAGATGATCTTTCAAAGGGAGCTGAGATTGAGAGTAAAGTAGAGGGAAAATGGCATGCAGAAGCTAAAAGTTTAAAAAACATGACAGAGGAAGCAATTGTTCAACATTTTGAAAGTTGGAAGAAACAATACCCTAAAGCATCTATGTTTTGGGTAGGTGAGGATGGTACATTGCTTACAACATTGAATGTGACTGAGCAACTTCCATCAAAATGGACACCAGCATTTACAACAAAGTTTATAAAAGAACGCTATGGTGGAGATCCATTTACTGTCATTGCTTTTTTAGGTGAGGATGAATCGAATGGATTTATCGTTTTTGAAATTCCTAAAGAAGTGTTTACACCACCAATTAGGAGTGTTTATGAAAAATATGGTGCCTTTGTATTTTTTGGTGTTATTGCGATTATTTTATTTTTCATTATCATCTCCTTTTTATTTTTCAAAGGGATTCGGAAACGACTGTTGCACCTTCAAGAAGCAATGGAACTTCGTGATGTAGATGGCCTACCTATTGAAACAAAGGTCAAGAAGAAGGATGAAATCGGTCAGCTTGAACATAGCTTTAATCGCATGGTGTGCGAGCTTAGGGAAAGTAAGAATCGCGAGCAAAAGGAAGAACAGTTAAGACGTGAATTGATTGCTAATTTATCACATGATTTACGAACACCATTAACGAAAATACGGGCGCAATCCTATTCAATAAGTAAAGAAGCATTATCAAAGGATGGAAAACAAGCGATTAAGGCAATGGAAGCATCGATTGTTAGTGTTGACGCTTTAATAGAAAATTTAATGTCCTATACACTGTTGATGGCTAGTAAATATAAATTTGAGGCGAAAGAAATCAACGTTATTCGTTTTGTACGTGAGCAAATGACTACATGGTATTCAGTATTTGAAAAGGAAGGCTTTGAAATCGATATTGAACTACATTCATTTGAGAAAAATGAATGGCAAGTGGATCCGATTTGGCTTGGACGTATATTTGATAATTTATTTCAAAATATATTACGCCATGCAAGTAGCGGGAAATATATTGGCGTTGAAACCGAATCGACGGAGCATTATGATGCATTTATCATAAAAGATCACGGGAACGGAATGAAAAATGAATCCGATGCTAAAGGCGCTGGTATTGGCTTATCTATAGTCGATATTATGGTGAAGGGCATGAATTTAGATTGGGATATTGAGTCAAGTGAATACGGCACCAAAATTAAAATTAAACACTACAAATAGAATAATTCGTGAAGCATGTTAAGGCATGCTTCATTTTCATACTTAGATTGATTGTCCAAATAGTATGTCTGCAAAGTTCTTTTTAAAGCTCATCACAAAAATAGGGATTCCAATTGATAAAACGTACGCCATGTAAATAAGTTGATCTTCGTTACGGCTGGGCGATTCCTTGGAGATCAGCAATCGAGGAACGAAGGCTAAAACCATCACATCCTGTGATAACGCCTTCGTGACCAACATCGTGTTGGCCTGAGGCAGCGGGTGTGTTTTCTGTGCGAAAGCGTAGCGGCAGCTACAAAGCGCCCAGCCGGAACGGAACTCAACCCATGTTTTGATAAATTGTCTTTTTTAAACAAAATTTAACCTTGAACCTTACCTGTTTTTAACCTTCATTTCTTATGATAATTACAGAGGTGAGGACAATGGAATATATCGTACAAACAGAAAATTTATCAAAGAGCTTTGGTAAAGAGCAAGCTGTATCAAATATAAATTTAAAAATACGCAAAGGTGAAATATACGGATTTTTAGGACCGAATGGAGCGGGTAAAACGACGACGATTCGTATGCTTCTTGGTCTAATGAAGCCATCTTCCGGAACTGTTAAAATGTTCCAAAAAGATCTAACGAAGGAACGAATTAATATTTTATCAAAGGTTGGTTCATTAGTAGAGAACCCTTCTTATTATCCACATTTAACGGCCTATGAAAATTTAGAAGCGTTAAGAAAAATTTTAGGTGTACCGAAGTCACGGATCGATGAAGTGTTAGAAATTGTTCGTTTGAAGGATGCCGCAGATAAAAAAGTAAAGGGCTTTTCTCTTGGGATGAAACAGCGTTTAGGTATAGCTGCATCGTTGTTACATAATCCTGAATTACTTATTTTAGATGAACCAACGAATGGTCTTGATCCATCTGGTATTATCGAAATTCGTAATTTGATTAAACGACTACCTTCAGAATATGGAATGACGATTATTATTTCAAGCCATCTATTATCTGAAATTGATCAAATGGCTACGCAAGTAGGTATTGTGACAAAGGGGAAAATGATTTTCCAAGATTCAATTGAAGCAATGCGTAGATTTGCCCAGCCAAAGGTAGTCATTAAAGTGAGTGATAGTGAAAAGGGCTGGCGTTCATTAGTAGCAAATGGTATTAAGGCAGAACATAAGGATGACCTCATCTTATTTGATGAATGCTCAGATGAAAAGGTAGCACATATTGTACAAATCCTTGTACAAGAAGGCATTTCGGTTTACCGAGTGGAAGAAGAGAAACGATCTTTAGAGGATATTTTCCTTCAAATGACAACAGGAGAGCAAGCGCTATGATAGGAAAACTATTAACTTCTGACTTTTTGAAAATTAAACGCAAAGGATTATGGTTTCTAACAGCTTTAGGACCAATCGGTGTTGTTGCGATGCAAATGGTAAATTACGGCGTAAGGAAGGACTATTTGTTAGAGCAAAGCGAGGACGATTGGGGCTACTATTTATTAAATGTTCATTCATTTACACCACTTGCTATCGTTTTAGGGATTGCTATTTTAACTTCATTTATAGCGAGTATTGAAAATGAAACGAACGCGTGGAAGCAATTAATTGCACTACCGGTGTCTAAATTGACAGTGTATTTATCAAAATTCTCGGTCTTGGCAATTTTACTGTTCTTGTCTTCCACGATTTTAATGCTAGTGACACTGGCTTACGGAGTCTTTTTAGACTTAGGCGATAGCACACCATATATGGAAATTGCTAAATTTGCTTACTATCCATATTTTGCGTCATTGCCAATATTGGCACTTCAACTTTGGATTGCAAGTGTTTGTCATAATCAGGGGATCCCAATTACAGTAGGCATTTTCGGCGTGATTTTTGCCTATTCCTCCTTTGTATTGCCTGATTGGATGATTTGGAAATGGCCATCTTTAATGAATCAATGGGATGAAACCGTTATAAATGTCGTGCTTGGAATCAGCATCGGTATTTTGCTGTATATTATCGGAATGATAGATTTCGCTAGAAGGGATGTAAAGTAATGGGATCTATATTGAGCGCTGAATGGTTTAAATTACGTAAATCAAAAATGGTGCCATTAATTTTGGCAGGACCTATAATCGGACTTTTTATAGGATTAACATCGAATTTTAGTGATATGGCGGATTCTGGAGTTAATGAATGGTATAGCTCGTTAATTTCTATGAATTTATTGTATGCATTATTATTTCTACCTTTAATTTCAGGAGTATTTGCGAGTCTAATTTGTAGATATGAACATCAATCTGGTGGCTGGAAACAACTTTTAGCACTACCTGTGACAAGAGGGAAAGTGTTTGCCGCAAAGTATGTATTAATTATGCTTCTTGTGATGGCGATGCAGATATTATATTTATGTTCTATATATGCAGTAGGTCTTATGAAAGGCTACTCAGATCCCTTCCCAATGGAAATTGTGTGGAAAAGTATTTTTGGCGGATGGCTAGCGACAATGCCATTAGTCGCGTTGCAGCTTTGGACGTCCATTATGTTTAAAAGTTTTGCTGCTCCATTTGCAGTAAACGTTGTATTTACTTTACCGTCTATATTAGCGGTCAATTCCGCACGTTTTGGACCTTACTATCCATGGGGGCAGCCCTTCTTGATGATGAATGTAGGTGGTAATACAGGTGATGTATTCTTCGTGCCTTGGGATCAATTATTAACAGTTGTAGGAGGAGGATTCTTACTGTTTTTCCTTGGAGGATATTTATATTTCCAACGAAAAGCTATATAAAGTGTGGGACTATTTCATTCTGCTAATGTGGAGTAACTTTTTTATAAATAAAGGGAGGCTTTTTTAAATGGCACTTGTTAAAAGGAGTTTTTTGTTAATTTCAACAATATTTCTTGTGTTTGTTTTAGCGGGGTGGGGAAAGGTAGAGGCTGTTAAGGATGCTTCAAAATATACATCCGCGGTTGAAAATATCGATATTCCAAATGACGTGAAAGTAATTGGTTTTGGAGAAGCAACACATGGTAACGTTGAATTCCAAACTTTAAAGAAAGATGTATTTCAAGCTTTAATAAAAAATGAAAATGTTCGTGTGTTTGTGTTAGAAGGTGATTTTGGTGGCGCTCAGCAAATTAATCAGTTTATTTTAAATGGTACTGGCACAGCTGAGGAAGCGGTAAAAGCTTTGGATTATGGTATTTATAAAACAGAGCAAATGATTGAGTTTGTTCAGTGGATGCATGATTACAATATGACTGCCAATGAGAAAGATAAAATTTATTTTTATGGTAACGATATGCAACGCTATGATTATAGTAAAAAAGGATTACTAGACTATTACGAAGTGGTCAATAGTGAAGGTGCTAAGAAATATAAGGAACAGCTAAAAGATGCGACGAATAAAACAATGAGAGATTTATCTAGTAGTCAGCTAGAGAAACTTGACAAAAGTATGGATGCAATCATAAAGGATTTGCAAACAAATAAAGATTCTTATGAAAAGAAATCGTCGAAAGAAGCTTATTTACTTGCTGCTCAATATGCGCAAATTATGAAGCAGCGAACGCAATTATTTTTAAGTGATAATAATTATGCAAATCTTCGTGATGAATATTTAGCGAACAACTTACAATGGATCGTTGATTTTGAAGCGGGTCGAGGTCATGATAAAGTACTGATGTCTGCTCATAATGGACATATAGAAAAAACTTCGGCGAATCTGGCAGGGTACAAATCTATGGGCCAATACTTAGACGAAGTGTATAAAGATGCGTACTTTGCTATTGGGACTGACTTTGTTAAAAATACGTTTCAAGCACAAAATGAGTCTGGCGTAAGAAAAGAGTATACAATTAAGCACCGTAATGCATTAATAGATGCTTTCAGCGAAGTGAAGGAAAATATATTCTATGTAGACTTTAAAAAGGCTAATGAATCTCAGGATTTAGCTGACATCTTAGCACAAAAACAAAGAATGGGTAATATCGGAGATGACTTTAGTGTTTGGTATAAGTTTATGAAGATGCTTTATACAATTAATATGACACCTGCTGAGGCATATGATGGCATTATAATTGTGCAAAAGGCAACACCAACAAAGGTTATTGATTAACGTGGAGAAAAGCTATTGAGACAATGAAATTAAAGTATGACTCTTATGGCAAAATGAGGGGTTGATTTCCGTTCCGACTGGGCGAGTAGCCTGGAACGGAAATCACTCTCACTTAAAGAGCCGCAACATTCACAAAGATTTCTTTGACCATTTTGTTTTTCAACACTATGAAATCGAAGTTTAAATGATGTATATTTCCGTTTCATTACACCTTCTAAGACTAAGTATTGAATACCTCAATTTTGTTAATGATAAAAAAGAGGAGGTGTGGAAACGATGGCACAAGAAATTCTTTGTGAAGTCAATAACTGTACATTTTGGAACTCTGGAAACAGATGTGGTGCAGAAAAAATTTATGTTGTAAGTCAAAAGGGACAACATGCATCTAATAGTGAAGAAACAGATTGTAAAACATTTAATCCTGAAACACATTAAATGTTTAAAGGGTAACCATATAAATGGTTACCCTTTTCCTATATCTTTATAAATAGACATCCACTTTTTCTTTGTTAAACAAAAGCGTATGAGCATTTTCCACTTTTTCCTCTACATAATCTAATGAATACTTTCCATAGGAATCTGTTAAATCACCAATCGCACGAGATAAATTATCAATAACAGGAATCAACGTTTCTAAGTGAGTAAGTACTCCGCTTTTATTCATTTCATCAGTAATTTCATGAGCAAGATGTTGAATCTTTCTTAATCGCAATTTTTCAGATTGCATGAAACCCTCCTTGTTGAACCAATTTATGATGCTTAAATATATGTCAAACCATATAATTTCATGAATGATTCCGATGGGCCTTCATCTTGCTCGATTTTACCGAAAGACTACTCAGATCCAACAGCCGACAGCTCAGGTGAAATCCGAAATATTCAATCTCCATATTATTTTTTAGCGATATAAGCGTTAATTTAGAAGGTTATCAGAAAGAAGAACATACGGATCAATTAAAGAAAGGTAAAATTGGCGATGCGTTAAACGAATTGGAACTAATTAGCAAAGAAGGTATAATAACTATGAAATAAAAACTAATAATAGAAGTAGCGGGGGAAGAAAGATGGATAGGTTATTGCAAAATATTGTTACTTGGGCCAGCAAGAAAGATACGCCAATTGTTATTGGTATTTCTGGTCATGGAGCAGCAGGAAAAACAACGTTCGCCAATAATCTTATTAACTGCTTTAACGAAGATGAAGTGAATTATATCAATACAGACCCGTACATTGTTAGTTCGGATATACGAAAGCATACAATTATCAATTATACTTATCGAAACGAGCGGCATCATTTTAAAATGACAGCTTGCCATCCAGCGGCGCATCATTTGCCTTCTTTGGAAAGAGATATTCAAATGGTTAGAAAGGGTCTGGATTTATTGACAATAGATACGCACTATATGAAATGTGCGTTTATTTCTTCAAAAAATAAAGTAACAATTGTAGAGGGGATGTGTGTAGCATTTATTGATCCCCAACTATTTGATTTGAAAATTTATTTTTATACAGATGGTGAGACGGAATTAAAGAGAAGGTCCGGTCGTGATGTAATTGAAAGGGGAACCGATATCAATTATTTAAAGCAATCCCATGAAGAACGTCGGATTCAATATGAATTGTTTATGCATTCGTATAGTGAGCATTTTGATATTATTTTTAAAACTTCCGATGAAGTAGTATGTCTAGAAAAAAATACGTTTGAATATAACGACAGATAATCTCTACAAGCTTAAATAACTATAAGAGCCTACATCCTATTTAAATAGGGTGTAGGCTCTTATACAATTTAATATTGAAATTTCACTCGAACATTCGCTTTAATGGCTATTTGACCTTGTTCAATAGGTGTCGATATTTTGGAATCAGCCATCGCCATTGATCTATACAGGACAGGTGTATCTTCATGTTCCTCAACGATTTCGATTGGTTGTGGTTGTAAAGGCAGATGCATCGTTTCTGCAATCGTTTTAGCTTTCATTTGGGCATTATGAAGGGCCAAACTAAGAGCTTGTTGATAATAGGCATCTACATTGTCAATGTTGAATTGGATAGAGGAAATCCGATTTGCACCATTTTCTACTGCTGTATCAATAATTTCACCAATCTGGCTCGTATCCGTTACTTTAACGGTAATACCATTTGTTACTTCATAGCCTTTAAAAATCTGTTGGCCGTCCTTATAATCATAAAGTGGGGAAATAGTATAAACCGTTGTTTGAATATTTTCTCTCGGGATATGGAGAGCTAAAAGAGATTGGATGACACGATTCATAATTAGCGCATTTTCCTGCTGTGCATCTTGTACATTTTTTCCTCTTGTTTGGACTTCTAACTGAATTTGAACATAGCTTGGAGTAGCTAATACTTTTCCATTTCCAGTGACAGCAATTACGCGAGATACATGGGGTGATTGTTGACTAACACTTGCATAGTACATAGAGTACCACCTTTCGAATGGTTCATATTAGTTATGCTATGCTTGCTACAGAAGAAAATTGTTTTACTTTGTCTGCTTTCTCAACAATTTATCATGGAGTTTTGTAAATAGCAGTAAAGCTAAAATTGTCCCAAGGAAGGCCGAAAGCATGTCCCATTGTGCATCCCATTGATCTCCTTGCATACCTACAAAATCTTTCGCTGCTCCACTACCCTTTGAAATTTTTGTACTGAGCCATTCAATGATTTCATAGAGAGCGGCAATAGCGAGCATAATGCTTATTGTTATGCCTGTTAACCAGGCGCCTTTTACTAGTGGTGTTTTTCGTATTAATATTTCTCTTATGACAATGGCCATCAAACCTTTTAGGAAATGCCCAAATCGATCGTAGTCATTTCGTTTTAAGTGAAACTCCTCTTTAATCCAGTTAAAAAGTGGAACCTCCGAATAAGTATAGTGTCCACCAATAAATGTTAGAATAGATAAAAGGGCAATGATAAAATAAGAAAGTGTTGTAAGGCGAAACTTGTTATAAATAGCGACTACAATAATAATTGCAACGACAGCGGGACTAACTTCTGCGAGCCAGTCTAAATAGGATACTGGTTTTATGACAGACCACACGAAAATAATTAGTACTATTAACAACAAAATTACATGTATTTTCCGATGATTATCTTTAGACAAAACAAACACTCCTTTTGTCTAAAGTATAGGAATAGAGTAAATAGCTTATACACTTTATAAGACTGAAGAAAAAAGCGCCTAGTCGTATTGCACTGACGCTTTGTAATAATTTTGTTATACCATTCTTAATAATGCCTCTACACCAGACATTCCTTCAGAAATACCAAGTTGATGCGCTTCATATGTCACAGATTCTAATGGAGCTGTCAATAATTCATCAATTGTTTTCACGCCAACTGCTCGACCGGCAATAATTTTCCGATCTGCTAAGCGGTCATTTAATAGACCAACATCTAAAGCCCCACACATAATGTACCCCGTGTCGTTAGAAATTGTTAGCAGTGTTGTTTTTGGTAATTGAACAACTATTGCAGTGAAAAAATGGCCTTTAATCATAATAGGCTCAATTGTTACCATCCGAAATCACTCCTTTTCTCTCTATATACATATGGCGATAGTTAAAAAGGTGTTCGGCATTTTTATTAAAAAATTATTAGTTACCAAAAATGATCGGTGTTTTAAGAGGAGAAAACAGCCAAACCTTCATAAGTATAATTCATTGTAATTCGTAAATAGTAAGTTGACGGAGTTATGTGAATTTGAACTTGGGAGGTGATGCTTATGACACGTAAATATGTATTGGTTCTATCCTTGTTTTTTTTAATCATATCGGTAATTTCTTCAGTGACAACCTATGCGGATAAAGGACGACCTTATTATGAGGAGACAGGGGAAGTTGTATGGGACATTAACACAAAAGACAAAATAATTGCTCTGACTTTCGACGATGGCCCTCATCCCCAGTATACGGCAGCTATTTTAGATTTATTGGCTAAGTATGATGCAAAGGCGACGTTTTTTATTATTGGAAAAAATGCAGAAAAATATCCAGACCTTGTTTTACGATCTTTTTCAGAAGGACATGAGCTTGCCAATCATACGTATTCACATCCGTTTAAAGCTTCCGTAGCTGAATTACAGTCACAACTACGTAAGACAAAGGAAATAATTTATAGTATTACTGGATTTTCACCGATATTGTTCCGTCCTGTAGGTGGTTACTATAATGATCAAATGATTAATGCCGCTGTAAAGGATGGATACAAAGTAGTGATGTGGTCTTGGCATCAGGATACTCAAGATTGGAAACAGCCAGGGGTCAATAAAATTGTACAAAAAGTGATGAAGGGAACGGAGCCAGGTGATGTTATTTTGTTCCACGATGGAGGCGGCAATCGTACGCAGACCATCAAAGCATTGGAAAAAATATTACCAGAACTGAAGAAACAAGGCTATACATTTGTCACAATATCCGAGTTGATTAAAATCAAACAGCAACAAGAGCAAGTGCAATGAGGATAATAAGCCATCTCAGTAGATTGAAATGGCTTATTTTTTCTCCATGTCTTCGCGCAGCGGATAGTAAAATTAGTCATTTCAATATTACCAAAATAGTAGTGGTGCTAGGGCAATTCCGGCAACTACCCCAAATGCGATTCCAATTCCAAAAGCTGCTCCGGCTCTTCCAAAACCCCAACCCCATCCTAAACCATAACCGCCAAATCGTCTATCAGGTAGAATCCACACCTGTCTTCTATCCACCCTAGTTATTTCTCCATAATGTACTCTGCCACCAGTTTCTACAATTCTTACACGTTTACCATGATATTTACAGCAAAGATTATAAGTATCAGCTGGATTCACAAACTATCCCTCCTTTCGGCTTCCTTACAAGCTAATATATGCGGTTGCAAACATTATCACTAGCCGATTGTCTACGTCAGACATAAGCTATAGTAAGGGGGGAATGTATGTCAGTAATACCTACAGATGAGTGGCTCAATGAATTAATAGCTAGTCAAAAGCGTAATCACAAAAATCTTGAGGACTTACAACGCTCTATACTTTGCAGTCGTTTAGTAGAGATTTTTATTGGAGGATCTCTAGATGAAATACAATTTGAACTACTGCAACAGGGACTTTTTCAGTCACATGAAAAAATAGATATTAACATGTTAAAAAGACAAAACGTTTGGGAAGTAGTACAGAAGGAATTTAACTATTTAAAGGAGAAATGGAGCGGTCCAAATATACCAATCTATATCTTCCCAATCACGCAGGAGCAAACGATTACTAAGAAAAACGGTGTTGCCTATCCAAATGCTATGTTTTTATATATAGGAGAGCTTGAAAAGCAGGAGCTTAAAGCGCTATTTGCACATGAGTATAATCATGTTTGTCGTCTGCAATATGTAAATAAATTGCTAGACGATGTGACTTTATTAGATTCTTTAATTTTAGAAGGGTTAGCAGAATGTGCAGTGGAGGAAATTTACGGGGATAAATGGTTAGCACCATGGTTGAAGTACTACTCATTGGATAAGATGCTAGAAATTTGGAGGGGGCATATTTTGCCTCAAATCAATATTCAAGGATTAAACAATCATGTTGAGTTCTTATATGGTGGAAAGCTTCCTCAGTGGATAGGATATTGCATTGGTTACGAAATAGTAAGGACCTATATAAAAAATCATTCATCCAATAACCTGCATGTAAAAAGCTCGGAGGAAATACTTGCTGGCTCTGATTTTTCTTTATAAGCAATTCCTATGTAAAGTTTCATCACTGAAAGATAGAGATGGGTAATGTATGTAATGAGGATAAGCTGATCTTTGTTATGACTGGGCGGCTCCCAGAAAGCGCCCAGCCGTAACGGAAATCAACCCCGTGTTATGGTGAGGAACCTTAATTTTGATACGAGCGAATGTGCCCTTCCATAACATTGACACAAATCTTCCGCTACAATAGAAGGAAGGAGTGATTGTCATGTCAAATGAACTTAAAAATGTATTATCACCGGTTATTGATTTGTCAACGAAAGTGCTAATTGTCGGCTCAATGCCGGGGAAACAATCGTTAGAGAAGCAGCAATATTATGGTAACCCACGTAATCACTTTTGGCCGATTATTGGGGAAATCTTAGAAGTAGAAATACCTCAGAATTATGGAGAAAGATTACAATTGCTAAAGAACCATCATATTGGTCTCTGGGATACCATAGAGTCGTGCGAGCGTAAAGGAAGCTTAGATGCAGCCATTCGTAATGAAAAACCGAATGACTTTAAAACGCTTTTTGAACACTATCCTTATATTGAGTTAGTGCTTTTTAATGGCGCAAAGGCGTTCGAGGTTTTTAAAAAGCATATTGGCCTTGAGGTTTTAGATGGTCGAGCATATCAGAAAATGCCTTCAACTAGCCCAATACCAGGGAAAAATATTAAATCCTTTGAAGAAAAGCTTGAGGATTGGCGGGTAATGCACTCTTATTTGTCTAGATAATTACATGACAAAATCCCCTCCGAGTGTGTTGCTTGACGGAGAGGATTGTAAGCATTATTTAATAGATGATGACATTACTGCCATGTGTTGTAGTAAGATCCTGCTGGGCTATAAAAGAATTTAAAATGATATTTTTCAGCTAAGGCTCGACTTTTCTCTTCGTCGTCAAATCCGATTGCCATCACCTGAGTGCCGAATTTTTCTCGGATCTGAATTAATTGTTGCATCTTATTCAGCGCCCATTCATCTTCTCCGACTACATCATAAGAAAAGTTTTCCCACATAACAAAATCGATATTTGGTGCTGTATAATCGGCTAATGTTTGAAAGCCCCAATTTTGAGCGACAGACAAGTCGTTATATTGCTGCTTTATGTTTTTTATAAAGGCAAGCATTGCTTCATTTTGTACGCCCTGTTCTTTTTCAGGTAAGTAGGACTCGATATTGCCAACAGTATCTAAAAACACACCATCCAACCCTTTTTGAACAATTTGTTTTTGAATTTCTTCTAGTAAAAGCGCTTGATAGTGTTCAGATGTCATATCCATTAAATACGAATCCCATTCAGAGAAATACATCTTTTCTCCGCGTTCGTCTTTATAAAAATCCTCTTCTTTTAATTGGCTATAAAACTCTAAATTCCATTTGTCTGCTTCCATTGCGTTAATATAGCCATAAATTAATGTTCCGTTTTTTTGAGCCTGTTTAATATATTTCTGCTGCATTTCGATTGGCTCCACAATGACCAAATCTTCTTTAGCCATTTCCTTGCCAATTTTATCGTTCCCTTTATCTAAATAATATTTGTACTTTTTAACAGCAGCTAGCCTGTCTTGAATACTTGTTGATCCTGCAGAAAAATTTGTACAGTTGAAAAATAGCCAGATACCAAAGGACAATACAATTGTAGTAATTAGTAAAATTATTTTTCGCATGAGTACCCCTTTTCTTGGAAAACATGCCTTTTATTATACGGTGTTTACAGTAAAAATACGAATGTAGTTTAAGTCGACTAAATACAAGGCTAATAGGCAATTGCTCAACGGTTATTAGCCCTCCTACATATATTGAATTATGTAAAAGGAGGGGTTTATCATGAACAATCCATTTGAACAGATTATGCCACTTCCAGAATCCGATTTCGAACCTTCATTCGGACGACCTGGTTTTGGCCAATCACCATCATTTAGACCACCTGGTTTTGGTCCACCACCGTCGTTTGGCCCGCCTGGTTTTGGTCCACCACCGTCGTTTGGCCCGCCTGGTTTTGGTCCACCACCGTCGTTTGGCCCGCCTGGTTTCGGCCCGCCGCCATCGTTTGAACCACCTAGTTTTGGCCCACCACCAGCAGGTCAAATGCCTCTAGGCCCACCACCTAGCTTTGCACCATCAACTCCACCATTCGGAATAGGAACAAGTGGTATTCAATCATGCCTATTTAGAAATACGTATATATGGATGTTTAATGGATCGAGCTTTTGGTTCTTCCTAACTGCTGTAGGAAGAGAGTTTATTGCAGGGTTCCGATGGAGTAGCAGAAGTGGCTGGCGCTTCCAAACTATTGCAAGAAGAAATATTCGCTCGTATGAATGTTCGAGATGGTAATTAAGAGCATGTCTATGAAATAAAGTTGTCATTTTAAATAAAGTATAGCTACTCAGCAAAACGAGGGATTGATTTCCGTTCCGACTGGGCGCTTTGTTGTTGCTGTCGCTACGCTTTCGCACAGAGCAGAGTTTCCTGGGGGCGTCCGATGATCCCCAAGGAGTCACCCAGTCTCCACTCCAATCAACCACTTCACATGGCAGGTATCTTCTCGTATGTCACTCTAAGTTACAGTGAAAAATGCGAAAGAGAAGAGCAAACGAAGCGGCAGCAACAGTATTATTATCTGTGCGAAAGCAAGTAGTATGGAACGAAATCAACCTCATTTAAAGCATCGTAACATGCACTAAGACTTCCTTACCTATTTTGATTTTCAACACTTAAAAACTCCTAGAGCATTAACTTCACACCCTAGGAGTTTATTCTTAATATACTTAATTCTTCTCTACGTCATGCACAAGTTGCTTATACTCTGCAAACCACTTTCGCCATTCTTCCTCTGGGAATGCTTCATGTACCGTTCCATTTAATAAATCCGAAAGTAGGCCTAAGCATATATGCCACCCGGCTAAATCTTTAGGGGTATGCTCAGTTAGCTCACCAATCGATTCAAGTAATACTAATATAGAACCGCTGCTAGTGGGGGAGAGTTCAAATCTAACTGTATCTTTGCCCCAATCAAATTCGAGAACCTCTTTCTCAACATAGTCTGTAATTGTTATTTCCATATAAGTATCAGTTCCATCATTCATATTAAAATGGATTTTACCGTTTTTTCGAAGATCAATAATTTCTAAATTATTCATCCATTTTTGAAGCTTTCCATTCTCTGTTAATACAGCCCAAATAGTATCCACTGAATGTGACAGCGGTCGGTTAAATTTTACGCCATAGTTAATTTGTTGTTTTTGAATAGTAGCGAGCATGGGTATCCTCCTTATTTATTTTCCCTCATCATAAACTGCATGAAATAGTCTTGTCATGCATTCTTATTTAAATGTCCATACCCTAAAATAATCAGACCATTATATTTCCCTTTCTCTATATTTCTTTATTATATTTATGTCCAAAAAGTAGAACTTCAGATAATATGATTTAAAAGGAGAAATTACCATGCCATATCAACAAGCTTTAGAGCGCTATATTGAGGCTACAAATTCCCATAATTTTTATAACGTAAAGGAAATTTTGCATCCGCAAGCGGTGTATTGGTTTACGGATCAAACATGTACGACTGTAGAAGAAATAGGTGTTTATTTTACTGATGCTTGGAATGTAATAAAGGAAGAAGTTTATTCGGCTACTGATGTGCACTGGCTTACGGTTGATGAACAATCAGCTACCTGTATTTATACATACCATTATGAAGGCTATCATAACGGAAAATTAGTATCAGGCAGCGGGAGAGCAACGAATATTTTTACGGTCTTAAACAATGAATGGAAGTTAATCCATGAACATTTAAGCAGTTAGTGAAGCTTCAAGCTATATAATCTTTAATGATACTTGAATGAGTAGTAACGAGATGATTACTGTTAGTAATATTTTCGCTGTTTTCATTGGGATTTTTGGTAAAACTAAAAGGCCAAGCTGAGAGCCGATAATGGATCCTATTGCCATTGCAATTGCGTAATGCCATTGAATAAAGCCAGTTTGGTAAAATACTAAAAATGCTCCTGTACAGCTCCCAAATATAAGTACTCGTGTGAGCTGTACAGCCTTTATATAGGAGTAATGGTAGCGTAAAAAATGTAGTATGCTGAAGGTTGAAGAGCCAGGTCCAAAGCCACCATCATAAACCGCGATTAAAAGTGGCTGCCATAATTTATCGCTGTGCTTAGTGTCATCTTCTTCTGAACTAACAGTCCATTCTTTATTTTTCAACGTTATAAATAAGGCGAAAAAAAGTAGAATACATGCAATAATATTCATCGTTTTTTCTGAGATGGATACTGTTAGGAGTGCACCACAAATTCCTCCGGCAAAAGCTACAGCAACATATTTCATAATAGAGGCTAGTCGAAGCTCCTTATGGTAAAGAAGATAAAAGATACTCGACAACGCTGCAATGCCCGATGAAAACTTATTCGTAGCAATGCTTGTTTGAATAGGTATGCCAACAAGCATCATGGCCGGGATCGTAATAAGCCCAGCGCCCCCAGCAAGGGTACCGATAAAAGCGGCAATAATTCCAATACTGACGAGGGTCAGTGAAAGCTTCGTATAAAAAAGTCCCATTACGATGGCAATAGTCACAATCAAAATAAAAGATTTTTTCATAAGCGGCTCCTTTAGCGTTATTAGTTAAAGGGTACTGGTAAATAATTTATAAATCTAATATATTATCTTTCGTTTTGTATAAATAAAATTTATAAATATAATCGGTACAATGGTCAGCCGATTTTTTCTCTTCTAAGCCCTTCAAATAGAACTGTAAATAGCTATGAATTCAGAGGTGAATGAAACTGATAAAAACAGAAGAAGAGTTAAAAAGCTTAATTGCTGCAGATGAATGGATGATGGACATTCTAAAAATTGTAGAAAAGCTCCAATTACCTGATTCATGGATATGTGCAGGATTTATTCGATCCAAGGTGTGGGATTATCTGCATGAAAAAGAATATAGAACGCCATTAGCTGATATTGATGTGATATATTTTGATAAAGTAAATCTCTCAGATAACTATGAGAAGCAACATGAACAAGAATTGACGAAGTATTTACCTGATGTGCCTTGGTCTGTGAAAAACCAAGCAAGAATGCATGTAGTAAATAACAGTGAGCCTTATCAATCATCTATTGATGGTATTGCGCATTTTCCAGAAATGCCAACAGCTATTGGAGTGAGGCTTTCTTATGGAAGACTTGAGATAGCTGCACCTCATGGTATTAAACACTTAGTTTCTGGAATTGTCGCTCCTACACCATATTTTCAAAAGGGCTCTCCGATGCATGAAGTTTATAAGGGTAGAATCCATAACAAACAGTGGGAATCAATTTGGACGAAACTACAGATTTTCTACTAAAATGAAGCGAAGGAGCTAAGGGATTTGTATCACGATAAACATCAAATAATCTCGCATTATGAAAGATCTATCGTATTTGTGGAAAGTTTAGCAGGCATAACTGAAGAACAATGGCGTACCCCTATAGAGCCTAGGAAATGGGCGGTTGCAGAGGTAATTGGACATCTTACACCGTGGGATGAATTTGTGTTAAATCAACGTTTACCGTTTCTTTTTACAGAGGAGAGCTTACCAAAAGGGCCAGATGTAGGAGAGATGAATGCTAGTGCAGCAAGGAATAGTCGTGCACGAAGTAAAGATGAAACGATAGCTAATTTTATCCATCAGAGACATCAGCTAATAGATGCGCTTTATGAAATAGTGGATGAGCAATGGCAACAGCCTTTTACAATTGGTGCTTCTGAACTAACACTTTACAGTTATTTTGCTAGTTTAGTAGATCATGATCTACATCATTTTTCACAAATTCAAACAGTTTTAAAGAATGTAGGGGCTATAAAATGGATATCAAGCATTTAATCGATTACTATGCACATGCGTCTGTAAAATTTACGGATGTTTTTACGAATAAAATGGAGCCAGGTCAAGTAGACAAAGGTCGAACAACAGCCCCCGGGAAGTGTGGATTGGTTGTGCCACTTGCTGGTAGCGCTATATTTAGTTTTAACGGTACTCCTTATACAATGGAGCCGGGTATGGTCGTACATGCAGGACCACAAATGCCAATCGAAATTAAAGCTTCTAATGATAAAGGATGGGAGTATGCAGTTGTTCATTATCAACTTTCTACCGAAGAGTCAATTTTATATCCATTATCAACTCAGCACTTTTTAATCAATACAGGCTATCATACTAAAATTATTGACTATGTACAGCAGTTAATAGAAAGCCAAGCAATGCCAGGTAATATGTCAGTGCTAAAAGCAAAGACTCTATTTATGAATCTTTTGGAAGCTATTCTTATGTCGGCAAAAGTGAAGGTGCTCGATACGGCAAGTCACCAGATGGAACAAGCTTTACAGTATATACATGAGAATTATGCTACACAACTTTCTGTTTCGAAAATTGCTGAAGAATTTGGCGTGGAGCGTCGTAAGTTTGCCTATCTGTTTGAACAGCATACAGGGATGAATCCTAGCGTCTACTTAACGGAATATCGTATTCGACGGTCAAAGGAGTTACTGAAATATGACGATTCGCCAGTAGCGGAAATAGCAGAATGTGTAGGTTATATAGACTGCTTTTATTTCAGTCGAGTATTTAAAAAATGTACTGGAATGTCGCCGACAACATATCGAAAAACAATGCTTGAGGAAGCTAAATACTTATAAAAAAGTTGTTTCTTTAAAAAGAAGCAGCTTTTTTTGTGCTCGGGAATCGGCAAAAGTCCATGTGATTCGTGAAATCGTCCATTCACATCTGTTTTCCACTTTGTTAGGATAGTATCCGTAAATGATAATAGATATCAATTAAAAAATAAATACTATTGACTTATAAATGAAAATGATTATCATTATCAATATAATCAAGTTCGTTAGGAGAGAATATCGATGAATAAATATTTTAAAATGTGTGCACCTGCTCTATTAGCTCTATCTTTGGCTGCGTGTGGAACGGATAAAGCAGAAGAGTCATCAACATCTACAAATAATGCAGCAGAAACTAGTGCAACAGAAACGCAAACAAATGAAGCGAAAACACAAACGATTACATATTTAGGCGAAAAATATGAAATTGCTACAGATGTCAAAAACATAGTAGCTGCAAGCTTAGAATCTATGGAAGATGCGGCAATGCTCGGTATCAAGCCAGTTGGTGTGCTTGATATAGGTGGGAAAATTCCAGCATATCTTGCTTCTGAATTAGAAGGTGCTGAGCTTGTTGGGAATAAAATGACACCGAATACGGAAGCCATTCTTCAACTGGATCCAGATGTTATTTTAGGTTCCTCAAAATACCCTGAGGAAATGGCTGAAAAGCTTAAAAAAATTCAAACGATGATTCCGTATTCTCATGTCTCTACAAATTGGAAAGAGAACTTAACGTTACTTGCACAGCTTACAGGTAAAGAAGATGAGGCAAAAAAAATCATTGCAGATTATGAAGCGAAGGTTGCTGACTCCCAAGTGAAATCTAAAGAGCAATTAGCGGACAAGCAAATTCTAGTTATTCGAGTACGTGGTGGCATCATGTATATCTATCCTGCGGGAGTTTACTTAAACCCTGTTTTATATGAAGATTTAGGTGCTCCAATACCAGAGATTTTAAAAACGGCAAAGGCACAGGCTGAACTATCTCTTGAAACATTAGCCGAGGTTAATCCTGATGCTATTTTCCTTCAATTCGAGGAATCAGAAAATGCTGACGCACCAAAAGCGTTAGAAGAGCTACAAAAAAATCCAATCTTTACAAGCTTAAAGGCATCACAAAATAATCAAATTTTCGTGAATGCCATTGAACCTTTAGCACAAGGTGGTACTGCATGGTCTAAGGTGAAATTCTTAGATATCGCAGCTGAAAAATTACTTAAATAGTATAAAGAGGCTGGTAGTAGATTTGGTGGTATCACCAGGCTATTACCAGCCTTTTATAGGTTAGAGGAACTCAGTCTAAGAACGCCACGTCCTGTGGCAACGACTGAGTGACCAACATCATGTTGCTGCCGCTGCGTTATCACTACGCTTTCGCACAGAAAACATTTGTTGGCCCAACGCCTCTGGACGCATTGTTTATCCGCGCGACAGCGGCAAATGTTTACTGTAGCGATAGCTACAATTACGTCGAGGCATAAATTGATATAGAAAAAGGTGCGGAAGTTGAAAAAAACAAACATTGTAGCATTTTCAATATTAGCAGCTTCTCCATTCCTAATTGCGATTGTGGCATTAGTCTCCGTTATGTACGGCACAAAAGACATTAGCGCAATAACGGCGTGGCAGGCGATTACTGCATTTGACCCTTCGAATGTGGACCACCAAATTATACGAACAGGACGTATTCCTAGAATTGCAGCGGTTTTACTGGTGGGAGCATTTTTAGCAGTAGCTGGTGCAGTGATGCAAGGTATTACACGGAATTATTTAGCGTCTCCATCATTAATGGGCGTGAATGATGGGTCTGCATTTGTGATCACGTTAGCAATCGTATTTTTTCCAGGGCTTCCTAATTACCAAATGATTTTACTTTCTATGCTCGGTTCAGCATTAGGCGCAGGAATTGTATTTGGTTTTGGCTCTTTAATTCGCAATGGTTTATCACCAGTAAGGCTTGCCATTATTGGTACGGTCATTGGTACGTTTTTAAGCAGTATTGCTACAGCTATTGCGATGTATTTCCAAGTATCACAAACGGTAAGTGTTTGGTATAACACAAAAGTCCATATGGTAGATATGGATATGCTCATGCTATCGATTCCATTTGGGTTAGTTGGTTTAGTGCTTGCATTATTATCAGCTAAGGCCATTACGATCACTTCATTAGGAGAAGATATCGCTATTGGACTTGGGCAAAAGACAAAAGCCGTAAAAATTATTAGTATGCTTGCCGTTGTATGTTTAACAGGAACGGCTGTCGCACTTGTAGGAAAGATTGCCTTTGTAGGGTTAGTTATTCCTCATATTACACGTTTCCTTGTTGGCGTAGATTACCGCTTTATCATTCCGTGTGGAGCTGTAGTAGGTGCGTTTTTCTTAGCGCTTTGTGATGTGCTCAGTCGCTTTGTTAATTACCCATTCGAAACTCCAATCGGCGTCTTAACGGCATTGGTTGGTGTCCCATTCTTCTTATATTTAGTTCGTAAACACGGAGGTGAAAAACGTGCGTAAAAAAACCTCAAGTGTATTCCTGATGACTGTTTCAATATTGGTGTTATTAATTTTTGGTGCAAGCTATCTCCATCTTACAAATGGTGTCTTTGATATGTCGGTGATGGATGTCTTAAAAACATTGCTACGAATTGAGCCGAACCCCAAATTTGATCTTGTCATTTTTGAATTCCGATTACCACGTATTGTCATAGCAGCATTAGTCGGTGTTGGCTTAGGAATGGCAGGGGTTGTGCTACAAGGTATTACGCGTAATGGCTTAGCAGACCCTGGGATTCTAGGGATCAATGCTGGTGCTGGTGCAGCAGTAGTCATATTTATGTTTTTCTTTCAATTACATCTTACATCTGCAGATATGAGTAGTTGGCTATCTATTTTGATGATGCCGATTTTTGGGTTTATCGGTGGTGCGATGGCCGCTGTGTTAATTTTCTCATTTGCCCTAAAAAATGGTCATTTAGATATGCAACGGTTAATTTTAACAGGGATTGCGATTAATAGTGGCTTTGGGGCATTGTCATTATTTTTATCATTGAAAATGAATGCTCAAGATTTTGAAGCTGCTGCAGTTTGGATGGCAGGCTCCATTTATAATGCAAACTGGATTTTTGTTGTAACTATGCTACCGTGGCTTATTTTATTAGGCTTTTACGTTTATCGGAAATCATATTTGCTCGATTATTTCCAATTAGAAGAGGATAGTATTACTAGCTTAGGGATAGCGGTAGAAAAAGAGAAAATGAAGCTGTTATTGGCGAGCGTTGGCTTAGTCAGTGCCTGTGTATCTGTATCAGGTAGTATCGGTTTTATTGGATTAATGGCACCGCATATTGCTAAACAGCTCGTAGGTATACAACATCGTTACATCATGCCAGTAAGTGCATTAATAGGTGCGGGATTGCTTATTGCAGCTGATTTTATAGGAAAAACAGTATTTGCGCCGTCTGAGCTAGCAGTTGGTATTGTTGTCTCGATTATCGGGATTCCGTATTTCTTA
Organism: Lysinibacillus sp. NPDC093692; assembly: GCF_050280125.1. Lineage (NCBI taxonomy): Bacteria > Bacillati > Bacillota > Bacilli > Caryophanales > Bacillaceae > Lysinibacillus > Lysinibacillus sp. NPDC093692. The sequence continues at coordinate 96,602 of NZ_JBNNUW010000006.1, forward strand.
TATTTACTAGTGAAATCGAAGGCATAGGGGGAAATCGTATGCAAACGGCATTTAGAATGGAAAATTTGGCTTCAGGCTATGAACAAATTCGTGTGTTTGAAGGCTTAAATTTAACAATAGAAGAAGGAAAGATTACGACTATTATAGGCCCCAATGGATGTGGGAAATCTACACTTTTAAAAACGATTGGTCGTATATTAAAGAAGCAGCAGGGGACGGTTTATTTACAGGACCAAAACATGCAAAATTTATCGACGAAAGACATTGCGAAAAAGCTAGCTATTTTATCACAGACGCCTATTGCACCAGGTCAGTTAAAGGTTGAGGAGCTCATAGCTTATGGTCGTTATCCACATCGAAATAATGTGAATCGCTTAACAAAAAAAGATGAGGAAATGATTGAATGGGCTTTAAATGTGACAAATACGATGGAGTACCGAGATCGAGAGCTTGCTCAGCTTTCTGGAGGTCAACGCCAACGTGTATGGCTTGCAATGGCCTTAGCGCAAGAAACGAGTATTCTGCTGTTGGACGAACCGACAACTTATTTAGATATGGCACATCAGTTAGAGGTGCTAGAAATTGTGAAAAACTTAAATGAACGGCATCGTTGTACGATTGTTATGGTATTGCACGACATTAATCACGCGGCGCGATATTCTGATCATTTAATCGCAATGCGACAAGGGGCAGTAATGAAAACTGGAACACCTGAGGAAATTTTATGTGCAGATGTTATGCGTAACGTATTCAATATTAACGCACGTATTATGCAAGATCCAGTTACGAAAACACCCGTATGTTACGGCTATGATGTTATGAAGGAGACCGACAAATGATTGAGGAGAAAGCACTTGATTATGTGACGCAAGAAATTGTATCGAAGTTTACGGATTATACGTATACGGTAAATATCTATGTACCGAATGGAGAAATACCGGAAGGAGGTTTTCCAGTCTTATACGTATTAGATGGATCGTCCTATTTCCATCTTGTTAAGGAAGCGGTCCGCCTACAAAGTCGCAATGCACCTAAAACGGGTATTTTGCCAACTATTGTTGTTGGCATTGGGCATGGTGCGGATATGCATGAACGAAGATTTTATGACTTTACAGGACAAGCCGAAACGTATACGTATCCTGCAAGATTTAAAGGAAAGGGCTATGAGAAACATGGAGGAGCTGAAAACTTCAGTACATTTTTAGAGGAGGAATTAAAGCCAAGTATTCAGGCTCAATTCCCTGTAAATATGCTGCAGCAATCACTGTTCGGGCATTCATTAGCGGGCTACTTTGTGCTTTGGCAATTATTCCATCATCAAGCAGCCTTCCAACGTTATATAGCGATTAGTCCTTCTGTTTGGTGGAATGAGCATGAACTATTCAGTTATGCTTCGAAATTTATAAAAGAGCGTCCATTTGCGTATGAAAAATTATTCATCGGCGTAGGGGAACTTGAAACCTTTATGGTGGATGATGCGCAACAAATTGCGAGCGATTTAGGGGGAATTATGGACATAGCGTTTTATGAAGCGTTGGAGGAAAATCATGCATCAGTCGTCCCAACGGTAATGAGTAAAGCCATTCGTTTTGTGAATAAAAACTAATAGTACAAACCGCATTATCTTCTGATGATGCGGTTTGTTTTTGGTATATGAACATTATTTTAGCGCAGGCAAAGGATGCATCAGCAATTCATGACGTTATGCTACAAGCCTTTAACTACTTTCAGCGCGTGTCCAAACATCCGCTGAAAGTAGTTAAAGCCTCCAGCGGATGTCACGGAATCGGAAAGGAGTGCTTAGGGGATGTTAGCCTAAAACCATCGCATCCATGCGATAACGGCTAACTGACCTGCATCGGTAATAACGCCACGTCCTGTGGCACTACCGAAATGACCGACATCGTGTCGGCCCTCGTGCAGGCCTAAGCACAAAGCCGATTCCGGACGCAATTATGCCGAGGCATAATTGATAGAGTATGAACATGCAACCCCACCATCAAGTGCACTAAGTGAAACAATTGAATCGATTGAACAGGTGATGAAAAATGGAGAGCATGCCTTTATCGGATATATCGATGAGCAACCAGTTGCGATGGTAAGATTTACACTTAGTGCTCAAAGAATTTATTTTTTTAGATTATCCGTAATTCCAGAAAAGCAAGGACGAGGATTAGCTAAAGCATTAATTGAAGAGCTTGAACAATTCGCATGTACGAAAGGAAAATGATTAGCGAATGTAAAGTACGAATGAGCGTACCAAGAAATATTGAGTTATATTGCTCATTAGGTTATGTTGTCACAAAAGAGGACAAAGAAGAAAATCGTAACGTTTTCTCTCTTTCTGTAGCGACAATGGAAAAACAGCTTACTAATTAGGAGGACTGCACTTGAAGAAAAAACTTGGCTGTTTACATGCACATCATTCAAATATTGAATATATCGAACGGGCATTTCAAAATATGGAGAAAGTAGAACTAATCCATTTTGTGGATCCAGGTCTTATCCATCAAGTTTCAAAAGGAACTGAAGGGTTAGCCTTTAAGGTTAAAGAACAACTTAAATGGATGGAAAGCTGTAATATAGATGTCATTCTAATAACGTGTACGAATTATATTGCGTTGTTAGAGGGAGAATTTCTAGAACTTTCTATTCCCATTATTAAAATAGACGAGCCCTTCTTTGAAGCAATATGTGAAGAAGAACGGCCTCAAACGATACTTTTTACAAATCCTAAAACCGTAGAAGGGACGATGGACAGACTTTATCAATACGCCTTACTACATGAGAAATCCAATAATGCTGAAGTGAAAGTTATCGACAATACGTTTGAATTGATTATTCAAGGAAAAAAGGATGCGTATAATAACGCTATTATACAAGCTCTTCATGATGTAGCAGGGGAACTGCGGCATCTTTCAGTTGCACAGCTTTCAATGGTTGAGGCTGCGCGGCAATTCGAAAAAGAGTCATCGTTAACGATTATTCATCCTCTAAAGTCGTTAGTTAAATATGTGATGAGGTTTATAGAATAATAGGTTGAACTAGAGAATGCATTTTCTGAATAATCTGTAACAATGTGAGTAGAAAAATCGTTTCATAGGAAAGAACCATGCTTATAAAGGGGGGATGAAGTGAGGCGATGTATAGTTTTGTTTTCAGTGTTGTTGTTTTTAGTAGGCTGTACAATGAATGGGAAAGCAGTTGCTCTGCCAGATGATTTGCCTGACTTTGTGCAAGAAAGTGATTTTAAATCAATTGATTGGGACAAAAAGGCTGTTGAATTTGGAGACAGAGGTATTATTGGTAACTCAAATAAATCGGGTGTTATTGGAGTCGGTATGCCAAGTTTAAACACTCAAAAATGGATGTGGCATATTTGGGGGATTGAAGAAGGACGTGATAATCAATTAACGATTGTCGGGTATCACAAAGATTCTAACACCATACATCCGCTTTTATTAAATGGATGGAATATAGGACTTAGTGGATCTGTTAATGGTGCAGATGCACATGCACCTTCAAATGTGAAGATCCCGAAATCTGGGGACTGGGCAATTTTACTTTATACGAATGGGAGCTATTTTGATACGTTAATTTATGATATTACTGAATAAAAAGTTGATATTCCATATAATGTAACCCTCATTTTGTAAGCTAAAATCCTTACAAAATGAGGGTTTTACTTAGAAGAACAAATGTGAATAGCGTGAAAAATATAATATTGGTAATATGAAAAGTAAGAACACAGAAATGGAGGATAGCTACATGACCGATTTACGATACCCAATTGGACAATTTCAATTTCCGGAAGTAGTGACAGCGCAGCAAATAAAGGAATGGATAGAGGATATTCGTCTCTTACCGACACAACTAGCAGAGGCGCTTAACGGAGCAAATGAACAATCCTTCATAAAATCCTACCGAGAAAATGGCTGGACGATTACGCAGCTTGTCCATCATATTGCAGATAGTCATATGAATAGCTATATCCGTTTTAAGCTAGCTTTAACAGAGGATACTCCGACAATTAAACCTTATAACGAAGTGGAATGGGCACAGCTTCCGGATTCGGAAATACCTGTTTCGACATCTTATAAATTGACTGAGGGCTTACATGCACGCTGGGTTTATTTGCTGGAAAGCCTAACAGCAGAGCAAATACAACGAGCGTTTAATCATCCTGATTCAGGATTAATGACGCTTGAAAAAGCTCTAGCCTTATATGCTTGGCACGGGAAGCATCATCTTGTTCATATTCAGATTGCTTTGGCGAATTAATAATTATATTTTTAGAATGAAAAGTAGGCGATTTTTAAAATCACCTACTTTTGAAATTGTTTTTCAAGTAAATATCGTATGTTACACGGATTATGGTGCTATATGGTAGATTTAACCTAAATTACGAACATAATTATCTTTTATACAATATTAATTCCTGCACTTGCGTTACCAGCAAGAGTAGCAGCAACTCCTGTAGTAGTCATGGAGAACACCATTAGTAAACGATCACCAGTATTTACTGGCACTGAAACGTCTGCATTACCACTTGCAATCGTACCTACTAATAAAGCTACTAATGGTAAATTTGGTACTAGGTCAACGAATGCTGCAGTAGGACTGAAAACATTGCTTCCCGGAACTGCGCGGTAAATTTGTGCTCTGACTGTTGCTGTTCCTGTTAGGGTTAAAGCGGCAGTTGCTGCGATTGTTGCAGAAATAGATGTAATAGTGCCAGGACGTGGAACCGTAAAAGCTTCTGTGACAGCACTAGATGTTAGATCTATATTAATGCCAGCAAGTATTATCCCTGGAACAGCTGTACCGAATCCTACAAGACTTACAGAAGCAATTAAACCAGAACCAGCAGTTACTAAAGCAACAGGAGTTATTCCTGATGAAAATGGGATAATTGAGCCTGTTGGTGCTGGTGTAGTAATACATGCAGCGTCGACCGCTAAGAAAGGTCCAAAATTTTCACATTCATTATTATTAGAAGAGCAGCCACACATAGAATTATTCATACACATTTTTACACCCCCTTTCTTCATTATTCTATTCAGCTAAGATTGGGGGGGGAGGGCAATTATCTGTATCGTAGTTTTTATATGTGGAAATTTTGAGGCTTCATTTGAGAAGCTTTGGCATTTTACGAGTATTTACTAAGGGGACTTGTTTTTTCAATTGAACATAAAAAAGTCCAATATGTATTTTCATACTTATTGGACTTATTCATCGTATACTTCTCCAGTTTGCTAAACACTGTACATCCTAATTTTAAACTAACTCCATTTTCGAAAGAAATTGAAAAACAAAGAGTTCTTTTCTTTTTTATGCCCTTCTTCAGTTGCTTCTTCTTTTAGCTCAGGTTGTTTGTTTATCTCTTCTATTTGTATATGTGTTTCATATTTCTCCTCTGGCGTAGCTTCAAAGACTTCAAATTCGTTACTTTTTAAAGTGGTGGATGTATTTGTGTCGACTTGCTTAACTACTTGAGAAGCTTCAGGAATGGGATGCCTATTAACTACTTGAGAAGCTTCAGGAATGGCATGTTCATTAACTACTTGAGAAGCTTCAGGAATGGCATGTTCATTAACTACTTGAGAAGCTTCAGGAATGGGATGCTCATTAACTACTTGAGAAGCTTCAGGAATGGGATGCTCATTAACTACTTGAGAAGCTTCAGGAATGGCATGTTCATTAACTACTTTAGAAGCTTCGAGAATGGCATGTTCGTTAACTACTTGTGAAGCTTCAGGAATGGCATGTTCATTAACTGCTTCAGAAGCCTCAGGAATGGCATGTTCATTAACTACTTTAGAAGCTTCGAGAATGGCATGTTCGTTAATTACTTCAGCTACTTCAGAAGTGACAGGCTCATTTGTTATTACAGAGCTCATTTCATCTATAGTGACAGTGTTATTAATTTTTTCGGGTTTTCCGTAATTAACTAAATTTTCCGTATTAAGGTCGTTGCCAGTGGAATTATGGATTTCGGCATGCGGTAAAGTATTAGATTCATAAACACTAATTGGAATTTCCTGTGCATTGGTAGCGTGTTTAAAATGGAAGGTGGATTTGGTAGTGGTATTTCTATATAAACCATTATATATTTGGCTTGGATGAGTATTTATTGATTGAAAATATTGTTGATTAAAATGGCGTTCTTCAGGTACATTTCTTTGATTTTCGTTGTGAGCAGAAGGTATACCATTGTTACCATCTAATTGCGCATTTATTACTTTTCCTGCCAGACTTTGTAGCATTTTATAAGATGGCTGTTTTGATGTAATCGCCGATTGGTTTGTTGTCTGTGTAATGATCAGATCCCTTTGTACACCGTTAGCAATAGATTTGGATGTGTTTTCAGTTTTAGGTGTAGCGGTTGGAGCTTCAGTATTTTCAATAGTGAGTAATTTGTTTAAAACCCTTAATAATTCTTGGTTCATTTCCTCAATCGTTTGATTCAGAGACTCAATTTGTGCTGATAGAAGTTTTATCTGCTCCTCATAGCCTCCGATTTGTGAATTTTGCTTATCATCTATTGTTTCAGTTAGCCCTTCTAAAAGTGCCATTTGCGTTTTAATCCCATCAAAATCAATTTTCATAAATAAATAATCTTCCATTGAAGTTCCCGTTTTTAATGAAGTTAACGTGTCCTTGTAGGTTTCTATTTTTTGCTTCAATTTTTCAATGTCTTGAGTGGAGTACAATTTTGATTTTGAATCTTCCATTGCATTTCCCCCCTTTCAGTCCATTAATATTTTATTAAAAATATTTACTTTCTGTTACAAATATACCGGTCCTTTCAAACATTTTTGTTTCTTCTTAAGAAGAGGCGATGTAATTAATAACGATACATACTGATACTTAAGTATTTTAACTTCTTTCATCAATTATTTTCTGTAGCGACAGCTACAAGTATGCCGAGGCATACTTGATTAAATAAAAATCAGAACGAATTACTTTTTAGCCCATGCACTTTTAGTCAGAAAACATAAGATACAAACGAAAGGTAAAAAAAATATGGAGGTGTCAAAAGGATGCAAGATAATATGCCATCCCAATTGCAGGAAACAATTTGTATAAACGTCGATAAGGTATTCGACTGGATTGTAAAGGAAGCGTCGTTTGAGTTTTCTACTACTGGACCAATTACTTTTCCAGGAGTAACAGCAACTACTAACCTAACAGGTGCAGTGGTTACATGTACTGTAGTTCCAAGAGCAACTAATCCTATTGTTATTTTGAACCGTGAGAATCGTCAGTTCTCCATTGATGGTGCAACGGTATGTCTTCAAAATCTGACTATTCAAAAGAACTTTACTCTTACATTAGTTGTTACTTTACCAAATGGTACTAGGTTTACAAGCAATCCTATTACAGTTTCACGTTGTGAACAAGTTACATTATGTGCGCCGAAAGGGACAGATGTAGAAATTTTATTCACAGATTTAGATTGTTTCGTGTGTTCAACAGGAACTCTAACACCTGGAGCAGGTACAATTACGTTTTCTGCATTAGTAGTTACTATATCAGTTTGCCAAAGTATTCAATCTACATTCCCAGTTACTGTGGAATTCTTAGCGACTTTCTGCGAGCCAAGAGCAGAATTACCGTTTGCGTGTCCGGGTGTAGTTCGCCCAGCGCAATGCCCTTCTGTATTCCCACCTGCTGGTTAATGGTACTAACACATAGAAGAAAATCATATTGTAAAGAGAGGATAATCCTCTCTTTTTTTTTATGAAAGGACGTAACTGTCATATAAAGAAGTTTGAATTCAATTTGATTAATTCAATACTATTAGTAAGGGGGTACTGATTATGCTTACTCGCATCAATCGTGTAGAAGAAAAAATAAATGAGTTGAAAAAACAAACGGATTTTTATGTTCATGAAATGAAAAAAGCGATTGAGGAGTTGATCGTTCCGGAAAGTGTCAACGTTATTAGTTATTTTACATCCTCAATCAATATTTCATATAATCCCGATGAGGAAAGCTTATGCCTGGGCTCTTATCATATTCGTAATATAGGTACTCAGCCTATAACGAATCCTTCTCTATGTATAAAGCTACCTGAAGACTCCCCATTCTCCTTTTCAGGAAGGTATGTCTATGAACATTTCGCACCAAATTTAAAAGGAAATAGTAGCTGGGAGCGAATTAATGATCAATCGAGCAAAGAGGAGTTTTGGCTTAGACCTATAGGAAAAACAACGTTAGAGCCAAACGAGACACTATCATTTCCTAACTTTCAAATTAAATGGGGTAATAATTCATCTTATTCAGGAAGTATTATGGGTTTTACATATTGTGATCAGTTAGAAGATGGTATCGTCGTCTTAAATCCTATTAATCTCAATGGAATGAGTTATATACAGGAGGATGAAAATGAGTGAAAAAATAGATAGTGTTGCCCATCAAATTATTAAGGAACAGCTTGCAAATCTACCTAACTATATTAATGAGGAAAACAATAGCTTTGCTTATCTCGAAAAAGGCACGTTGAATCTACTTATTACCCATTTAATAGCAGGAGAAAAGAGAATAGCTAATGAAGTTGGCGATGAGGAAATAGAAATTAAGATGATTAAGCAGCTTGATGAGGTGTTAGAGGAGAGTAAGGAGCAATTTGAAGAAGTGATTAGTTTACTTAAAAAATTGTCGTGATAGGAGGTGTAAGTGTGGATAATGATATTGTCAAAAACAATGATCCTATCCAGCTTCAACAAATGATCATTTTTTTAAGAGCCGAATTAGCGAAGTATAAAAATGAAGTTAAAAGGCTTAGAGATGGTGATTATTATTCACTAATACTGAGATTAGAGCGAGAAAATGTTGATTTAACAAAACAGAAGAAGGAGCTTTCGATGGAGCTATTAAAGCTGAAGAGAGACCATGATAGAACAATAAAAACTTACTATGATGATATACAATCAAGAGAAATCCAGAAGAAAAAACAACTTTCTTCGATAGAGGGTTTATTAAAAGAACTGGAAGAACTGCGTGTAGAAAATAAGCTAATAAAGGAATCTCTAAATTTCACTAAAGATGAATTACTTTCTATGAGTTCAGATAAGATTACAGTGGATAGCCTTGAAAATAAGTTGAATGTCTTTACGAGAGATATAGGCCAACAAATGAAGTCGATCATTGAAGCCATCGACAGATCCCGTTTAGAACAAACCGATTCAGACAATCTTAATAAGCATTTAGTCAAAGAAATAGAGGAGAAAAGCAGTGAGGTAGCAAAATTATCGGAAGAATTAGCAGATGTAAAAAAACAAAGCCCTTCTCTGAGTGGAAAACCGACGGTGGATCCCGAATTCCTGACACGTGTAGATGCCCAAGTGAATAAGGTATTGGCTCAATCAATGGATTTTGAAAAACAGTTGAATCATAAATTACGCTTGCTTGAGGACCTGGATCACAAATTGAACGAGCTAACAATAGAAATAAATACTGATAAAACTGTATAAAGTATGCTGTGAAAGGCTGTTTCAAAAGTAAGATGAAACAGCCTTTTTATATTATAAATTGGAAGAAGATTTCGGCTAGGACTCCGAAATCTTCTTGTGAAATACATGATTATAATTTGTTGCATCTCGTAAAGCTTTTTCCTCAATTGGAATGCGTACAGATAGCATTGTTATATTTAAAAGTGTGAAGCAGAAGGCTGTGAAATATGCTTGAAACATTAAAGGCAGAAGAATAATTTCTAAGCAAACCACTGCGTAATTTGGGTGACGCATAAATGTATAAGGGCCTTTCCGTACCACTTCTGCATTAGGCAATATGAGTATTTTTGTGTTCCAAAAAGACCCTAATGAGCGGATACACCAAATGCGTAATGCTTGAACGGCAATAAATAATAAAAATAATAACGGAAATAAAGGCGATACACTTTTATGATTAGTAACTACTTCAATCATTAAAAACACGAAAAAGGCGGTGTGCAAAGTAACCATATACGGATAATGAGAGGAACCAACTTCATAAGCCCCTTGTGAGAGCATCCATTTTTCATTGCGTTTTGCAATGAAAACTTCTGTCAATCTTTGTAGAATGACGAGGATCAAAATAATGTAAATAATCATGTTACTCCCTCCATTTAAGTAATACAGCTTCAGCACAAAAGCCAGGGCCAAGAGCGACGAGCAAACCAGTATCCTCTACTTGTCCTTCATTTAACATAAATTGCTCCAACACGTATAGCACCGTAGGAGATGACATATTTCCATGATATTTTAATATTTCCCGAGAAATGTCGGTTTTTTGGGGAGCTAAATAAAGTGTATCTTCATAGGCTGTTAATACTTTTTTACCGCCAGGATGCGCAATAAAATGGTTAAGCTGTTCACTGTACAGTTCATGTTCTAATAAAAATTGTTCAATGAATGGACCGAGCCAATTGGTGATGATGGCAGGAATGCTTTTCTGAAAAATGACATGTAGGCCATTATTTTTAATATTCCAGCCCATAACATTTTCTGAATCTGGCATCCACTTAGAGCCAGTTCCGATAATGGTAGGTGTTGATTTTTTTACTGCGATATTCACTTCGTCTCCACAGACGAGTATACATGCTGCGCCATCCGCAAAAAGAGAGGCACCAATTAAATTACTTTTAGAAAAATCATTTGGCTGAAAGGTTAGACTACAAAGCTCAACGCAAACGACAAGAACTTTTGCTTCCGGATGAGCACGACAAAAATCATAGGCTCTACTAACACCAGCTGCACCACCAGCACAGCCAAGTCCCCAAAGTGGAATACGCTTAAGTCGGTCTGAAAAAGGAAGTTGATTCATAACCCGTGCATCAATACTCGGTGTGGAAATGCCTGTGCTACTCACAAAAATAATAGCATCGATATCTTCAGGAGAAATCGGTGATTGTAAAAACGTTTTATTTTGTAAACAGGCTTGAATGACGTTAACGCTATATTGTGTAGCAAGCTCAATATATAAATCGTTACGTTCCTCGAAGGAATGATCCATACGATGCCATTCCGGTGGCACACAAAAATGGCGTGTTGCAATACCACCATTCTCAAACACTTTTAAGTAGCGTTCTAATTTAGGGATTTTTGCATGAAAGAGTTCCTTCGTTAGCTCCTCTGCATTTGTCTGTTGTAATGTGTAAGGTGGTTTGTATGTACTGATCGAAATGATTTTTGACAACTCAACATCTCCTTCGCCAATAGTGGTCTTGTTTATTGTATGCAGGTAGGGAGGGGATACATGCTTGTAAGTTATAATTGACAATTTCGGAAGATTCCGTTATATTGAAAATAACAAAATCGAAAGTAGGTGATGTGACATGATGAATAAAGCCGCTATTAACGAACAGCAATTCGGTTTGTTCAATTTCACACGCCTAAAATATACAATTTAACCACACGTAGTAACGAGATTTAATTCATGATTGTGGTGTTTGTATATTCTCTTAAATGTGCCTGTGAACCTTGTAACTGCCGAATTGCGCAGAGACATGGTTTTTTTGTGTTTATTTTCAAGTGATGATAAACGATATGCATATTTAGGAGGAAAACAAATTGAATTTAACAACTTTGGGATTTTTAACATATTTTGAAGAGCAAATGACTGGATTTAAACAGGAGGCTAAGCTAGCGAACTGTGTGCCGGCTAGGGTTACATTGGAGCATAAGCATTCCTATCGTGTACTGGCTGAAGAAGGGGAGTGGCTGGCAACGATTGCTGGACATTACGCGTATACATCATTAGCACGTGAGGATTTTCCCGCAGTTGGGGATTGGGTGCTAGTTGAGAAAATGCCTGGTGAGGAAAAGGCGATTATTCATAAATTGTTTACACGAAAGTCAGTCTTTTCACGGAAGGCCGCGGGGGCGGAAGTACAAGAGCAAATTGTAGCATCGAATGTTGATATCGTACTTCTGGTGATGAGCTTAAATGCAGACTTTAATATTCGTCGTTTAGAACGTTATTTAGTAGCTGCGTGGGATTCAGGTGCGAAGCCGGTCGTTGTATTGACGAAGGCAGATCTGTGTGAAGATGTTTCTAGTAAGATACGTGAGGTTGAGTCTGTAACGTTCGGTGTGGATATTTTTGTGACTAGTGCTCTGTCAGGGGAGGGCTTAGAGGATATTCGTGCGCTATTTACGGAAGGCGTAACAGGAGCATTACTTGGTTCTTCTGGCGCAGGGAAATCCACATTGACGAATGCCCTTAGTGGTGAGGACTATATGAAGGTTTCGGATATTCGTGAAGATGATGCGAAGGGGCGCCATACAACTACACATCGTGAATTAGTTTTATTGCCAGGTGGTGGCTGTTTAATCGATACACCTGGAATGCGAGAATTACAATTATGGGATCAGAGTGACAGCTTATCCTCTAGTTTTAAGGACATTGAGGAACTTTCTGCAGCCTGTCATTACAGAGATTGCAAACATCAGAAGGAGCCGCATTGTGCTGTACAGCAAGCTATTACAGATGGTGTGCTTGAACAATCCCGTCTTCAAAGCTACTTTAAATTGCAAAGAGAGCTTGCTTTTATCGAACGAAAAGCAAATGCACAGGCAAAACTTAATGAGCAACGCAAATCAAAGCAAATTGCGAAGGGGAAGAAAGGTAAAAAATCAAATTAAACGAAACTTGATATGGGGTGAACGGTTATCTCATAGTTGGGGGACACACATATGACAATCCAAAACATAAATCATTTATTATTTTCAGTTTCCAATCTAGAGGCATCCATTGCATTCTATGAAAAGGTTTTTGACGCAAAATTATTAGTGAAGGGGAAAAGTACAGCCTATTTCGATGTAAATGGGCTGTGGCTTGCCCTGAATGTAGAAAAGGATATCCCTCGTAATGAAATACATCAATCCTATACACATATAGCTTTTTCTATCCATGAGGATGATTTTGATAAAATGTATGAAAAGTTAATCCAACTTAATGTCAATATCCTAGAAGGTAGACAAAGAGATGTAAGAGATAAAAAATCGATTTATTTCACAGATCCAGACGGTCATAAGTTCGAATTTCATACAGGGACTTTACAGGATCGATTGAATTATTATAAAAAGGAAAAAATGCATATGGAGTTTTTTGATGTCTAAAGGTTGCAACACTCCTTCTGATGATTACGTTGATAATAGTAGAAGGGGTGATTTTATGAAAAAAGCTATTATTTTTGATATGGATGGTACTTTATTTCAAACAAATCTAATATTAGAGCCAGCACTAGCGGCGACGTTCGATGTGCTACGTGCAAAGGGCTTGTGGCAGGGAGAAACACCAATAGAGAAATACCGCGAAATTATGGGTGTTTCATTACCTGTTGTGTGGGAAACGTTATGTCCTAGACACACGCTAGGGACACGGGAAGAAAGCAATGCATTATTCCACGTTAAGCTTATTGAACAAATACGGAATCGTCAGGGTGCATTGTACCCACATGCAGAGCAAACACTTGCCACTTTGGCGGATAACTATGATTTATTCATTGCTAGTAATGGACAAACTGAGTATTTACAGGCGATAGTAGAAACTTATCAATTACAACGTTTTATTAAAGGTACATATAGTATTCAATCCATTTCGAGTGGTCATAAATCGGATTTAGTGAAAAAGGTAATTGAGGAAAATGCCATTGAACACGGAGTAGTTGTTGGTGATCGTTCTTCTGATATTCAAGCAGCTCATGACAATCAGTTATTCTCTGTTGGTGTTCGTTTCGACTTTGCACAGGAAACCGAATTACAGAAAGCGGACATTGTTATTGATGATTTAAAAGAGTTACTTGATTTAAAGTTAGGATAAAACTTTATCGACTACATTTTCTGATTTATCACCCAACTTTTTCGGTTTATCGAGAAGATTGAATGATTTATCGCCCAACTTTTTCAGTTTATCGAGAAATAGGAACGATTTATCGACATACATTGCAATTCATAATCAAAAAGAGTAAGATAGTGGAAATCTATAATAAAAGCATTGATAAGGAAAAGTAAATTGGATAAGCATTGTATAGAGAGCCTCTGTTGGTGGAAATGAGGTAAATGTCCCCTTTTGAAAATGACCTTTGAGCTTCGTACCGAAAGCAAGTTTGCGAGTAGATTACGACGAGATGGGCACTCGTTACAACAGCGGCAGTATCTCTCATTGAAATTTGAAATGAGACGCACTGATGGAGGCAAATAGTGAGAGCTATTTGTAAATATAGGTGGTAACACGGGTAAACTCGTCCTAATCAATTTTGATTAGGGCGTTTTTTTTATCTTCATTCAGGACTTGCCTGAATGAAGATAAAGCCTCCGGCGGATGTCGCGGGTTTTGAAAGGAAGAATTGTGCTAGCACAATCAAAATCCAGACGCGATTACACCGAGGCGTAATTAATCTACACTTTTTACATTTTTTCGAGGGGAGCAACTTAGGATGACAATTGTTATTGGAGGCGCGTGGCCATATGCAAATGGTTCTTTGCATTTAGGGCATGTTGCCGCATTATTACCGGGTGATATTTTGGCTAGATATTATCGACAAAAGGGCGAGAAGGTACTATATGTTTCAGGGAGTGACTGTAATGGCACCCCGATTTCTATTCGGGCTGCACAGGAAAAAACGACAACGGAAGCAATTGCTAATCATTATCACGAAGAGTTTTCAAAATGCTTCGATGAATTAGGATTTACCTATGATTTGTATACGCGGACAGATGCGCAGCACCATCATGAATCTGTTCAAACAATTTTTTTGCAGCTATTAGCGAACAATTTTTTATACAAAAAGAAAATTGAACAGGCTTATTGTGAAACGGACAAGCAGTTTTTGCCTGACCGATTTGTCGAGGGGATTTGTCCAAACTGCGGTGCGAAGGCACGTGGTGACCAATGTGATAATTGCTCAACCATTTTAGACCCGCTCGATTTAATCGACAAACGCTGCAAGATTTGTGGGGATGCGCCAATTATCAAGGAAACAGAGCATTTTTATTTTGCCTTTAGTCAGTTTCAGGGGAGGCTAGAGACGTATTTAGCGGAGGCAAAGGTAGAAAAACGCTGGCGAGATAATGCCTTAGGTTTAACAGAGCGTTACTTGGCAGAAGGGGTCCCGGACCGTGCTGTAACAAGGGATTTACCAAATGGGATAGATGTGCCAGTAGCAGGTTTTGAAGGCAAAAAAATATATGTGTGGATTGAAGCAGTAGCAGGCTACTTAACAGCGAGTTTGGAATGGGCAAAGCAGCACCAAATAGCGATTGAAGATTTGTGGAATGAAGAAACAATTTCATATTATGTGCATGGTAAAGATAATATCCCGTTCCATACAGTTATATGGCCAGCCATTCTAATGGGGATGGGAGCAAAGGCATTACCTACACATATTGTATCAAACGAATATTTAACATTAGAAAAACGAAAATTATCAACGAGTCAAAACTGGGCGGTATGGGTGCCTTATATTTTAAGTCGATACGATGCAGATTCCATTCGATATTTTTTAACAATGAATGCGCCAGAAAATCGCGATACGGATTTCTCTTACCGAGAATTTATTTATAGTCATAATGGCGAATTACTTGGCGCTTACGGTAATTTTGTTAATCGCACATTGAAGTTTTTAGAGAAATCGTTTGATCGTCAAGTGCCTCATGCAGAGGTGGATGACACTATTCGAACACACACAATTCAGCTGTTTAATGATGTTGGGAATCATATAGAATCGGGTCATTTTAAGCAAGCGTTAGAGGCTGTTTTTGAATATATTCGTGCGGCTAATCGCTATTTTGATGAGCAGCAGCCATGGCTACAGGTGAAAGAGAATGTGGAAGCTGGAAATCAAACATTAGCGACATGTGTTTATATCATTGCCAACCTTGGACAACTATTACATCCATTTTTACCGTTTTCAGCTGAGAAGGTGAGAAAAATGTTAGGAATAAAAGAAGTGAAGTGGCATGAACAAGTAGACTTACCAACAGGCATTAGCGAAGTGACACCGCTGTTTGAACGTCTTGATGTTGCACTAATTGAAGAGGAATATCAAAAGTTAGTTGAGGGCAGTCGATAAGAAAAGTAAAAGCAGTATGACTCCAAATAGTGTCATACTGCTTTTAACTTCTTTCCGATTCCGGACGCAATTATGCCGAGGTATAATTGATCTATTATTTAATTCATAACAGGCGTTAATTTAGCAACAACGATACTATTAATCGCATTAATATAAGCTAGCGCACTCGCTTTTAAAATATCTGTATCTGCAGCTTTGGCGATATACTTTTCTCCTTCATGTTCGATTGTAATTTTTACTTTTCCAAGCGCTTCTTTACCGCGCGAAACGCTATTAATATTATATTCCACAAGTTTTACATCAATGTTCGTAATTTCTGCGATGGCAGAATAAAGGGCATCGATTGGACCTGAGCCAACTGCGCTTGCTTTAAATACCTCGCCGCCTTTACGGACTTTCACGCTTGCTGAAGGGAAGCTTACGTTGCTGACGACTTGTAAATCATCGAAGTCAAAGAACTGATCACTATAGTGAGTGGCATTAGCATTGTTTGCGTCATGCTTTTCATAATAGCTTTCTACAATAACATATAAATCGTGATCGTAAACTTCTTTCTTTGCATCAGCCAGCTTTAAGAAGCCTTCGAAGATTCCTTCGAATTCATCCGCTGTAAGATTTGAAAAGCCAAGTTTTTCAAGAGCATTTTTCACCGCGTGACGGCCAGAGCGCGCTGTCAGGACTAGCTCCATATCGTCAAGACCTACATCTTCTGGGTGGACAATCTCATAGGCATCACGAGATTTAAGAAGACCGTCTTGATGAATACCAGATGAATGGGCAAAGGCATTATCTCCAGTAATCGCTTTGTTTACTTGTACGTCTAAGCCCATAAAGCTTGAAACAAGACGAGACGTATTCATAATTTCTTTGGTGTTGATACGCGTCTCAGCATTGTATACAGAGCTACGTGTCTTCAATGCCATGACGACTTCTTCTAATGCAGCATTTCCTGCGCGTTCACCGATACCGTTAATTGTACATTCAACTTTATCTGCGCCGTTTTTAATCGCAGCAAGCGTGTTAGCAGTTGCCATACCAAGATCATTATGGCAATGAACACTTAACAGAACACTATCGTCTAAATTTTTCATACGCTCATTTAGTTTATAAATCATCGCTCCAAATTCTTCTGGTTCTGCAAAACCGACTGTGTCAGGTACATTTATCATCGTTGCACCAGCCTTCATTACGGCTTCGATCGTCTTCCAAAGATACTCGAAATCTGAACGAGAAGCGTCTTCTGTTGAATACTGGACTTGTGGTAGAAGAGTTTTCGCATATTTTACTGCATCTACGCCAATCTGTAGAATTTGATCCTTGGATTTACTAAATTTTTTCTCAACATGAATATCAGAAGTACCGAGTACCATATGAATCATAGGGTTTTCTGCGTATTTTACAGCATTATAAACAGCGTCAATATCTGCCTGTACAGCACGTGCTAAAGCAGTAATCATAATGTCGCTTGTATTCCCAACTTTTTGTGCAACAGCTTTAACGGCATCAAAATCTCCTTGTGATGAAGCAGGGAACCCAGCTTCGATAATATCGACGCCTAATTTTTTGAGTTGCTGAGCAATCTCTACTTTTTCATATAAATTCAGTTTTGCACCTGGCACTTGCTCGCCATCACGTAAAGTCGTATCAAACACCCAAATTTTTCTTCCCATTTTCAAACACTCCTTTTGTAGTAGTAATATTGATATTGTCTCTGCTTTGAACCGTTAGCTCTGCTAGAGACGAAAACCACACCTAGGCCAATAAAAATAAAAAAACTCGCCTCTATATAAAAATATAGAGACGAGTTTATGCTCGCGGTACCACTCTAATTGACTTTCACTTTACAGAAAAAGCCCCCTTATCGACAGCTATCACTGTCTATCCCGTTAACGGAGGAAACCGACGTCCCTTACTTAGAGTTCAGGGAGTGGCTCATGGACGAGTTCGAAATGTGTGTCTATCGGTTTGCACCAACCACCGACTCTCTACAAGTACACTTGCATTTCTACTATTTCCAATCTTGGCCTACAATAATGTGTTGTTGAAAGCAATCATACTGCGATATTTCTGATTTGTCAATAATATTCTAAAAATTATTTCTTTTCTGTCTTGTTGTGGTGGGCAACTCCTTGGGGATCAGCGATATAGAGGAACGAAGGCTAAAAGGATCACATCCTGTCGCTGCCGCTACGTTAGCACTACGCTTTCGCACAGAAAACATTTGTTGCCCCAAGCGGCTCATCGGACGCCCCCAGGAAGCTCTGCTCTACGCGAAAGCGAAGCGACAGCAACAAATGTTTTAACTGTGCGAAAGCGAAGCGACAGCAACAAATGTTTTAACTGTGCGAAAGCGAAGCGACAGCAACAAATGTTTTAACTGTGCGAAAGCGAAGCGGCAGCAACAAATGTTTTAACTGTGCGAAAGCGAAGCGGCAGCAACAAATGTTTTAACTGTGCGAAAGCGAAGCGGCAGCAACAAAGCGCCCAGCCGTAACGGAAATCAACCCCGCGTTATTATAATAATCATTATTATTTCTACAATAAATGTAAATATTTATGAGATAATAAATGGGTAATTAATAGTTTAGAAAGAGGGCGTGACAATGAAATTTGTATTTGATTTAGACGGTACGATTTGCTTTAAGGGTCAACCATTAAGTGAGGGAGTTACTAATGCTTTAGAAGCTTGCATCGAAAACGGACATGAAATCATTTTTGCATCCGCTCGTCCGATTCGTGATTTACTACCAGTATTACCTGAGACAATGCGAAAATTTTCAATGGTAGGGGGAAATGGTGCATTTGTTGCACAGAACGGAGAAACTATTGAGGTAACAGCATTTGAAGCAAAAATTATAGAAGAGATTCAAAACATCATTTCAGCATTTGGATTGCCGTATTTAATAGACGGTGATTGGGATTATGCATATACAGGTAGTGAGACGCATCCAATTTATCAAAATTTAGATCCATTAAAACTTGCGAAAAATGTTTCGTTGCAAGAGTTGAAGGATATAGTGAAAGTTGTATTATTCCCTGGAGAGCAACGTAATGAAATAGTAGGTAAACTAAAAAAACTACCAATCTCGTTATATGAACATACATCTGAAAATATTGTAGATATGAGCCCGAGTGGCATAAATAAATGGAATGGTTTAACGAAGTTAGGTATCGCTGAAGGTGAATTTATCGCATTTGGTAATGATACGAATGATGCGTCCATGTTTGCAAAGGCAAAAGAAAGCGTTTGTGTAGGGGAACATAAAGTACGTGAGCTTGCGTCCTTACAAGTACCGAGTGAGGAGACGGCAATAATTAAGATGTTAAGTGTGTTAAATGAAAAGTACAAGGAAGAGGCTTTAATTGATTAGATTCCCATGCTGGGAATCTCTTGTAAATTGAAGAATCCTGTACATATAAATGAATGACATCGATAGATACCATTTAGGGATAATCAAAGTCCAATTTTCATATAGGACGATGATAAAAAGGAGAAGATTATATGGCAGATTCTAACACAATTTCGTTCCTTTGGCAGCTCTCTTTTTTCATTTCTGGTGTCACATTAATAGTAGGTATTAAAAAAAAGTCTTGGGTTTATATGCTGATAAGTACAATTACATTTTTGCCTTTAGCGTTTTATTTTTTATTAGGAGCAAAAAATTCTTTTAAATATATTGGACTAACACCATTTGTTCTTTTCATATTAGCTATATTATTTTCGTTTTTAAAAAGAAGATCCTAGGCAGCTGGGAGAAAAAATAAAGATCCTCCCAAATTGTATACAAATACAGTTTTGGAGGATCTTTTTATTAAAAAGTTAATTAGTCAATGAAATAGATATCTAAACATGTTTGAAAATCAACAAGTCTTGATTTTGATAATCTTGAAATTAATATTATTAATTCGTTAATAAATCTGGTTTAAGGGTTGCTGTGTTAATCATTGCTGAGTGTCTACTCTTATCATTTTTATTCAACCTTAAAGCGTGAAACCTGTGTTTGTAATTCCTCGGCCATGTTTGATAGTGTAGCAGCGGAAGCGGCCACTTCTTCAATAGTTGCTAGCTGTTCCTCGGAAGCAGAAGCTACATTTTGTAGATTGGAAGAAGACATCTGTGCGATTGTTGCAATTTCATCAAAGGATGCGTAAATTTGCTCAGCGCTTGATGACATTTCCTCTGAAACTGTCGTTGCTTCTTGAATTTGTTTGGATACATGCTCAGTCAGTTCAACGATTTTTGAGAAGCCTTCCTCCGCTACTTTGACAACTTGCATACCTACTTGAACCTCTTGTGTACCAGTATCCATAACAGCTACGGCGTGGTGTGTATTCTGTTGGATTTCTGAAATCAAAGTTGAAATTTGTTCAGCAGATCGCTTGGATTGCTCCGCTAATTTTTTTACTTCATTCGCAACTACTGCAAAGCCTCGACCATGATCTCCTGCACGTGCTGCCTCAATTGCAGCATTCAATGCTAGTAAATTTGTTTGCTCTGCAATATCTGTAATGAGGCTAATAATATTTCCGATTTCAACAGAATGGTTTTCTAAATCTTTCACAACGCCAGCAGATTCTAAAACCGCTGAATTGATGGTGTCCATCTGTGTAATAACACGGTGAAGTGATTCATTTCCTTTATTCGCTTCCGTATTTGTCTCTATAGCAAGCTCTGAAACAGCAGCTGTAGTCACAGCCAATTGTTGAATGCCTTTTGTCATAGTTTTCATAGCTACCGAACTTTCAGTAGCATTTTTACCTTGAGCTTCGGAGCCGCTTGCTACTTCTTGTATAGAGGAAGTGATTTGTTCTGTCGCTTGAATAGTTTGTTCAGCACTTGCTGTTAGCTCAGCTGCAGAACCACTTACTTGTACAGTGTTATGACGTACATTTGTAATAAGATCCTTTAAGTTTGCCGCCATTTGATTAAAGGCAAGTGCTAAATCGCCTACTTCATCACGATTCTTAATTTGAATTTGCTCAGCTGTTAAATCGCCCCCAGCAATTTTTTTCGCGGTCTTTGCCATTCCTCTGATAGGGCGGGAAATAAGGCTTCCCATGATCATAGCAATTATCAGACTAATGACAACGGCAAACACGCCGAGAATAATCATTTGGAATTTAATAGATTGTATTTCTTTTGATGTAGCAGCGATTTTTTCTTTTATATATTCATCTTGATAGTTTGCAAGGTTAGCTACACGTTCGTCGAATTGTTTAATAATTAGGCGGCCCTGTGTGCTATCAAGCTTTACATATTGTTCTGTTTCTCCATCGGCCTTTAATGAAAACATGCGATCTGCGAACTGTTGGACATCTTGCTCGCTTTTATTGATTGCCTCTAATAATTCGATTGATTTTTGAGAATCGAACGATGCCATTAATTCATCATATTTCTTTTTAAATTCTTCACGGGACGCCGTATTACTTTGAAAATTTTGCTTGTCTCCAAGTAATAGATAGCCTCTCATATTTACAATTTCCTGTTTAGCAATTGCGCGGAGCTCTTGTATACTAATAGATTTTGTTGTTTGTTCTTCAAGTAACACGCGATATGTCTTGTTTACGGAATTAAGCTGTTTAAAATTTAATCCGATGGTGCCAATCAATACTAAAATTACAATAAAAAAACCGAGTGTTAACTTTTTATAGATAGTAAATCGCATAGTTGTCGTTTCCTTTCTCAGTAATTTAGTAGAAATGTTACAAAAAAATGAAATATGTATATACCATTTATATCAGATTATATTAATTTTACAAAGTATTATGAGAATTTCTACTATATTGAATAAGAAGAGTAAGGACGTAAGTTGTAGATAAAATGATAAAAAAGGTAGAATAAAGTGCCGTTTTACTGTTAGTGGAAGCGGATAGTTATGTATATATCGCAAACAATTAAGACAATTTGCGCAAATTTGAAACTAAATGAACTGTAGTAACGTAGAAATGGTAAAGGGATAAGCAAGGATGTGGGAAGATGTATAGACCTGTTTTGAAATTGCCGAAAACATCATATGAAAAAATTTTGGACTATATCGGTGGTGGATTATTTGTTCTGTCCATCCTTTATATTTTGGCTATGTGGGGCAACCTACCTGAGGAGATTCCAGGACATTTTAACGGAGCAGGAGAAGTTGATCGCTGGGGTTCCAAAATAGAATTATTTATCCTTCCGTTTATTGGACTACTTCTATGGATTTTTCTAGGGTTCCTCGAAAGGGTTCCGCATACGCATAATTACCCAGCACGCTTAAATGAAAGTAATGTTGAGGCTTTTTATTTGAATAGCCGAAAAATATTAAATGAAGTGAAAAACCTTTGTCTCATTTTATTTGCAGCTATATCCTTCCAAATGGTACGCATTGCACTTGGTGAGGTAGAGAATCTTGGCTGGTGGTTCCTGCCGATAGTGATAATTGGAACAGCCATTCCGATAATTAAAGGTATAGTAGCGACTACCAAAATAAAATAGCTTATTTCAATGTAAACGAAACGCTCGAGAAAATTTGAGCGTTTTTTTTGTACGAATTTTTCATTAAATCAGCTATACTATCAAAACTAAGAGAAAATTGAATTGATCTGTAAAAGAGGTGTCAAAACTATGCAAAAGAAATTTAAACTTAAAGATGAATTGTCCATTGCTATTCATAATCAGCCGCAGGATATGTTGCTAGAGGGAATACCCCAATCGGGGAATACACCTCATGATCGAATCATTACCTTTGTATTTACTATTGATGAAATGGTAACGTACTTACAAAATGAAATAAAGTTAAACACTCTCGTGGAGCAAGGCTATTTATTTTTTGTGTATCCGAAAAAGGGGAATAAGAAGTATGAACAGTTTATTCATCGCGATGAAATCTTCCCGGCTATTCAAGTAGACGATGAAAAATACATTGTTGGCAGTGATTATAAATTTGCGAGTCTTATGTCTTTAGATGAGACATTTTCAATATTAAGCATAAAAAGAGATGGCAAAAGCCGTGGCAAGAAGAAGACAGCGAGTAGTCAATGCGTAAGCGACTATGAGGGCATGATTCCTCAATTGCGTGATTCACTTGCGGAAAATACGGATGATTTAACATTTTATGATGGATTAACACCGGGCTATCAAAAAGATTGGGCCCGATATATTTATAGTGCGAAAAAGGAAGAGACGCAGGTAGCGCGCTTGGAGGAGATGCGTGAAATTATTAGACTAGGCTACAAAACAAAGGAATTATACCGAAAAGCAAAAGCAGAAGGAAAAGCATAAATAACAAAGAGGTTTTATTGATTATTTTAAATGATGCTATATTCGTGCTAATTGGCAATCCTATGATTAGCCTAGCTCGTAGCTTAGCGATTAAAACGGAAATCAATGTCTTCTAATTGGCTATTGGCTCATTATTAAAAATTAGGGATGATATTTATTACACATATGAAATCAATTCAGCGTTATGGTAATTTGCCATACAAATCATTTCTAATAAATTGATCCATCATCGGAAGTTTGAGATGACATTTTGTAAAACGTATTTCATACATATAAGTAGATTGGAGTGGAGGCTGGGCGACTCCTCGGGGATAAGCGTTACAGATGAGACCCTGGAGCGAGCAAAGCGAGTGAAGCGGCTCATCGAACGCCCCCCAGGAAAGCGCCCAGCCGGAACGGAATCAATTCTACGTTATGGAATGAGTCTTCTATAAAGATATACACCAATACTATGTTGAAAAGGGGACAGAGTATGAAAAACACTTATATTGAGCAAGTAGATAAAAAATGGCAGGAAGGTTTTGCTAAACTTGTAGATGTCGTAGAAAGCAATTTACCAGAGGGTTTTGAAGAAAATATGAATTATGACATGATAAGCTATGTTGTCCCGTTATCTACTTATCCGAAGGGCTACCATTGTACACCGAATACTCCTTTACCCTTTATAAGTCTTGCTGCACAAAAACGTCATATTGCGGTTTATCATATGGGCATTTATGCAGATCAAGCGTTACTCTCGTGGTTCCAAGAGGAATATGCGAAACGAGTTCCGACAAAGCTTAATATGGGGAAAAGCTGTATTCGTTTTACAAACACTAAAAATATTCCGTATGAATTAATAGGAGAGCTTGTTTCGAAAATGACACCAGCACAATGGATTACAAAATATGAAGGGGAGTTAAATAAATGAAAAGTGCCACTACGTTTTTAATGTTTCAAGGACAAGCCAATGAAGCTATCCAGCAATATCAACAATGGTTTTCAGAGTTACAAGTAGAAAGCTTAACTTATATGGAAGACTCACAACAGGTTGCAATGGCTGTCCTTCATTTAAAAGGTTTGAAAATAATGGTGAATGATAGTGTGATACAACATAACTTTACATTTACACCGTCAACCTCTATCTTTGTGGAATGTGAGTCTATAGATGAAATCGACAGTCTGGTTGCTCAAATTTTAGAGGGTGGACAGGCGTTAATGCCGCTAGATAATTATGGGTTCTCAAAGAAATTTGCCTGGATTCAGGATCGTTTCGGTGTATCTTGGCAACTAACATATAATTAAATTTAGGAATAAGCTTTAAGCCATTAGAGGATGATACAAAAATCCAATGCGTAAGGCGAGATCATATTAAAAGGAGAATAGAATATGGCCGTAACTTTAGTGAGACACGCTATAAAATATGCTGAAGCAATGCATGCACTGTCTTCCATGCCACAGGTTCGAGATGCACTAGGGTTACCTGCTGGAAAAGTGGAAGATACGATTAATTTTATTAAACGTGAGTGTGTGGACGAAGAGGCAGGAAAGACAGTTCCTCGTGTTATCTTAGATGAGGAAGGGCAACTGATTGGTGTAACGGCGTTAATGTTTATTGATCACAATAAAAAGAGCTGTCATATTGGCTCATGGCTAGGCTATGAATTTTGGGGTAAAGGCTATAATCTTCAATCTAAAATTGCCATTTTAGATATTGCATTTTTTGAGTTAGGGTTAAAGTATGTTTTTGCAGGAGCTCGAAGGGTCAATATTCGCTCACAAAAGGCACAGGAAAAATTGCCTTTTATTCGACTCGGAGTTGAAAATGATTTTCCGAAGGAGCATTCATGGTTAGAGGTCAAGGAAAAGCAGCCTTGTGTTTTAAATGTTTTTGAGCGCGAAGATTTTGTCCAATATCGTACATCTTTAAAGAAAGTGGAAGGTGCGAGAGAAGACTATTTACCACAATTGTTATTGGCCGATGAAAGTGAAGAAGCTGTTCGGAAATATTTAAATGACGGTGAATTATTTGAGATTAAATGTGGCGAGCAGTTAGCGGGTGTGGCGTTACTTCTAGAACAATCTGATAAGACAGTAGAATTAAAAAATATTGCGATCGTACCGAAGTATCAAGGTAAAGGGCTTGGAAAAGAAGCGCTTCGTCAAATAACTACACTTTGTCAAACACAAGGGTATCAAACGATAATAGTTGGAACTGCGAATTCTAGTATTGATAATATTGCATTCTATCAAAAAGCAGGCTTTCGTATGGAAGCAATTGAAAAAGATTTTTTCAGTAATTATCCAGAGCCAATCTATGAAAATGGAATTCGTGCACTAGATATGATTTTCTTTTCAAGGGCATTGTAAAACAATATAGACATAAGAAATACCCGTCCAACTTGAGTTGTGCGGGTATTTTTATTCGCCAAGCAACAGTGCCATCAACTTTTCTTTTGAATGTAAAAAATCATCAAGCGTATAGCGATCTAAGACTGATAAATAAGCTTGTAATGCTTCATATAATACGCCTTTCAGCTGACATTCTGGTGCAATTTTGCATAGATTATTTTCTTTGTCAAAGCATTCGACAAGATGAAAATCCTCTTCTGTATGACGCACGATTTCTCCAATTGTAATGGTTTTTGGATCAATCGCTAGGCGAATTCCTCCACCTCGTCCTCGAATCGTTTCAATATAGCCCAATAATCCAAGTTGATGTGTCACCTTCATTAAATGGTTTTTCGATATATTGTAAGCGTCAGAAATTTCTTGGATAGTTGATAATTGGCCTTCATCCTTTGCACCCAAATAAATGAGTGTTCGAAGAGAATAATCGGTGTATAAAGTTAAGCGCATAAGAACACCCTACTTTCTATAGTTCAAAATAATTATAGCATTTTTACATTGAAGTATAATAAATTCAATACTTTTTTAAAGATGTATTTAAAATACATTAATTATGTCCATTTTGTTAAAGATGTATTTTACATATTGCTTTAAGGAATTGATAGCGTTATATTGTAATCACGAAAGGATGGTATGCGATATGTTAAAACAAGAAACAGTACAAATTATTAAAGCGACAGTTCCTGTATTAGAAGTTCATGGAGTGGAGATTACTAAAACGTTTTACAAAAATATGTTTCAAGCTCATCCGGAATTATTAAATATTTTCAACCATACAAACCAAGAAAAAGGTCGCCAGCAAACAGCATTAGCAAACACAGTTTATGCTGCTGCGGTTCATATTGAAAATTTAGAAGCTATTTTACCAGCGGTGATGTTAATTGCTCATAAACACCGTAGTTTAGGTATTTTACCTGAGCACTATCCAATTGTTGGAGAAAACTTATTAAAAGCTATTAAAGAAGTGCTTGGTGATGCAGCAACAGATGATATTATTAATGCTTGGGCTGAAGCATATGGCGTCATTGCAGATATCTTCATTCAAGTAGAAGAAGAGCTATATCAAAAAGCTGAGCGTAATGGCGGTTGGCGCTTATTTAAACAACTGAAAGTGGCGAAAAAAGTAGTAGAAAGTGATCTTGTTACATCTATCTACTTTGAAAATGAAGACGGTTCGTCTCTACCAGCTTATGAGCCGGGTCAATATATCAGTATCCGTGTGAAAGTACCAGGCGAACAGTATTTAATGAACCGTCAGTATACGCTTTCGCAAGCAAGTGCAGAAGACGGCTACCGTATTTCAGTGAAACGTGAAAGTGATCATATGCCAAATGGTAAAGTATCTAACTTTATTCATGACGTATTAGAAGTGGGAGATTTAGTGGATGTAAGTGTTCCAGCAGGGCTATTTGTCTTAGAAGAAACTTCTACTCCTATTACGTTTATAAGCGGTGGTATCGGTGTAACACCATTGAATAGTATGCTGCAATCACTAACAGATGATGCGACAAACGAAGTGAGCTTTATCCAGTGTGCGCGCAATGAAAAAGTTGTAGCATTTAGCGATGACATCAAAAAGAAAGTAAATGTGCTACCAAATGCAACATACACAGCGTTTTATTCGGATGAAAATAAGAAAGTCTCAAAAGAATTGTTAGCCGAAAAAGTAGCCGATAATGCAGATGTTTACGTATGTGGACCGGTTGGCTTTATGGAAGCAATCATTGAAAATTTACATGAGATTGGCGTGAAAGACGAAAAAATTCATTATGAATTCTTTGGTCCAGCAATGCAGTTAGCCAAATAAATAAAAATCTGACCCCTTGTTATAAGAAGCAGTTTTCTGCACTTGTAGCAAGGGGTTTTTGTTGCGCAAATATGAAAAAAGTCATTGTATTTAAAATAGTAAAAAAAGTAATTGAATTCATAGTAAAACAAGTGGTATTATACCCTATAAGAATACTAAGGTATTGGAAGGGGAATGACGGATGGTTCAAATGGTTATTACGGGACTTATTTGCGGAGCTTTACTTGGATTTGTTATGCAACGTGGTCGTTTTTGCTTAACTGGCGGATTCCGCGATATGTATTTAACAAAAGATAACCGTATGTTTTACGCATTACTTATTGCAATAGCAATCCAAAGTGTGGGTGTATATACCTTAATTAGTTTAAAGGTATTTGAATTCAGTGCTGGTTCGCTACCGATCGTAGCTGTTATTGTTGGTTCGTTTATTTTTGGAATTGGCATTATTTTCGCAGGTGGTTGTGCAACAGGTACTTGGTATCGGGCAGGAGAAGGTTTACTTGGCAGCTGGATTGCATTAGCTGGTTATATGCTTGTAGCAGCAATGATGAAATCAGGCGTATTGTTGCCGATGGATACGGCTATTAAAGAAACGAAAATTGAAAGTAATTCTATTGCCGAGACAATTGGCGTAAATAACTGGTTGATTATTACGATTTTTGTAGTAGTCGTTACATTTATCATTTACCGTGAGCTAAAGAAGCCACGAGTGAAAATCCCAGGGTTAAAGCCGAAAAAAACGGGATTAGCACATATTTTATTTGAAAAACGTTGGCATCCATTTATAACTGCAACACTTATTGGTGTGATTGCAACTTTAGCGTGGCCGTTAAGTGTTGCTACTGGACGCATAGGTGGGTTAGGCGTTACAACACCTTCTGCTAATATTTTGCAGTTTTTGGTGACAGGACAAATTAGCTTCATCAACTGGGGTGTTTTCCTAGTGCTAGGTATTTTCTTAGGATCATTATTCGCAGCAAAAATGAGTGGCGAATTTAGATTTCGTATTCCAGATACAAAAACGGCGATTAACAGCTTATGTGGTGGACTTATGATGGGGTTCGGTGCAGGTTTAGCAGGAGGATGCTCAATTGGTAATGGATTGGTGATGACAGCGATGATGACTTGGCAAGGATGGATCTCATTAGGGTTTATGATTTTAGGTACATGGACTGCATCTTACTTTGTATTCGTTCGACCAAGTAAAAAAGCTAAGCAAGCTACAGAAATAATACCCGCATAAAAAAGGAGTGCTTTCATATGAAAAAAATATTAGAAGTTATGGGAATGGTTTGTCCATTTCCTTTAGTAGAGGCAAAAGAAGCGATCAAAGGCTTAAATTCAGGCGATGAATTAGAAGTGCAATTTGATTGTACACAAGGTACAGAATCCATTCCTCGTTGGGCAGCTGAAGAAGGGCACGAGGTAACGGAGTATGAGCAAGTTGGCGATGCGGCTTGGACAATTACGATTAAAAAGAAATAATTTAAAGTTTAAAAAAGCGAGAAATTCGATGATAGCATCGTCGGATTTCTCGCTTTTTTTTATGAAAAATTAAAGGGAGGTGTAGATAACTACTTGAGATTAACGGGGTAAAACGTTGATACAGAAGGGGTATAACATGGAAATGACGTTTAAGAAAAAATTAGAGCTTTCATGTTGACAATATACCTAATGGGGTATATCATGAATCTCGTAAGCAAGTTCAATCAATCGTTTTGAAAGGAGGAGTGAACAGTATGGCTTACGATGCAAAAACAGCTAATCGAGTAAAGCGAATAGAAGGTCAATTGCGTGGTGTTTTACGCATGATGGAAGAAGAAAAAAACTGTAAAGATGTGATTACACAGCTATCTGCCGTGCGTTCTGCGGTTGATCGAACTATTGGAGTAATCGTTAGTGAAAATTTATTGGAGTGTGTAACGACTGCTGAAGGGGATGCGGGGAAAATGAATAACGCCATCCAAGAAGCAATGGATTTAGTCGTTAAAAGTAGATAGATTTTATATACCCTTAACAGTATTAAGTTGGAGGCGATATTACTTGGAAACATGGATTATACTTGCTGTTGTTATAGCATTTTTTGTTTGGCGAATGAAGCCAACGAAAGGGGTGCAGTCAATTTCAGCGGCGCAATTGAAAAATATTCTAAATGATAAGGATAAAGTTTTTGTTGATGTGCGGACACCAGCCGAATATAAGGGGCGAAATATTCCGCAGTTCAAAAATGTTCCGCTCGGTTCTAGCTTTGAAAAGTTACCGAAGGACAAAGAGATCGTTGTCATTTGCCAAAGTGGCATGCGCAGTAGTCGGGCATGTAAACAGCTGAAGAAACAAGGGTTTGAGCGTGTGACAAATGTCCGTGGAGGCATGAGCGCGTATTAGGAGGAGAATAGTATGAAGGAAATTTCAGTAATGGAAGTACAACAAGCTGTAGAGCAAGGGCAGGCAATAAATTTAATCGACGTACGTGAAGTAGATGAAGTGGAGTCAGGACACATTCCTGGCATTATTCATATCCCGCTTGGCTTACTTGAATTTCGTATGCATGAGCTAAATAAAAATGAACCATATGTTATGGTCTGTCGATCAGGTGGTCGTAGTGGTAGTGCTACTCAGTTTTTAGAAAGTCAAGGCTTCGATGTATGTAATATGGTTGGTGGCATGCTTGCTTGGAATGGTGAAGTAAAATAAGAGGATGCACCCGCTATATTTTTTTAACTTCTTTCAGCGACCCGCTGAAATATAGGAACTCAGTCTAAGAACGCCACGTCCTGTGGCAACGACTGAGTTACCAACGTCGTGTTGGCCTAAAGCTTCCGGCGGATGTCACGGAATCGGAAAGGAGTTCTTTGTGCATGCACAAAGCCGATTCTGGACGCAATTATGCCGAGGTATATTTGATCTAAAATAATACCTATACAGGTATGAGGGAGGATGTTATGAGTATTAAGGCAGATTTTCAGCTGGATGCCAAGGGGCTTTCTTGTCCTATGCCAATTGTTAAAACGAAAAAGGCGATGGCTGATTTAGTAGATGGTCAAATTTTAGAAGTATCAGCAACAGATAAGGGTTCGAAGGCGGATATTGCTGCGTGGGCTGAATCTGTGGGTCATCAATATGTTGGGACAGTGGAAGAAGAAAGTGTGCTTAAACATTATATTCGTAAATGCTCAGACGACACGATAGATGAGCAAACTTTTGAACATACAATTGAGTTAAAAGAGGCAATGGCAAGAGAAGGACTTATTCTCGATGTTCGCGAGGAGGCAGAGTTTACTTTTGGTCATATCGAGGGAGCAAAGTCAATTCCGATGGGTGAGCTAGAGGGACGCCTTTCTGAACTTGATAAAGAGCAAGAAATTTATGTCGTTTGTCGAACTGGGAAGCGCAGTGATTTAGCTGCTAAAAAGATGGCGGCACATGGTTTTACAAAAGTATTTAACGTTCTACCAGGGATGACTTCCTGGATGGGACATTTAACAAAACATATTTAGGAGGAATTTATTATGTCAAATAAAGTAGCGATAATTGCAAGTAACGGTGGTCTTTTCGATGCATATAAGGTGTTCAATATTGCAACGGCAGCGGCAGCTACAGAGAAAGAAGTAGCGATCTTCTTTACATTCGAAGGATTAAATTTAATCCATAAGCAAGGAATGCATGCATTACCTATGCCTGCGGGAGCGGAGCATTTTGCAGAAGGGTTTGCTAAAGCTAATGTACCCGCAATTCCGCAATTAGTGGAAATGGCGCAGGAATTAGGTGTTAAGTTGATCGCGTGTCAAATGACTATGGATGTAATGGGTTTAACGACAGATGACTTTATTGAAGGCATTGAAGTTGGGGGAGCTGTGACGTTCTTAGAGTTTGCAAAAGATGCAGCACCGTCATTAACGTTCTAATTAATATAAATGACTCACTATATAGGCGGAGAGGACAATCCTTTCCGCTAAAAAAACAACAAAATAATACCTCTGGGGGTAATCAAAGTGTCGGTTTTAAAATGGAGTGCAGCAGAAGTAGCGAAAAAAGTAATTAATAATGAAGAATTATTTATTTTAGATGTTCGAAATGCGGATGCATTCGAAGATTGGAAAATTGATGGCCGTAAATTTGAATACCTTAATATTCCGTATTTTGAGCTACTAGATGGCGTGGAGGATATTTTACCGGAGATTCCAGCTAATAAAGATGTGTTAGTCGTTTGTGCGAAAGAAGGGTCATCACTGATGATAGCTGAGATGTTATCAGAAGCGGGTCGTACGGTTGCTTATTTAGCTGGTGGAATGAAAACGTGGAGTGAATATTTAGAGCCGATTAAAGTTGGAGATTTAACGGGGGGTGGTGAGCTTTATCAATTTGTACGTTTAGGGAAGGGCTGCCTTTCTTATATGGTCATCTCTGAAGGTGAAGCGGCGATTATTGACGCTGTACGTTTTACTGAAGCATTCTCAAGCTTTGCGGAAGAGAAAAACGTAAACATTAAATATGTGTTCGATACACATTTGCATGCTGATCATATTTCTGGTGGGCGTCATATAGCTGCAACTACTGGTGCTACGTATTATTTACCGCCGAAGGATGCAGAAGAAGTTGTATTTGATTATACACCGTTACTTGACGGCACAACTGTCCAAGTAGGCGCCTCTCGAATTGACGTAGGAGCGATTTATTCACCTGGTCATACAATTGGTTCAACGTCATTTATTGTGGATAACAAGTATTTATTAACTGGTGATATTTTATTCATTGATTCAATTGGACGCCCTGATTTAGCGGGTCTTGCAGAAGATTGGGTTGGTGATTTGCGTGAAACACTTTACAAGCGATACAGAGAATTATCGGATGATCTGATTGTTTTACCAGCTCATTTTATGATGATTGATGAACTAAATGAAGACGGAACTGTAGCGAAGCATCTTGGACAATTATTTGCCGAAAATCACGGCTTAAATATTAAAGATGAAGCGGAATTCCGAAGTGTCGTAACGGAGCATCTGCCTCCGCAGCCAAATGCATATCAAGAAATTCGTCAAGTAAATATGGGTAAGATTACGCCGACGCAGGATGAGCAGACAGAGATGGAAATCGGTCCAAATCGTTGCGCAGTTCGATAGTCTGTTTATAAAAGATGGTTAAATGTAATGAGTACGCATGCATGGTTATAGCATGTAAATACCGCGAAGCGAAGGCGCTCATCCTTCGTAAAGTCGTGAAAAAACAAAAGGAACCGGCAAAATCGCTTACAAGCTTTGCTGATTCAAAGGAGAAAAATATGAAATCAACTTTACAACTAGATGCAAAGGGCTTATCTTGCCCGATGCCTATAGTGAAAACAAAGAAAGCTATGGATACATTGACTTCGGGTGAAATTTTAGAGGTTCAAGTAACAGATAAGGGGGCTCTTGCGGATATCCCTGCTTGGGCAAAAGCTGGCGGTCATACAATTTTAGACAAATCTGAAGACGCTGGTGTCATTACATTCTCTATTCAAAAAGCTTAAAACGGGTGAGGGTTGTCTCTTCTATTAGAAGTTTAGAACAGCCCTCCTTTCAATTGATATGACAATGCCATTGAGGCGCCAGTGACCAGAAAGAAGGAAAAAAAGATGGATTTAGCATGGATTATTACAATATTTTTGATTGGCTTTGTAGGTTCGTATGTATCGGGAATGCTAGGAATTGGCGGATCGATTATAAAATATCCAATGTTATTATATATCCCGCCTTTACTTGGTTTTGCAGCATTTTCAGCACATGAGGTATCGGGGATTAGTGCGGTACAAGTGTTTTTTGCCTCTATTGCTGGGGTATGGGCATATCGTAAAGGTGGTTATTTAAATAAATCGCTGATTATTTATATGGGGGGTGCCATATTAGCAGGAAGTTTCGTTGGTAGTTATGGCTCCCAGTTTTTATCTGAAGCAGGGGTTAACGTCGTTTATGGTGTATTGGCGTTGATTGCTGCAGTGATGATGTTTATTCCTAAGAAACAAATTGACGATAAGCCGTTGGATGAGGTAACGTTCAATAAACCGATCGCGGCCATATTAGCATTCGTTGTTGGTATTGGATCGGGAATTGTTGGGGCAGCTGGTGGCTTCTTGTTAGTACCTATAATGCTAGTAGTGCTAGGTATACCGACGCGTATGACAATCGCTACAAGCCTTGCTATTACTTTTATATCCTCAATAGGTGGTACAATTGGGAAATTAATGACGGGACAAGTTGATTATTATCCTGCTTTCATTATGATTGTAGCTAGTTTAATAGCGGCTCCACTAGGTGCAAAAGCAGGAAAAAAATTAAACACAAAAGTTTTACAAACTATTTTAGCGGTGCTCATTTTAGCAACTGCCATTAAAATTTGGATAGATATATTGTAGGAGGCTGTAGTAAATGAAAATTGAGATTTTCTCGGATT
The DNA here is from genome assembly GCF_050280125.1 of Lysinibacillus sp. NPDC093692. Lineage (NCBI taxonomy): Bacteria > Bacillati > Bacillota > Bacilli > Caryophanales > Bacillaceae > Lysinibacillus > Lysinibacillus sp. NPDC093692. The sequence goes on from NZ_JBNNUW010000006.1 coordinate 130,541, forward strand.
TCACATGTCCGTTCTGCTACATTGGCAAAAGAGAATTGGAACGCGCCATTGACTCGGCAGGTTATGTGGGGCAGGTAGAAATTGAATACAAAGCATATCAAATTGGACCAGATACACCCAAGATAGATGCACCAACTGTATATGGGGGTATGGCTGAAAAATTTGACTCCTCGATAGAAGAAGTGAAGGAACTTACTAAGGGTATAGCAAAGCGGGCCAAAGAGGTTGGATTGCATTACAATTTTGATGATATGAAAACAGCGCATACTGAAAAAGCTCATCGATTAGCAAAATGGACACGACAGTTTGGTAAAGAGTCGGTCTACACGGAAGAGCTTATGAATGGTTATTTTACGGAGGGAAAAGACTTAAACGATGATATGTTCTTGTTAAAAGTCATAGAAAATATAAACTTAGATGTTGAAATAGCAAAGGGTATTCTGGCATCAACTGACTTCAGTGAAGCTTTAGACAGAGATCGATATGATGCTCAACAGCTAGGTGTAGAAAGTGTTCCGTTCTTTGTTTTTGAAAATCGTTACGGTATTAAAGGGGCAGAACCAAATGAAGTTTTCGTACGAACATTGCATCAGGCGGCGGAGATAGCAGGTATTCGGCCGGTGTTAAAGATGGTAGGTGATGGTGAAGCTATTTGCGTTGGTGGTGAATGTAAATTATAGTAGAATGCTAAAATGTCGGGTACAATGCTGTGCTCGGCATTTTTATATTCATTCGAAAATGTTGAACTGTACGAAAGTAAAGCGTCGGCTACAAATTTAGGAAATAGTACATACTGCAAGAGGTATTAAGTCTTGTTTGATGTGTTATAGAACAACGAATTTCATAATTTTATCCTCAAAATGATTCTATTTGCGTGTGGTGTGAGAAAAGTCACATCGAAAAAGATGCTGTTTTGCTAAAATATAGGTGATTATACAAAGGGGGGTATTATAGATGAAACCTATAGTAGCAGGAGTAGCGGGAACAGTGCTGTTAGCAGGTACACTTTTTGTAGGAGCAGCCATTAGCGACAAAATTTTAGGGGATGCAGAAAGCAAAGAAGCCGCTGTACAAACAAAAGTACAAACAACAGCAGCTGCTCAGTCAGTTGTCTATGCGCCACCAAGTATTGAAGAAGTGCCGGATGGACCTATGAAGGAAGCAATATTATATGGTTATGAGCTTGTCAATAATACACATGTTGCTGCAGAAGAATATGTTGGGAATCAATTGTCTTGCACAAGCTGTCATGCGGGGGCAGGTTACGATGAGCGAGTTTCGTCACTAGTAGGTGTTATGGCGGATTATCCCCAATATATCGCGCGCTCTGGTGATATTGTAACGATTGAGGAGCGTATTAATGGTTGCATGGTTCGTAGTATGAACGGTAAGAAATTTGACATGAATAGCAAAGAGTTGGAAGCGATGGTCTCGTACTTCTCTTATATTTCAGAAGGTGTACCTATCGGGGCAGAGCGTGAGTGGGTAGGTACAAGTAATATGAAGGACATTCCTATACCGGATGTTAAGAACGGTGAGGAAGTGTATGCTCAGTCTTGTATCGCGTGCCACGCGGCAGATGGCTCAGGTAATGGTGCTAATACAGGTCCTGCATTATGGGGTGAAAAATCATTCAATGACGGAGCGGGTATGGCAAGGATGTCGAAAATGGCTGGCTATATTCAACATAATATGCCAGTTGGTGCAGCTGGTACTTTGACAGATCAAGATTCCGCTGATTTAGCAGCCTTTATTTTATCGCAGGATCGACCTGAATGGGGAAATCATAATAAAGATTGGCCAAAGGGCGGACGTCCAAATGATATTATGAATAAAGAAAAACGGGATCAAGTTAAAAATGGGACAATAAATTGGGAGAAAGTACTTTCTACTAATTAAAAAGAAAAGGGATGCTGCAAACTAGTGGCATCCCTTTTGTGTTATTTAAAATTGTAGGCCGTGACAATTTTATCTCTGTTAGTTGTTACATCTGTGAAATATTCATACAAGCAAATACCGAGGAAGGAGCCGGCGACATTAAATACATTAGAAAAACCGTTGTTCTGGAGGGTCATTACAGCATTGTAGCTTCGTTGGCCAGATCGGCAATGTACGTAAACTGGTCTATCTTGTGGAATCTCATCCAAACGTTCGCGGAGCTCGCTTAACGGAATATTATTCGCATGAATGAGATGACCATTCTCAAATTCATTTATTTCGCGGACGTCTAAGAAATAAGCGTTATTTTCAACGAGACCTCTAACTTCGTCAACTTTTACTTGTTTATAATGACCATATAACTGGTTTTGGGCAACGAGTGCAGCTAAATTAACAACGTCACGTGCAGTGCTAAACATTGGAGAATAGGATAGCTCTAGCTCTTTCAAGTCTTCTAATGTGCCTTTCATTGTTATCATAGTTGCTATAACGTCGATGCGTTTGTCGGCATTGCCTTTTCCGATCGCCTGTGCGCCGAGAATCTTCCCAGTTGGCACTTCGTAAACAAGTTTAAAATGAAGTGGATTACTATTCGGCATTAAACCAACTTTGTCTGGTGCAATCAAGTACACGCTTTTTGCTTGGAAGCCGTGTGCGAGCGCTGTTTTTTCATTTAAGCCCGTTGTGGCACACGTGTAATCGAAAATTTGCACACTTGAAGAGCCGATAACTCCTTTGTTTTGTTGAGGTATATTGTACATATGATTAGCTGCTGCTCGTGCTTGTCGTTGCGCTGGACCTGCTAGTGCCAGGCGAGTTTGTTTATGGGTTAGTTGATGGAATACTTCTATAGCATCGCCCACAGCGTATATAGAAGGATCGGATGTTGTGTAATTAGCATCAACTTGAATACCGCCAAGTTCGCCTATTGCCAGTCCGGCTTCTTTCGCTAAAGAGGTTTCGGGACGAACGCCAATAGCTAATACAACAGCCTGTGCTTTCAATTGTTTACCGGAATTCAATTCTACATAATCTGCCGTAACCTTAGCTAGGCCGTCATTGACGATGACATTAATTCCTTTATCCATCATTTCTTTGTGTAATATTTGTGCCATATCATAGTCAAATGGCGTCATGATTTGTTGACTAAACTCAACGAGTGAGACATTAAAGCCGGCAAGTCGTAAATTTTCTGCAACCTCCACGCCTATAAATCCGCCACCAATAACAGCGATATCTTGTATGTCATCGCTTTGGATATACCGGTTTAAACGGTCGATATCCACGACATTACGAACGGTAAAAACGTGTGAAGAATGAACTCCGTCCAAGTTTGGAACAATTGGACTTGCGCCAGGAGATAACACTAATGTATCGTAGCTTTCTTCGTACTCAGTGTCAGTGGTTAAATCCTTTACAGTAATGCTTTTATCTTTTCGATTAATATGTAAAACTTCTTGATTAACACGTGCTTCAATCTTGTATTTTGTTTGAAAGGCTTGGGGTGTCATTAAGATTAATTTGTCGCTGTTATCAACGATTCCACTAAGGTGAAATGGTAAAGAGCAATTGGAAAATGAAACGTTCGGTCCTTTTTCAAACATTATAATCTCTGCCTGTTCGTCGAGGCGGCGGATACGTGCAGCGGTCGAGGCACCGCCTGCGACACCACCGACAACTAAAAATTTTTTACTCATGTGTAAGCACATCCTTTTCTTGTAGTATACATACATGGGTATGTTGTGGATAAATCAAGATTTTTATTGTGTTGATAATGAATAAAACTGTGGATAAATATTGCTTTAAGTGGATTATATACCCCTTTAGGTATTTTATCAACAAAAATTACTGAGTAAAAATCATTGTAAGTGGATAAATACTAAAGAAATAAACAAATAGACAAAATTTTGGGGATAACAGTAAAATATGACGATTTTAACTGATTGTAGCGTAGGGCTACTCGACTCCCGCGGGAAAGCGAGACAGACGAGACCCTGCACGGAGCGAATGTTTTCCATGCGAAAGCGTAGTGCTAACGCAGCGACAGCAACTGTTTTATCTGTGCGACAGCGACAAAGCAAGTAGCATGTAGCGGAAATCAGAGCCTTCTAAGGGACGGAAGTGACCCCTGCGTTATGATGATGAGCCTTACATTTGTTATACTAGCAGTATTAGGAAGTAGTATCGGAGGTGACGCTGTTGATTTTTTTGAAATTTTTAATCCAAATCATTGTTGTATCAGGACTTATTTATTTTGTCAGTGGCCGATTAATTGGTTCAAACATTAATTTCAGACGTAGGGTTCTTTCTGTAGTCATTAGTGTGACGCTAACGTCCTTCGTTTATTGGTATACCTATTTACGTCATACAGATTTTTTATACGAACCGATGATGCAAACAGTGACGGAGGTCAGCACACTTATTTGGATTGGTAGCATGCTACTAATTTCGATGCTGCTCTATCTCGTTTTTGAGCTTTTCGATTCAAGCGGTATTAGGGCTACAGATCATCGTAATGGGCAAAAAAATTTATTTATGCGCCTTCGAAGCTACTGGCGACAACAAAAGCGCTTGCGTCATGTATTGAGAATAGCAGTGACAAATGGCGTTGTTCAAACGATAAAATACGCAAGACAACGTGAAAATGAAAAAGAGCTTGCCATTGCTTTAAGAGTAACTTTGGAGCAATGTGGTGGGATATTCATTAAATTTGGTCAGGTACTTTCTACTCGTAAGGAACTATTTTCGCCTATCTTTATTGCCGAGTTAGAGAGGCTACAAGATAGTGTGAAGCCTTTACCGTCAGAACAGGTAACACAAATTTTAGAAGTTTCACTTCCGAAGCCTATGAATGAAATATTCGCAAACTTTCAAATGGAGCCTATTGCGGCAGCATCCATTGGACAAGTACATAAGGCACGATTGAAAAATTTTGATGAAGTCGTGGTAAAGCTACTGCGTCCAGAAGTGAAGGGGATTATGCGAGACGACCTCGACATTTTGGAGGAATTCGCTAATTGGCTTTCGAACAAGTCTACATGGGCTGAGTCACTTGGTTTTCGAGAGCTTGCAAAAGGATTTGCAGATGGATTACGCGAGGAAATCCATTTAGATATTGAGGCTCGCAATACATTGCAGGTGACGAAGGCGCTTGCCAAAAGCGATTATAAAGTTCGAATCCCTAAAATCTATACGGAATATTGTAATGAAAATATTATTGTCATGGAATATGCTCGAGGAAAAAGTGTTGCAAATGCTGCAGCTGAATTTAACCGATTTGAATGTGATCGTAAGCAGTTTGCACGGACTGTTTTATATTCCTTCTTTGAGCAGATGTTGCTTTCTGGTATATTCCATGCAGACCCACATCCGGGGAATATTCATATTGATGAGACGGATGGCACACCAATACTGCTTGATTTTGGAGCGGTTGGCCGTTTGGGAGCTACACAACAAGAGGGCTTAAAGCTATTTTTAATGGGAATTCAGCTAAATGATGCAAGTGTTTTATACGATGGCCTAACACTATTGGTTGAAAATTCGGGCCATGCAGATCGTGCAAAAATGGAGCAAGCCATAGATCAAATTCTCTTGAAAATCTCTTACGTGGATCGGATTCCAACAGAGGAATTGATACATGCGTTATTTACAGTTGTTCGTGATTTTGGTCTTGCTTTCTATCCCGCAGTAGGTTTAGCACTGCGTTCCTTAGTAACATTGGATGGCACACTACGGGTAATTGACCCAAGCTTTGATATTTTTACAGAAGCGAGAGATTTTTCATCCGCATATATGCGGGCATCCTTCCTGAAGCCATTTAAAGAACCGACGGCAACAAAGGAACGTTTGCAAGAAGAATTATCCATGCTTCTTCCGACATTGCGCAAAATGCCAAGACGAGTTGACCAGCTTATTCAACGGGTAGAAAGTGGGAAAATCATCTTACATCACGATGTTTTTTCAGATGAGGATAATGCTCGTTTTATTACCAATCTATTTTCCCGTTTCGTCTTACTTCTCGTTGGTATTACCTTTGGCATTATTTCTGTAGCACTTTTAGCCATTTCACAATTTATTCATGACACGTATGCGATCTATTTAAATACAGCAGCATACTTAGGGTTATTTCTCTGTGCCATTCTGTTAGTACGGCTTTCTATCCAAGCGCTTCGTTCCATGAAGCAATAGAAGCGTCAACTTGGAGAGAAATTAACCTTTGTTTATGGTTACACATTATTTGTAGGTAGGGGAAAATGTTCCCTTACCTTTTTTTATGTTAAAAATGTTTTCTAGAAATATTACAAAAGCATTACAAAACAGAGAGTGGGACTATGGGTAAAGTAGTTAAAAACGTTGATATGTAGAATAAAACGTAATTTTGTAGAATTTATCGGGAATTACGTAAATATTACAAGAATGTTGCGAGTTTTACTAAACCATTAAAAAGGCGTGAAATAGTATAAAAGTTATGCTAATAGTGCTAAACTTTAAAAGGCTAATAAAATATAAGAATAAATAAAAGAAATCGTTCCAATGATTACATTAAAATTCTACGAACGAAATTGACTAGTGAAGGGAAAGAATAACGTGGGTAAACGCAATAAATGGCGTAAGTCGATGGTGCTAGCATTAGCACTAGCGGGCGGCTTATTATTTAATACAGTTCAACCAACTCAAGTGCACGCAGAAGAAACATCTCAACAAATGATTGATAAGAAAGCTAAAATAGATACAGAGGTTAAAAAGCTACAAGAAGAGCTAAAAAGCCTAGAAAAAGAGATCGAAGAAAAAGTAAAAGTATTTAACAAAGTACAGGCAGACATTAAAGAAGTTGATGCAAATATTGTAGATACTAAAAAACGTATTGAACAACGTTCAGCGATTTTAAGTGACCGTATGGCTGCATACCAAGCACAAGATAATACTGTAGGTATTTATTTAAACGCTGTTCTAGAATCAAAAAGTTTTGCAGATTTAATGGACCGTGTCGTAGCGGTAAAAACATTAATGGATGCTGACCAAGAATTAGTAGATCAACAAGAAGCAGATAAGGCTAGCTTAGAAAAACAAAAAACAACATTAGATGAAAAACAAAAAGAGCTTCAAAAGCAATTCCAAGAGCTTCAAGAGAAGGAAAGCGAAATGGAAGTAAAAAAAGCTGAAAATGAAGCGAAATCTCTTGCATTAAAAGCACAAATTGCAACGAAACAAGAAGAAGAGCGTTTAGAAGCAGAACGTAAAGCAGCAGAGGAAGAGGCAGCTCGTTTACGTGCACTTCAAGCAGCTACTCCAGTTGTACAAGCAACAAACAACAATGCTAACACTAACGATAATGGCAATAGCAATGATAATAATAATGGCAAAGCTAACAATGAAAAATCATCACAAAAAGTGGTTGTTGGTTCAGGAGCAGGCACTGCATCTTCAGGTGATGCTATTTCAGTTGCGAAACAATTCTTAGGTCGTAGCTATGTTTGGGGCGGTAGTAACCCATCAACAGGATTTGACTGTTCTGGTCTTGTACAATGGTCTTACAAACAAGCGGGTGTAAATTTACCACGTACAGCATCACAACAATATTTAGCAACACAACGTATTTCAGCAAGTGAAGCACGTGTAGGTGACCTAGTATTCTTCAGCTATGGTTCAGGTATAGCGCATGTAGGTATTTACTTAGGAAACAACACAATGATTGATGCTCAAAATAAAGGTGTTGTCATTGAATCACTTGATTGGTGGAATCAATATTTAGTAGGCTTCGGTCGTATTTAATAAGCCGTACTATTATATAGACGATTAAAATAGCGAAAAGGTTATCTTTGTAAAAGAAATTACAAGGGTAACCTTTTTTTATTATTTGACGGTACTGGAAATTATCAACTGTTTAAACTATAGTTAAGATTCTACGACTAAACCTATTAGGCAAACGCATAATGTTATTCATTAGTTTAGGCTCGACTACTCGGTCAATAATGAGTAAAATAACTTTTGTAATGAATAAATTTACATAAGTTGATATATTTATAACTATAGCCCCAGTTATAAAAATGATAATACAGCCGAAAAAAGAATTAGCATCAATTTTTCGTTATTGCGTATTTCGCTTTGACTCAATCGTGAGATAACTCCAATAATAATCCTAACGAGTATTCCTCTGTCTTCATATAGCTAAAAGAAAAGATTCTTGCATATTGAACGCCATTTCTGATAATTTTGAAATATACGATTGGGATCTTGCTCTGAAATTACAATTATATGAGACTTTTAATTTGTAGTAGCAAAGTAACGCATGATGGTAAATGAGATAACACTTACAAGTACACTATTTTTTACGTTCTGAAACAATAAAGGTAGGGATGAATCATGGAAAAAGAGATTTTGCAACTTTTTAGTAATTTAACAGAGCGTGACCGTGATATTCAATACAAATCATACGAAGAATTAATGAAAATTATGCAGGAACCAGTTGATTGGACCTATTCAGTTTGGGAACAATTAGTTCAAACTCTTACATACAAAAATGGACATGTACGTGCAAGTGCTGCACAATTTTTATGCGCACTGGCAGCAAAAAGCGATCCTGAAGAAAGAGTGTTAGAGGACTTCTTAAAGATTTGGGCAGTAACGTATGATGAAGAAACAGTCACTGTGAGGCATACTTTACAGGCAATTTGGAAAATAGGCTTAGCGGGGCAGGTACAAAGAGATTTAGTCGTATCATATTTGGCTAAAAGATATCAAACGTGCTTAGACGAAAAGCACCCGACATTAATACGCTATGATATTATTGTATCCTTTAAAAAGCTATTCGATACAACAAATGACCCAAAGCTACTAGAAATTGCACAGCGTTTAATTGAGGAAGAGAAAGATGTTAAATCCAAAAAGAAATATAAAAATGCCATCCGATGAAAGTTATGAAAATGGCTATTTTTTGAAAATCCTTTCATTATAAAAAATAAAATGCTTTAACTTATAAGGCATAACAAATATTTGCACGAGCAGGATGAATACCCAATGGGAGAGTGAATATATCCGCGTGCATACGGTAATACCTGCATGATTTTTATCCATCGTTGTTTATTCTAAATTCCACAGCTATTTTTTCCTATCAATCTATGATAAACTGCATAACAAGTGAATAATTCTTGCAGAATAAAGGTGCTGAACTATAGCATAATCGGGAATTCGGTGAAAAACCGGAGCTGTTTCCGCAACTGTAAGTACAGAAGTCATAAAGATATACCACTGTCGAATTATCCGATGGGAAGGTTTTTTATGAATGTAGTGAACTGTACAAGCCAGGAGACCGACCTTTGTTTGAACGTATAGATAACTCTTCGGAAGCTAGGAGAATATGCGGCAAATACATAGGCTATGTCGTATTTATGTGACACTATTTATGCTATTTTTCGTTGTTTCCTTAGGAGTGGGAACAACGTTTTTTTTATGCGCTTATAGTTCACCTGATGTAAGACGAGGTGTTAATAAGGTAAGAATTTTTCACGAAGGAAAGCGGGGACTTAGATTTGAAAAAAGATGCACGTTATTCTTGTTATCCATTTATGCGTGAAAAGGCATCTACAGTAGATTTTGAAATTCGAACGGATAGCCTAACAACACATATTGGTGTAGCATTGGCGGCGGTTAAAAAAGAAACGGTAGAGGTAGTAGCAGATGATTTACTTGCCATTTTGCCAATGGCTTACCATGTAAATGGCTCAGTCCGAGGCAAATTAGCTGTAACTGAAGATGATTTGACTTGGCTTAGTGATCGCTATGATTTCTATGTTAGTCATGTTAAAGAGGAAATACAAAACTTTGTATTACCCCAAGGAACAGAGGCAGCTTCTGCATTACATTTATGTCGTAGTGAGGCAAAAAAATCATACCGTGTTTTGCACAAAGTATCTGAAGAACGCGAAGTACCAGCTATTCTCTTTGATTATTTAGGATTGCTAGCCAATGTATTTTTTGTAATGGCTGTCTATATGAATCAGCATGCAGGTATTGCTGAAATACCGTTTATTAGTAAGTCATACCCGATGAAAAAGAAAAAGGAGAATCAATGAAATGAAGAAAATGTTTAAGCTACAATGGCTTTCTGTGTTGATGTTGGCACTTGTATTAGTTGGCTGTGGCACGAAAGAGGATACAAATAAAGATACTGTTTCTAAAGAAGATCAACAAGTTGAGAAAACTACTAGCTATAAAGTTAAGGATGACCGTGGTGTAGAAGTAGAGTTTAATGCAGTACCTAAAACTATTGTTTCATTAAAACCGAGTAATACAGAGATTTTATTTGCGCTAGGTGTGGGTGATAAAATAGTTGGTGCGACTGAGTATGATTCGTATCCAGAAGAAGCTCAAAAAATTGAGCGTGTTTCTGATTCTACAATATTCAATAGTGAGCGTATTTTAGCGTTAAAGCCAGACGTCGTTATTGCCTATACAACTGGAGACGATGAAGAAAATTTAAATGCCTTAAAAGGTCTCGAAGATGCGGGTATTAAAGTGTTTGCCATTCAATCAGCTAAATCATTTGATGATGTTTATGGGGATATCGAACAAGTCTCAGCAGCTATGGGCATCAAAGATAAAGGCGAAAAGTTAAATGAAGATATTAAATCTAAAATTGCAGATGTCCAAGCAAAAGTTAAAGATGTGAAAGAACCAAAAAATATCTATTTAGAAATTAGTCCAAAGCCAGACATCTATACAGCTGGTTCTGATACATTCCAACAAGAGATTTTAAATGCTGCAAACGTTAACAACGTTTTTGTTGAACTTAAAAGCTGGGCAATGGTATCTGAGGAAGATGTCATTGCGAAAAATCCAGAAGTCATTTTAACAACAGTAGGCAATGACTCAACGGGAGAAATTCTTTCTCGTGATGGATGGAATTCAATCACGGCCATTAAAAATAAAGCTGTTTATTCTATAGATAATGATATCTCAAACCGTCCAGGTCCACGTATTGGCGAAGCTGTTGAGTTAATCGCGAAAGCAGTATATCCTGAGTTATTTAAATAATTGATATTGAAAAATAGTATTTTGGAGCTGTCCTTTATCAAGGGCAGCTTTTTTTGATGAATAAAAAGGATAACTGCTCCACCCAAATAAAGAAACACTCAAATAAATCCCCTTGTTGCTCTAAGTAGTGTACGACATTCCCTAATGCGAAAATTAGTATTATATCGAATTGTTCTATAAAATAGAGATAAGTATGCTTGCTAACAGGGAGGGGTGCAGTGAGTGAAACAGTTTGATATGAATATTATTCCGTTTGAGGCAGTTAATAATTTTCGGGATATGGGTGGTTATAAGTCAAGAGATGGGCGTGCTGTTAAGAATGGTTTGATTTATCGTTCAGCCGCACTTGGTAAAATGACGAAATCAGATAAAGAGCGCTTTGAAACGCTAGGTGTGAAAACAATTTTTGATTATCGAGACAACCATGAGGCTCAAAATAATCCTAATCCGATATTCCCGTATGCCAAGTATATTCAAATACCAGCTAAAGGAAATCATGCTTTTGAGATGCCTACAAACTCTGGTGGAAAAGATTTTTATAAGGTTGTAAGCCCGGAGATGTTTAGAGAATTTTATGCACAAATGCCTTTTAATAATGCCTCATTCAAAGAGTTAATAGCAACGATTCAACAACCTGAAAATTTAGGGCTTGTTCATCATTGTGCAGTCGGGAAGGATCGAACAGGTATTGGCAGTGCGCTAATTTTACTTGCTTTAGATGTCCCTGAGGAAACGATCATGGAGGATTATTTAGATACAAATGTACATTTACGTTCCTTAGTCGAACGAATGGCTCTAACCATTCAGCAAGATTATAGCGATCAAGAATTACAGCAATTTTATGCCTTAATGTCTGCCCGTGAAGACTATTTGCAGGCAGCATTTGATGCAATGGATAGCCGATATGGCTCTAAGACAGCTTTTTTAGAGGAAGAGTTTGGGTTAACAACTGAAAAACGTAAGCAATTGCAGGACTATTGTTTATTATGATAAGAAACCCTTTCACATAAAATTGTGAGAGGGATTTTTTGTGTATTGTATTATCTTTGCATAATCTTTTAATTCATATTGGCCAAAAAGCTTATGGAAGCATTATGCCGAGGCGCAATTAGGTGTTTCATTATAAAAATTCTTTACAGCCTAAAAATCTATGATAAGATACTATATATTTTTAACTTCTTTCAGCGGTTGTCCAAACACCCGTTGAAATATAGGAACTCAGCCTAAAAACGCCACGTCCTGTGGCATTACCGAAATGACCGACATCGTGTCGGCCCTCGTGTTGTTGCTGTCGCTGCGCTTTCGCACAAAAAACATTTGCAGCCCTAAGCACAAAGCCGATTCCAGACGTAATTATACCGAGGCATAATTGATTGGGCAGTAATTTATCTGTATAGATGGTAAAGAAGGTAGTTGAAAGTTGGACAGCATGTGAAAATCTTTACGAAACGATTAGGAGAAGTGAAAAGTATTGGCAGATATATTAAAAGAAAGTGATATTAAAGAGACAGATAGGTTAAGTTTATTCCATTTGACATGGCCGATATTTTTAGAAGTATTTTTATTTATGTTAATGGGACTAGCCGATACTTTTATGCTCAGTGCTTTATCAGATAATGCTGTATCAGGAGTTGGTGCAGCCAATCAATATATTCATATTGCAATTTTAATACTTGAGGTAGTTGGTAACGGTGCTTCCATTGTTGTATCTCAATATTTAGGTTCAAGGCGATTTTTTGAGGCTGCGAAGATTTCCGCTTTAGCAGTTACGATGAATTTGGTTGTTGGACTAATGATGAGTATCTTATTTTTCTTCTTTTCAAGTCATTTAATGACCATGATGAACTTGCAAGGGGAAGTGCTTAAATACGCTCAAAGCTACTTGGTAATCATCGGAAGCTTTATTTTTTTACAGGCTATTATAAACGCTTTAGCAGCAATTATCCGTGTACACGGATGGACAAAGCAAACGATGTATGTATCACTAGGTATGAATGTGCTACACGTTGTCTTAAACTATGGTTTAATCTTTGGTAACTTAGGATTACCGGAGTTAGGTGTAAAAGGTGCAGCTATTTCCTCAGTGGTAAGCCGTGGTTTGGCAGTTCTTGTGTTTTTCTGGCTGTTGTATCAAGTCATGGAAGTAAGAATGAAGCTAAAATATTATTTCGAGTATTCAAAGGAATATGTTCAAAAAATATTAAATATAGGCTTACCGTCAGCATTTGAGCAGGTGCTTTATCAGTTTTGTCAGATTGTCTTCCTTTATTATGCAACTTACTTAGGCACAGAGACACTTGCGGCGAGACAATATGCCATGAATATTTCGATGTTTACGTATTTATTTGCGATTGCCATCGGAACAGGTACGGCTATAATTATTGGACGAAGCGTCGGTGCTGGTAAAAAGGATCAAGCTTATCATCAGCTTTGGACGAGTGTACGCGCAGCTTTTGCTTTTACAATCACTATGGTTGCAGTTGTAACGATATTCCGTAAGCAACTTATGCACGTTTTTACAGATAATCCAGAGGTAATTGCCATCGGAGCATCTGTCCTAGCATTAAGTATTCTCCTTGAAACAGGGCGAACAATGAATATTGTAGTTATTAACTCATTGCGTGCCTCAGGGGATGCAAGATTTCCAGTGAAAATTGGTTTCTTATCAATGGTATGTATGAGTCTCCCGCTCGGATACTTGTTTGTATTCGTTTTACATTGGGGGCTAGTAGGTATTTGGTTAGCAATTGCGGTAGATGAATGGATGCGAGCTATTATCGTATACTTTAGATGGAAAAGTCGTAAGTGGGAGCGTTTTGCACTTGTTTCACCTACAGAACCGAAGGAGGAAAATTAATGGGGGCACTTTCTAAAAGAGCTGCAGGGGCAGCGTTAATGGATAAAAATATAAAGCTTTTTGCTTGTCCAATTTGTCAGGAATCAATGGATGTTTTTGAGCAAGGTAGATTAGTATGTTCCTCAAATCATTCTTTTGATATTGCCAAACAGGGCTACATCAATATGCTGACACATGGTGCCGTTTCTAAGTACAATAAAGAGCTTTTTGAATCTCGAAAAGCGGTTATTGATAGTGGTATTTATGATGTAGTAGAAGATAAAATCGGAGAGCTAATTGCTAATGCAGAAACCGTACTTGATACAGGATGTGGTGAAGGTTCACATTTAGCTCGTATTATGGTAAAGAAACATGGTATAGGAATTGGTATTGATATAGCGAAGGAAGGCATCCTTGCTGCATCTCGACATTATCCAGAGCAAATGTGGTGTGTTGGTGATTTAGCGAAAAGTCCATTTGCAAGATCGAGCTTCGATGCCATATTAAATATTTTATCGCCGGCCAATTATGAAGAATTTAAACGACTATTAACTCACAATGGTTGTGTTGTTAAGGTTGTACCTCAAAGTGGATACTTACATGAGCTTCGAGCGCAATTATATGCGGATTCTACTAAAGAGTCGTATTCGAATGAACAAATAGTTGCTCGGTTTAAAGAAAGCTTTACCGATGTTAGCGTAGAACGTATTACATATACGGTACCGCTAGCTAAAGAGCTTGTACCAGCACTGCTGGAAATGACACCAATGGGCTGGCATAAGAAAGAAGGATCCAATATCCTGTTAAATGAAATTACGATTGATGTTGATGTATTAGTGGGAAGAGTCTAGATATTTTCATCTGTAATTGCAGTATACTGGTCTTTTCGATTACAATGGGGATAACTATTGAATAAGGTAGGAATGAAAACAGTGTATAAATTTATAGCAAATGTTGTAAAAGTAATCTTAAAATTAACAGGCTCGAAAGCGCGTGTATATGAAGAGCAAAACTTACCGAAGGAAGGTGGGTTTATTATTGCGTGTACACACACGGGCTATGTTGATATTTTAAATCTTGGTGTTGCAGTATGCCCTCGAGAGATTCACTTTATGGCTAAAAAGCAATTGTTTGATATAAAGGGTCTTGGCTGGCTTATAGAGCGTTTAAATGCCTTTCCGGTTGACCGTGATAATCCAGGCCCAAGTGTTATTAAAATCCCTTCGCAGCTATTGAAAGAGGGGAAAGTGGTTGGGATATTCCCATCTGGTACGCGAAATGCGGAAGGTACAGATTTAAAGCAAGGTGCAATTACAATAGCTCAGTTAGCCAAAGCGCAAATTGTACCAGCAGCTTATATTGGTGCGCGTAATGCTGGTGATGTCTTTAAGCGTGGTAAAGGTTATCTAATTTATGGCGAGCCATTTTACGTAACGGGTAAAGGTAAAGAAGGGCGCGAGGAATTTACAAATCACCTTGAGCATGAATTAATAGCATTAACTGAAGAATTAGAGAAGCGAGTTGCAGCAGAAAAGAAATAAAGTGAAACACCATTCAGAGGTGAACCCTCTGTGTGAAGAACACAAACTAAAATCTTCACATTCCTTTGAAGTAGTAGCATACTGCCAGTAATGTGGGATAACTTAGAAGGCACTCAGAATCGGTTGATTTTGAGTGCTTTATCTACATTTAGCAAGTGTTTACTGTAGCGACAACTACGATACGCCAAGATGAGATTGATTGTAGGAGGACATAAAAATGATTCGAGTACTTTTTGTATGTTTGGGGAATATATGTCGATCACCAATGGCTGAAGCGGTCATGCGTGATTTGGTAGTGAAAGAGCATTTGAGTCATAAAGTCGAGGTGGATTCGGCTGCAACAAGCTCTTGGCATATTGGAGATCCTCCTCACAGAGGAACGCAAGGTAAGCTAAAAGAATATGGCATCTCAACGAAAGGGATGCAAGGTCGACAATTACAAAAGGCTGACTTTGAAAATTTTGATTACATTATTGGCATGGATGAAAGCAATATACGTAATATCCAAACGATGCTAGGGAATCCGGATTCCACAAAGATCTTTCGCTTTTTAGATTTAACTGATCATCGAAAAGACGTGCCTGATCCTTACTATACAGGAGATTTCCAAGAAACCTATGATTTAGTTTTAGAAGGCTGTCAGGCATTATTAGAAAAAATCAAAGTGGAAAAACATTTGTAGAGTGCTCTAAGTGAAACAATTTTTTGCAATTAATGACTTAATAAAGTTACCTTAAACATTGGCATATATAGCTTTGTAAGCATCATTTGTGTTATTATTTTCAGAGTAAAGATACGAAATCACAATTCAAAATCCGGACGCAATTACGCCAAGGCGTAATTGATAAACAACTTATAATTTGAAAGAGAGTGGAAACAATGGGTCGTAAGTGGAACAATATTAAAGAAAAGAAAGCGTCTAAAGACCAAAGCACAAGCCGTATCAATGCAAAATTTGGACGCGAAATTTATGTGGCAGCTAAATCAGGCGAGCCAGATCCTGAATCAAATCGTGCCCTTAAAGTTGTTCTAGAACGTGCAAAAACATACAGTGTTCCTAAACATATTATTGAAAAAGCAATTGATAAAGCGAAGGGTGGCGGCGATGAAAACTTCGACGAATTACGTTATGAAGGTTTCGGACCAGCAGGCACTATGTTAATCGTTGATGCTTTAACGAATAATGTTAATCGTACAGCTTCTGATGTACGTGCAGCATTTGGTAAAAATAATGGGAATATGGGTGTCAGTGGTTCTGTTGCCTACATGTTTGATTCAACAGCGGTTATCGGTTTAGAAGGTAAATCAGCAGATGAAGTTCTTGAAATTTTAATGGAAGCAGATGTTGATGCTCGTGATATTCTTGAAGAAGACGAGACTGTCATTATTTATGCAGAGCCAGATCAATTCTTTGCTGCACAAGAAGCACTAAAAGCAGCAGGCATTCAAGAATTTACAGTAGCAGAGCTTTCAATGCTTCCACAAACAGAAGTAGCATTAGCTGGTGACGACATTGCGAAATTTGAAAAATTAATTGATGCATTAGAAGATTTAGAGGATGTTCAAAACGTTTACCATAATGCAGATTTAGGTGAATAATATAAACATATGAAACCAGTAGCGAATAAAGCTACTGGTTTTTAACTTCATCGGGTGTCCAAACTTCCGCCGGAGGCATAATTGATTTAGGGAGGAAAACTGTGCAAGCTCTTTTAGCGATTGCAATATTTTTAATAACTTTATTTTTTGTAATAGTGCAGCCGCGTAAAATATCGATCGGCTGGTCTGCTTGTTTTGGTGCTGCAATTGCATTAATGCTCGGAGTTGTTACCTGGCAAGATGTTGTCGAGGTGACGGGGATTGTTTGGAATGCAACGTTCTCGTTTATAGGAATTATTTTTATTTCACTTATTCTAGACGAAATAGGATTCTTTGAATGGTCTGCCCTACATATAGCACGAGTGGCAAAGGGAAGTGGTATACGCTTATTCATTTACCTTTGCTGTCTAGGTGCTATTGTTTCAGCATTATTTGCAAATGATGGTGCAGCTTTAATACTAACACCAATTGTTCTCGCAATGATCCGTAAATTGAATTTAACCGATAAAATGATCTTTCCATTTATTATTGCAAGTGGGTTTATTGCGGACACAACATCCTTACCGTTAGTCATTAGCAATTTAACAAATATTGTGTCGGCAGACTATTTCGGTATTGGATTTATGGAATATGCCCTACATATGCTGATACCGAATTTAGTTTCTTTACTAGCAAGTATAGTTGTGCTTTATATTGTCTTTCGCCGTGCAATTCCAAAAGAATATTCACTCGAGGCAGTTGATAATCCAAAGCTTGCAATTCGTGATTCGAGATTATTTTTATTATCATGGTATGTTATAGCCATTCTATTAGTTGGTTTCTTAACGAGTGAGGTTTTCAAAATTCCAGTGTCATTTATTTTATGTGGAGTAGCAGCTATCTTTTTCCTACTAGCCCGACGTAGCCATACTGTAGATACAAAGAGAGTTGTGAAAGGGGCACCGTGGAATATTGTGTTCTTTTCTATCGGTATGTATGTGGTTGTTTACGGCTTGAAAAATGTAGGAATGACCGGATTGCTGGCAAGTCTATTAGAGCACGCTATACAGCAAGGATTGATGGTAGCGACAATTACGATGGGGTTTGTAGCAGCGATTTTGTCAGCTATTATGAATAACCTACCAACTGTAATGATTGATGCATTAGCTATTGCTGAAACTAGTGCAACTGGAATTATGAAAGAAGGGCTTATTTATGCAAATGTCATCGGCACAAATCTAGGTCCTAAAATGACGCCGATTGGCTCACTCGCAACATTGTTATGGCTCCATATACTGAAGCAAAAAGGAATAAAGATTGGCTGGGTTCAGTATTTGAAAATAGGTATTATTTTAACAATCCCAACCCTTTTCACTACTTTAATAGCATTAGTAATTTGGATTAAAATCATATCATAGGCGAGAACTAAGATAGTGTCTAAACATTTTAATGATGGTAAAAATCAAAAAACTATTTTTCTATAAGGCATATCCTTGTAGAAAGATAGTTTTTTTATCTATTATGCATATTTGAAGCTTGTCATTAAAAGTTTGGAATCATATTTGTTAGATTTGGAGTGAAGGCTGGACGCCGCCGGAAATAGGTCCAGTAGCAATGGAAATCCCCCCCACGTTAAGCTATCAAGCATATTTTCGTAAAAAGGCGAAGAATTCAAACATAAATTACGTTTTACCCATTGTGAAAAATTCTGAATAATAACATAATATAGATTGATAGTCATAGTGAAAGAGGAGAAAAGGGGGGCTAAAGCATGAAGTTTTCACGTTCGATACAGGGGAAACTAATTATCATTTCACTAGCATTATTAATTATCCCTAGCTTAGTGATAGGCCTAGTTAGCTATAGCAAAGCAAAAAAAGGTCTGGATGATATTGGTGAACAAGTTATTAAAAATAGTGTTGAATCTTCTTTGCAATTAATCGAGTTAGCAAATGAGAGTGTTAAAAGGGGCGAAGTTCCTTTAGAAGTTGCACAGGAGAAAGTGCGGGAGGCATTTCTAGGACCGAAGGATAGTGAAGGAAAGAGGCCAATTAATTATCCTGGAGACTTGGGGGAGTATGGTTATCTATATGTTTTAGATGATAAAGGGACATTAACAACCCATCCGACTCGAGAAGGGGATAACCTATGGAACGATCAAGATAGTAGCGGAAATTACTTTATTCGGGAAGTAACCGAAAAAGCACTTGCCGGTGGGGGATATACCAAATATGAGTTTGAGCTACCAGGGCAAGATGTATTAGCTGATAAAATAATTTATTCTGCAAAGGATCCAAATTGGGGATGGATTATAGTATCGGGTACATATATGCAAGACTTTAATGAAGGGGCTAATTCATTATTATTCGTTATTGGTATTACATTATTAGG
Source organism: Lysinibacillus sp. NPDC093692 (assembly GCF_050280125.1). NCBI lineage: Bacteria > Bacillati > Bacillota > Bacilli > Caryophanales > Bacillaceae > Lysinibacillus > Lysinibacillus sp. NPDC093692. The sequence goes on from NZ_JBNNUW010000006.1 coordinate 149,858, forward strand.
TGCCATCATTATAGGTACTATAGTTGTCATAATGGTTTCAAGACATTTAGCTTTACCAGTGCGAAAATTATCGAAACGTGTACGTGAAGTAGCCAAAGGGAATTTAACTGTAGAAATTGAAAATCTACAACGTTCAGATGAGATCGGTCAGTTAAATGAAGGCTTTAATGAAATGGTTGATCAACTGAAAACATTAATTACAGATGTAGAGGAAGCTATTGTAGAAATTCAATCGACATCGTCAAATTTAACATCTGTGGCAGAGGAAACAAACGCTTATGGAGATGAAATAGTAAAAGCGATAAATGAGGTTTCAAACGGCGCATCAATGCAAGCTTCAGAGGCAGAGGATACGAATAGAACAGCAATTGATTTTGCGCAACAGATTGAATTATTGCATGACAAAAATGAAGTAATGCTAGATGCATCTCAAAATATGAAGCAATCAAATCAAGACGGGCTTTTAAATTTAAAGAACTTAAAAGAGACATCACACGAGTCTTCAGAAGTGATTAATAATGTCCAGGCTGTATTTAATAGCTTAATTGTGAAAGTTAGGGAAATTGAAGGCATTGTCGGTACGATTACGGAGATTTCTGATCAGACGAATCTACTTGCATTGAATGCATCGATAGAGGCGGCTAGAGCTGGGGAGCATGGCAAAGGCTTTGCAGTTGTTGCTGAGGAGGTACGTAAGTTAGCGGATCAAACATCTGTAGCAACAGAGCGAGTGCGTACAACCTTAAAGGGAATTGAAAGTGAAACTAATTTAGTGAATGATGAGATGAAGAAAACAAACGTCATTGTTCGTCAGCAAAATGATTCGGTGGCCATAACAGAGTCATCCTTTAAGGAAATAGAATTGGCCGTAGAAGAGATCATTTCTATTATTAAGGAAATGACTACTGGGGTAGAATATTTGAATGGCTCAAAAAATAACATTATGCAATCTATCGAAAGTATTGCGATGATTAGTGAGAAAAATGCTGCTGCATCAGAGGAAGTTACGGCATCCGTTGATGAACAACAGCGTGCCATTCAGGTTGTTAGTGAATCTTCCAATGATTTAACAGATGAAATAACAGCGTTACAGGATTCTATTAAGCGCTTTATATTAAGATAATCAATTAGGATGTTTGTACAGCAATTTCAGTACAAGCATCCTTTTTTTTGCCTAAACGTTAATAAAAGGTAAGGGGGGGTCAATTGTGAAGAAATGGGTAATAAGGTTAGGGGTTATATTGCTTGCTATGGGTAGTGTTGTTTATATTTGGCTCGGCGAGGAGATGAAACAGGGTGTCCAGCCAGCTGCAAACGGAACAGCTACATACATGATTGTCCTGGGAGCAAAGGTAAAACCGGGTGGAATTCCATCGCTTTCTTTGAAAAATAGATTAGAAGAGGCAGTAAAGTATTTGAAAAAGTATCCTCGTGTAAAAGTGATCGTGTCAGGTGGAAAAGGGGAAGATGAAGATCGGACAGAGGCTTCAGTCATGCTTAAATACTTACAGGACAATGGTATTGATACGAATAGAATAGTAGTGGAAGACCAATCTACTTCAACTTATGAGAACTTATTATTTAGTAAAGAACTTTTGCCTAAAGAAACTAAGAAAATCACGATAGTCTCTAATGATTTTCATTTAAAGCGTGCAAAATATTTAGCGGAGACTTTAGGTTTTGAGGTAGATGTAGTTGCGGCAAAAACGCCAAAATCGGTGGAATTGAAGTTAACGCTACGGGAAAGGGCCGCACTATTAAAAACATATGTATTTGGCTATTAATTTATTTCTTAATACTATAGATTTGGCATATAATAGAAATATAACGGGGTATATGACAGAAAGAGGGGACTTTATGAAAACATTTAAAGACTATGAATACAGCCGTCCTAAAGTTGAGGCAATGAAAGAGCAACAATTATCTTTAATTGACGAATTTAAAAATGCGAAAACGATGTACGAGCAAAGTGAAATAATTGAGAAATTAAACGGATTGAGTAATGACTATGCCACGATGGCGAACCTGGTGTATATTCGTGCTTCGATTGATACGAATGATGAATTCTATCACGCAGAACGCGATTATTATGATGAGGTTGGACCTGAGTTAGAAGAGGTAACAACAGAATATTATAAAGCACTAATCGCTTCACCATTCCGTGAGCAGTTAGAAGAAAAATGGGGCCAGCAATTATTTGATTTAGCAACCTATCAAATTAAAGGTTTTTCACCAGCAGTCATTGATCTAATGCAAAAGGAGAACAAGCTCGTTTCAGAATATAATAAGCTTGTTGCCTCTGCGCAAATTGACTTTAATGGTGAAACATTAACGCTCGCCCAGCTTGGTCCGTATGCAGAGTCTACTGATCGTGAAATGCGTAAGGCGGCAACGGATGCACGCTTTGGCTTTTTTGCTGGCCATGAAGAGGAATTTGATCGACTATATGATGAACTTGTCAAAGTGCGCCATGAAATCGCTGTTAAATTAGGTTATAAAAACTATGTCGAGCTAGGCTATGTTCGAATGAATCGCATTGACTATAATGCAGATATGGTGAAGAAATTCCGTGACCAAGTTCGTGATTTAATCGTACCTATTGCAACTAAGTTATATGAGCGCCAGGCAAAGCGTATTGGTATTTCTGAATTTAAGTTCTATGATGAAGCATTCAACTTTGTATCAGGAAATGCGACACCAAAAGGCGATCCAGAATGGATTGTTGCGAACGGTAAAAAAATGTATGAGGAGCTATCACCTGAGACGGGTGAATTCTTCAACTTTATGATTGACCATGAATTAATGGACTTAGTGGCGAAGAAAGGTAAAGAGAGTGGCGGTTATTGTACGTTTATCGAAAACTATCACTCTCCATTTATCTTCTCGAACTTTAATGGTACTTCAGGTGATATCGATGTGTTAACACATGAAGCGGGACATGCTTTCCAAGTTTATTCAAGCCGTGACATCGGAATCCCAGAATATTTATGGCCAACTTATGAATCTTGTGAAATTCATTCGATGAGTATGGAGTTTTTCACATGGCCATGGATGGAGCTATTCTTTAAGGAAGACACAGAAAAATATAAGTTCACACACTTAAGCAGTGGCTTATTATTCCTTCCTTACGGTGTTGCAGTTGATGAGTTCCAGCATGTGATTTATGAAAATCCGAATATGACACCAGCTGAACGTAAAGTTGCGTGGAAAAAAATTGAAGAGACATATTTACCACACCGTGACTATGATCATAATAGTTATCTAGAAGCGGGTGGTGTATGGCAACGTCAGGCACATATTTATGCAAGTCCGTTCTATTACATTGATTACACGTTAGCGCAAATTTGTGCATTCCAGTTCTGGAAACGTTCACGTGAAGAATTTGAAGCTGCCTGGAAGGACTATACTCATTTATGTAATTTAGGTGGTTCTATGTCCTTTACGAAGCTTGTAAAAGAAGCTGGCTTAATTTCACCATTTGAGGACGGCTGTGTTGAATCGGTCATTGGCGATATTGAAGATTACTTAAATTCAGTAGACGATACAAAATTATAAACTATTACATTGTGGAAATTTGCGACACTCCTGTGGAAGGCAAAACGTATGAGCCTCCTCGGATGCTTTGGCATTTGAGGGGCTTGCGAGATTGCCCATTGGAGGGTTGCAATTTTTTTGTGTTAACTATTTTCAGCAAATGTCTTTTGTAGCGAAAGCAAAGCGGCAGCTACAATTATGCCGAGGCATAATTGATAAACTCTCATATTTAGACAATAATTAATAGGATACTTGCGAAATGGTTAATATATAAGTAGTATTTTCAGTAACTGAGATAAAAGGAAGTGAATTAAAGTGACGAGGAAAGTTTGGTTTCAAGTAGGCGTAGGGATTTTACTTACCCTATTAGTCATTAAATATTTTATAGAGATTCATTGGATTTTTTCGCCGCTTGTAATTATCTTAAAGGCTATTTTTGTACCTTTATTACTGGGCGGTGTTTTGTATTATGTTACAGAGCCGATTCAGAGATTTTTAGAGAAGCGTAAATGGCCGAGATGGGCGAGCATTTTAACGATCGTCGTTGGATTAATCGCGCTTGTCGGTAGCTTTGGGTGGATCGTTGGTAATCCGATTGCCGTACAGGTAAATAATTTAGTGAAAAATGTACCGCAGATTAGTGCTAGTATTCAAGATGCAGCTGATTATGTATTGAGAAACAGGGATAATTTCCCGCCACAGTTAAAAGATCTTATCGACAATATGGCGGACTATGTGCAGGATATTGCTTTTGCGGCAAGTAAAGGACTAGTATCACTTTTACAATCAGTGGTTTCAGTTTCTTTATTAGCTATTCTAATTCCGTTTTTCTTTATATTTATGTTGAAGGATCATGAAAAATTTGCACCATCAATTTATAAATATTTTAGTGGTGAACGCCGTGAATGGGTGAAGAAAACGTTAAGTGAAATTGATAGTGTTTTACGTAGCTACATACAAGGACAGCTACAAATTAGTTTTTTACTTGCACTTATTATGTATGTCGGATATTTAATTATAGGTTTAGAATATTCATTGCTTCTTGTTATATTTGCTTTCTTTATGAATATGATTCCGTTTATAGGACCATGGATTGCCTTTACACCAGCGCTGATCGTGGCTGTTGTTCAGGATCCAGTGTTGGTTATATGGGTGTCTGTTGTCACACTAGTGGCACAGCAAATTGATAGTAACTTTATAACGCCTAATGTAATGGGGAAAACACTCGATATCCATCCGTTAACCGTTATTACAGTTATTTTAGCAGCAGGTAATATTGCAGGCTTTATCGGTATTATCATTGCTGTACCGTTTTATGCAGTATTAAAAGTAATCGCATCCAATATTTATGATGAACGGAACGTGATTAAGAAAAAGGCTACGAAGTCGGTATAGGAGTCGGAAAAAATGGAACAAGAAATTGTGAAAGTTTTTAATGAACAGCATGAACAGATTGGGACAGCAACGAGAGCAGAGGTACATGAAAAAGGACTATGGCATGAAACATTCCACTGTTGGCTTGTCAATGAGGACTATATCTATTTCCAAATCCGTAGTGCACAAAAAAAGGACTATCCTGGTTTGCTTGATATTACAGCAGCGGGGCATTTATTAGCTGTAGAGACAGTCGAGTCAGGAATTCGCGAAGTAAAGGAAGAGCTAGGACTCGATGTTGACGTACACGAAGTAGTTAAAATGGGCATGACATCTTGTAGTATCGTTTCAGAAAACATGATTGACAATGAATTTTGCCATGTTTTTATATATCCATTCAAACATGATTGGGAATCATTTAACCTGCAGTATGAGGAAGTATCAGGGGTCGTTCGAGCAAAGCTTGACGAGGCCGAGGCATTCTTTTTAGGAGAAACAGCTACTTTAAATATTGAAGGCTATGAATATTTCCCTGATGGTCAACGAGCGAAAATTGTGCGTCCTGTTAGTACTGCGCAATTTGTCCCTTACCGGGAACTATACGTTGCACATGTTATTCAGTTTGTAAAAGATAAAATGTTATGAATTTGTGGGGTGTCTGAAAAACCTTCATAGGAATTCTAGCATAATTGTATAAGGTAAATCCGCTTCGCTCTCCGTGAATAAGGTATGAGCAACATCATTGTGCTCGTGCTTTTTTCATAGGAAGTTTAAGCGGATTTTTTGCCTTTATAGGAAAAATCATTAGACTCTGATTTCTTGTCTCATCATCAATTTTGTTAAAGAGTATGCCATGTATATAAGTTGATCTTCATGACCTACTTCGGTACCGCTGCCGCTACGCTTTCGCGCAAAAAACATCTACCGCTGCCGCTACGTTGGCACTACGCTTTCGCGCAAAAAACATCTGCCACTGCCCCTAGGAAAGCACCCAATCGGAACGGAAATTAACCTAAACAATCAATCCACACGTTATGGACATGAAACTTTACTTTTAGTACTGCCTATTTTACTTCAATATAACAGGAAGAATAAGTTATACTAAAAGAGATATTGAATAGAAAAGGAGCATTTTTATATGCTAACATTTGAACAAAAGCAAGCCATCATCGACTCATTTCCTGAACTGACAAAGAAGGAAATTTCATTGAAACGCGTAAATTATCACTTTATGGATAGCCTTTATGAAAAGACAATTGTTGTGGAAAAACTACACCCAAATGGCAACGGCTTCGTATTTGTCGGTGATTTATTGCGCTACGAGAAAGAAGCAAGTGATAAAGGCCTAGTAAACATTCGTGACTACGATGAACAACAACTTCGTGAAATTATTGAAGATGCCATTCAATATTTATCGGAAGAAGCAGAGGAGCAAGAGCCGATTGAAGAGCTATGGCAAAATCGTGAAGGTGCTCAATTAATGCTAGCCTTTGAGCAACGTTCGTGGAATATTTATCATGGAGAAAACTTAGAAGAAGCCTTTGGTACACACGATGCTGCGAAAGAATATTTACTAGAAGAAGGTTTTCGTAAAAAGAAATAAGTAATTCGGGGGATACGAAACGAATGAATGGGAAAAAAATAGTGGGAATAGTTATTGTTGTTGTTCTAGCTGCTTGTTTATTTTCAGTATTTACGATCACAAAGTTTTATAAAGATCATAAGGAACAGCCAAATAGTGAAAATCGCGAAATAAATAAGTCAAAGAGCTTGAATTTAATTTTGCCACAGGCTACAATTATCTCGAATTCAAGATAATCGAGAGGTGGACTGTAAATGCAGCACGTTTTTCATAAAGGAACAGATGAAACAAAACCAATTTTTTTACTGTTACACGGTACAGGTGGAAATGAACAAAGCTTAATTGGCCTTGCGAAGGAAATTGATGAAACAGCAAGTATTTTAAGTGTCCGTGGAAATGTCCTTGAAAATGGTATGCCACGCTTTTTCCGTAGATTAGCGGAAGGTGTTTTTGATATAGAGGATTTAATTTTCCGTACGAAGGAATTAAATGACTTTTTATTAGAAGCAGCGCAGCAGTATGGCTTTGACCGTAATCGAGTTGTTGCTATCGGCTATTCTAATGGCGCGAATATTGCTGCTAGCCTATTATTCCATTATGAGGATGCTCTAGCAGGTGCAATACTGCATCATCCAATGGTTCCTAGACGCGATATTAAATTGCCTACACTTTCTTCAACCCCTGTCTTTATCGGTGCTGGAACGAATGATCCAATGTGTACTGCTCAGGAATCTGAAGATTTAGAGGCGCTTTTAACGTCAGCTGGGGCCGATGTGACAACTGTATGGTTTAATTATGGTCATCAGCTAACAATGCCTGAGGTAGAAGCTGCAAAAGAATGGTACGACCGTATTTATTCAAAATAAGAAAAAATCCGCAACCTTTGAGTGAGGGAGCGGATTTTTTTAATTTCTTTCAGCGGGTGTCCGAACACAAAGCCGATTTCGGATGCCGAGGCAAAATTGTTGTCTGTTTATTTCTGTTTCTTCGCAAAGGGTAGCCACCAATTCCAGTCCCCAAAGAGCTTCATAAGACTAGGAACAAGCATGAGGCGAATAATAGTTGCATCGATGGCGACCGCAATAGCTATACCAACCCCAATTTGCTTCACAGGCATCACATCTGTAAAAGCAAATGCCCCTGTTATAACAATCATAATAAGCGCTGCTGACGTAATGATACGACTTGTAGAAGTTAGACCGTCAATCGTGGCACGTGTATTATCCGCTCCTTTTTGATATTCCTCTTGAATGCGAGATATTAAAAAGACTTCATAGTCCATACTTAAGCCGAAGACAAGACAAAATACAATTACTGGGATAATAAGGACAATCGTACCGGCTTCAATGCCCAAATGTCCATATTGGAAAATATAGACGAGAATACCGAAGGCTGATGAAAGTCCAATGATATTCATAATAATCGCTTTCAGTGGGATTAAAATAGAGCGGAAAGCGACCATTAAAATAAAGAACGTTGAAACGATAATAATAGATACAGCCAAGAAAATTTTACTAGCAATTTCATCGAAAATCTCTTGATTGAATTTCGCATGACCTCCGAGCGCAAAATCGACACCTAAATCTTTATCTTTCCATGTTCGAGCAAATTCTTGAGCGGTAGTGGATGAACCGGATGCATCCAATGTAATTGGGATAAAGAGTTGTTTATCTTTAGTAAACGTATTTAGAATTGGTTCTATTTGTTCGGCCACTTGTGGAGTCTTCAAAGAAGCAGTCAGCTCCTCAGGTGACTTAATGTTAGCCGTCGTATAAATGGTTGAAACATGATTTACTAATGGGTCATCAAGCAACTTTTCTTGAATAGTGTAAATAAGCTTTCTTGCCTTATTATCTTCCCAACCATCTTTACGTTCTGCCAATAAATATAATGTTGAGGTATCACCAAGTCCAAACGTCTCATCTAGCTGATCATAAGCAGCACGTGCCTCATATTTAGCCGGTAATGAATCCACCTGAGGAATTGTAAGTTTAATATCCTTCAATGGAATCATGCCAATGCCTAGTAATATTAAAGCAGCAATAACGATGGCAACAGGATGTTTCATGACAAAGCCGGCAAAACCACGCCAACGATTTGTACCACCGGATTTTACACGTAATAGGCGCCATTTATTAATGCGATCTCCTAATAACATCATCGTAGCAGGTAGCAAGGTTAAGCCGGAAAGTACTGCAAGAAATACAACAATTGCGCCTCCTAAAGCGATATTATGAAAAATCTCGACGTCAATGACAATCATGGCACCTAAGCCGATCATGACACAAGCTGCAGAAAAGATGATTGAACGGCCAGCTGTCTGTATAGACGTTTGAATGGCTTGTACAATGGATGTGTGAGCACGTTCTTCGCGATAGCGGTTAATAAATAACAAGGCAAAATCGATGCTTAATGCAAGTCCAAGCATGGGTACTATATTTAATACAAAAATTGATAAATTGACATTACCACTAAACAAAGTCAAAATTCCAAACGCAGTGACAACAGTAACAACACCAATAATGATAGGTAAGATGGAGGCTACGACAGTACCGAAAGCTAGTAATAGCACTATGATAGCGATTGGTAAGCCTATTGCCTCTGCTGACGCTAAATCCTTTTGACTGGCCGTATTGATGTCTGCTGAAATAACAGGTCCGCCAGTAATGCTCACACCGTCATCCTCTATTAATGTACGAATGTCTTTCACAACATCCGGTAGCTGATCAATATTATTTTTAAGATGAATCATGGCATAAGCTATACCATTCTTTTGTAAAGAAGCATCATCGAGTGGTGACTGGATTGAATGAATCTCCTTAATTTTTTCCAACTTTTTTAATGTATCTTGAATTTTCTTATCGTCTGCTGGATTGAAGACGACCAAAATTGTCTCGGAAGGTAAATCAAATGTTTTGGCAAGCTCATTTGTTACGTAGGTATGATCTCCTTTCACGAAGAAACCGTCGCCATGAAGTTTACTTGGAAGTTGTATAGCAAACATAGCCATGGAAATGAAAATGACGAACCATAAGGCTACGATAGCTTTAGCGTGGGCCGTTATAAAAGCTGAAAAAGTTTTCATATTAGGTACTGTCCCCCTTTTAAAATAGTGTAAAGGATGTGTCACATTTTGTCGTGTAATAATATAAAGACTCCTGTCCCTAATAAGGAACAGGAGTCTTAGTATGCGATCAAAATCAATTATGCCTTGGCATAATTCCGTGAAATCCGCATTTATCTCACCATCTATAGAGGTGGGAAGAAGTTAAAAGAATAACGATAATAAAAAGTAAATCGTAGCTGCCATAACTGCAGAAATTGGCATTGTAATAATCCAAGTAGTGACGATTTTACGCGCCATCCCCCAGTTTACGCCACGTACACGTTGTGCAGAGCCGACACCCATGATAGAGGAAGAAATAACGTGTGTTGTAGAAACTGGTAAATGAATTAATGTAGCACCGAAGATAACAGACGCAGATGCTAAATCTGCTGCAACTCCGTTTACTGGACGGATTTTCATAATTTTACCGCCGACTGTTTTAATAATTTTATAGCCACCGATAGAAGTACCAAGCCCCATTGCAGTTGCTGCTGCAGCTCGTATCCAGAAAGGAATTTCATCTCCTGTATACAAACCACCGGCGATTAACGCCATCGTCATAATCCCCATTGCCTTTTGTGCATCGTTTGTACCATGTGTAAAAGATTGAATGGCGGCAGTGAAAATTTGCATCGTACGGAAACCTTTATTCGTGCGATATAAATTTAAGTTTTTAAACAATAATTTAAACAGTGTCATCATAATAAAGCCGGCGCAAATCGCAAGGATTGGTGATAGCACTAAGGCCATAATGATTTTAGTGAAACCGCCATAGTTTAGAACGTCGAAGCCAGCAGATGCAACTGCTGCACCAGCAATGGAGCCAATCAGAGTGTGTGAAGAACTCGATGGAATACCGAAATACCACGTTAGTAAGTTCCAAATAATAGCGGAGATTAATGCTGCTAAAATAACGACTGAACCAGTTGTATCTCCATTAAAGGCATTTAAAGCGAATGGATCTACAATATCTTTTGTTAAAGCCTTTGCAACACCGACGAAAGTAATAGCTCCGATAAAGTTCATCACTGCAGCCATCATGATAGCTACGCGAGGTTTCAACGCTCTAGTGGAAACCGAAGTTGCAATAGCATTTGCTGTATCATGGAAGCCATTGATAAAGTCAAATGTTAGGGCAAAGATAACGACCAGTACGGTTAGAATAATGATTGTGTTCATTGTAAGTGCCCATCTCCTAATTACGCGTTACGCATGATAATTGTTTCCATAGTATTTGCAACGTTTTGGCAATGATCAGCGATATCTTCAAGTTGTTCATATATATCTTTATATTTAATAAGTCGAATCGGATCTTTTTCATTTAAAAATAGTTGTTTAATAGACGAACGTTGTACTTCATCACATTCACGTTCATAGTCCTTAATAAGAATTGCGTGTGGGCGCATGCCAATAAGATTCTTTTTCTTTAACTCTTCTGTTGCTTTCACAATTTCATCAGCACTTTTTGAAATATAGCCTAAGAAAGTACGCATTGATTCATCAACTTCTGTTAGAGAGAACATTTCAAAATGAGCGATACAATGCTCCGTACCATCTAACACGTCGTCCATACGAATTGCAAATTCTAGAATGTCTTCGCGCTCGATAGGTGTCATAAATGATTTGTTTAGCATCACGATTAGTTCGTGAATAAGCTTATCACCAGCTGTTTCGTAATTTTTCATAGTAATGCTAATCTCTTTTAAGTCAGCTACACTGTTAATACGAAAATCATTTGCGTAATGTACGGCCTCTCTCATATTTTCAGCAATTTTATGCAAAGCTATAAAGAAAGGGTCTTGTTTTTTTGAGTTAAGCATGTAAATCGAATCCTCCTGGATATAAATAAATTGGCCTCTAAACTTTACTATCATAACAAAATCTTTAATTTATCTACATAATTTTTTTCTATTCTCCATAAAACTTTACAATTCTGTAATATACAATTTGCTCACAAAATAATAATGGAACTTCTGTATTTGTTTTTATTAATACAGGAAAACGCTTTAAATATAGGTTTTATAAGGATTTATACTTTCTGTTTAATACAAAAGAAAGCTATGGAGACGTAAAATTTTGAATAACTTATATGTCAGAATTGTAAAGGGAATGTAAAGGGGTTGTTTTGCTCATAGTTTTCTCTTTTCTTAAGAATATCTTCATTTTTATCCTTCAACTTTATTAAGAATTCTTGTCTACAATGGAGAAAGAATTACTCATCACCATATATTTAGGATGATATTTGTTAAAAACATATCCATGTATATAAGTTGATTGGAGTGGAGGCTGGGCGACTCCTTGGGGATCAGCGATAGAGGAACGAAGGCTAAAACCATCACGCCCTGTGATAACGCCGTCGTGACCAACATCCTATTGGCCCGAGACCCCGGAACGAAGCGAAGCGGCTCATCGGACGCCTCCAGGAAAGCGCCAGTCGGAACGGAAATCAACCACACGTTATGGTGATGGGTTTAAAGAATGTGAAAGGGTGTTTATTTGAAAATGATTCAAGTCGAAAACTTACAACATACATTTTTAATTGGAAAGAAAGGCAAGGAAAAACAGGTTCCGGTATTAAAAGGTGTCAACTTTGAGGTGAAAAAAGGAGAGATTGTCGCAATTGTTGGTAAAAGTGGCTCCGGTAAATCTACCTTATTACAAATACTAGCTGGATTTATGAAATCTGAACAAGGGTCTATTAAGGTAAACGGTAAAGAAGCAGCTAATTTTACTGAAGTAGAAAGTGCAGCCTTTCGCTTGCAACATTTCGGATTTATCTTTCAAAACTTTCAACTGATGCCAGGCTTAACGGCGTCTGAAAACATAGAACTACCATTGAAGTTACAAGGTATCAAGAAAGCAATGCGTACTGAAAAGGTGAAAATATTAATGGACAAGGTTGGTTTAACGGAGGTAGCAGACCATTACCCGAATGAATTATCGGGTGGTCAGCAACAACGAGTTAGTATTGCGAGAGCCTTAATTACAAATCCACCTATTCTGCTAGCAGATGAGCCGACAGGAAGTCTTGACTCAGAAACAGAGCAAGATATATTGCTGCTCATTCAAAGTCTAAACCGTGAGCTTGGTTTAACATTCGTCATCATTACTCATGACGAGGAAGTAGCAACGATAGCACATCGACGTTTCCGCATGTACGACGGGGAACTTGTAAAGGAGGAAGCATAACATGTTATTTAAAGATCAAATAGATTTTGTTACACAGCATATAAAGAAAAATAAATTACGTGTGTTTATGACAGTACTAGCCGCAACGATGGGTTGTGCATTTTTGATTGTCCTCGCATCAGTTGGGTTTGGGCTGCAGGATTCCATACGTAATGAAATATTATCGGATGAAAATATTACGAAGATTCAAGTGTTTGGTAATGATCAATTTACAGAGGAACAAATCCATGAAATAAAAAGTATAGAACATGTGAAAACAGTACTTGAAACGATTACTGTCAATGCATCCGGACATTCATTTTTTGAAGGTCGCGATACACTATCTGATGTATACGTTGCGAATATGCAAGATTTTGAGCAAGTAAATGGCAAGCTTGCGAAAGGGAAGTATCCAACAAAGCCAAACGAAATCGTAGTAGGTTATCATTTTGCTCAAACATTAATAAATGATGCCGAGCGCAAAATTATTGAAGAGAAAAGTAAAAAAGCTGAAGCGGAAGGCACGTTTTATAATGGTAGTGAGGAAGGGTATAAGGACTCATTAATTGGTAAAGAAATCGAATTGGCATTAATGCCGCATTCTGATGGTGCAGAAGAGGGAGAGAAAATAAAGTATACGATTGTCGGTGTTATGAAGAAGCCTTCTTATGATTGGATGGTCAATAACTCTATTTATATGGATACAGAGCAAAAGCCTACGCTAGCAACTAATTTAGCAGCAACGGGTACTGTTAATGAGGATGACATGTTTCATTCAGAATTCAATATTTTCGCTGATAGTATGGAAAATGTAAAACCGATATTAGACAAACTAAAAGACTATGGCTATAACGTTTATTCGGTGACTGAGAAGTTGGATCAAATGAATGTATTTTTCCTAGTTTTAAAAATCGGCTTAATTTTTGTAGGAACAATTGCTGTCTTGATCGCCTCGATTGGCATTTTCAATACAATGACAATGGCAGTTACGGAGCGTACTCGTGAAATAGGTGTTTTAAAGGCGATCGGAGCAAGTCCAAAGCTTATTCAACGATTGTTCTTAATGGAAAGTACGTTCATTGGTGTTATTGGGACTTTAATAGCTGTAGTTATTTCATATATTATTAGCTTCGTAGCAAATGCTGCACTGCCTGTAATTCTAGAAGCTGCAACAGGGGAAGAGGCATTTAGTAAAAGTGACATTACATTTTCTCTTATTCCTTGGCAGCTCGTTATTATTGCTGCAGCGATTAGTGTTGGTGTAGCGATGATTTCTGGCTATCGTCCAGCACGAAAGGCCACAAAAATTGACGTTATTCAAGCTTTACGACAAGAACTATAATAGAAAGGGCGGTCCAAAAGTTATTGGACCGCCTTTTTAATGTTGTGCTTAAGAAAATTCAGAAATACCCGCGGAAGGAGGACGAATACCCGCACTTGCGATGAAATACCCGCGGAAGAAGAGCGAATACCCGCGCCCCGCGATGATATACCCGCGGAAGGAGGACGAATACCCGCGCTTGGCGATGAAATACCCGCGGAAGGAGGACGAATACCCGCGCTTGGCGATGAAATACCCGCGGAAGGAAGACGAATACCCGCGCCCCGCGATGATATACCCGCGGAAGGAGCGAATACCCGCACTTCACTCTCAAATACCTCGACATTTTATAGGTAAGCTTGTAACTCATTCGCTAAAAACGGCTTGGCATTTAGTAACTTTAAAAACGCATCGTAGCTAGCGCGCTGTTCAGAGCTTGGCTTTTTGCCGGTATGATAAGCTCTTATTAAAATGTTTTTTGGTGTGTTTTCCATATCGATAAACTCCAGCAGTTGTGCCTCATAGCCCACAAGTGATAGAATTTCTGCTCGGATTGCGTCCGTTGCAAGCGCTGAAAAACGCTCGCGTACGAGACCATGCTGAAGCATGATATCAAGAGCTGGTGTATGAAGCTGGCGATTTAGCTCATGCTGGCAACAAGGGACGCTTAAAATAACGCTTGCTCCCCATTTTACAGCGCGTGCTAATGCCATATCAGTGGCAACGTCACAAGCATGTAGAGTTACTACCATATCCACGGCAGACTCATCATTGTAATCATTAATATCTCCTACTAGAAATTCGAGTTGTTCATAGCCTAAATCTTGTGCGATTTGTGAGCATTCTTCGATGACTTCCTTCTTTAAATCCAAACCAGTGACACGAATGTCTAAGCCTTTTTCGATTTTTAAATAATGGTATAAGGCGAATGTTAAATAGGATTTGCCTGAACCGAAATCTAAAATACGAACCTGACGATCTTTTGGTAAATATGTTAATGCATCATCAATAAATTCGATGAAGCGGTTGATTTGTTTAAACTTATCGTATTTTTGTTTTTTTATTTTTCCTTCTTCCGTTTGTACGCCAAGACGAATTAAAAATGGATATGGCTTATCCTCTGGTAGTAAATAGTTTTTCTTGCGATTATGCGCTAAATTAACTTGCTTTGGCGTTGAGGACTTATCAGATTTCCATAGTACTTTGTTCTTTTTTGATAGCTGCACTTGTATTTTTTCATCAATAAAATCAATATGTGCTTGGCGGTAATCGTTAAAAAATGCTTCTAACTTCTCAGGGAAATCTTCTAATAAAACATTTTCATGCTTTAAAATACGTTCAAATTGATATTCAACTTGTATATGGTAAGTATCCTTCAATAATAAAGGTTTTAGCTTTATACGTTTTACTTCGTTTGATTTCATACGTGGTTGACTGATTGTCGCAGTAACAAGTTGCTGTTGTAAAATCTGCTCTATAAGCTGAGCTTTCATTTCTTCAAATGTCATACATTTCGCCTTCTTTATCGTGTTATAGATGGCACTAGTTTAACATACTTTGTGATTTGCATTGCTATTATAAATTTTAGAATTCGCTCTTTGAATAATTATAGGTTATCTTGTAAGTTTGTGGTATTTTAAATATAGAGAATTTTTAATAAAAAGATTCATGGGGAAATAAGGGGGAAAAATATGTCTGCAAACATGTATCAATTACTTTCAATTATCATTTATATGATAGCTATGCTAGGAATCGGCTGGTATGCATTTGTTAAAACATCTAATTTAACCGATTACATGCTCGGTGGGCGTTCTCTAGGCCCTGCTGTCACAGCGCTAAGTGCAGGTGCAGCAGATATGTCTGGCTGGCTGTTAATGGGTTTACCGGGTGCGATCTATTTATCTGGAATTGTTGAGGCCTGGATTGCTATTGGCTTAACGATTGGTGCCTATTTGAATTGGTTACTTGTAGCACCGAGACTACGTGTATATACACAAGTTGCTAATGACTCAATTACTATTCCGAGTTATTTAGATAATCGTTTACGTGACAACACAAAGCTAATAAGAATTGCGTCAGGTATTATTATTTTAATCTTTTTTACATTTTATGTTTCTTCGGGAATGGTTGCAGGTGGCAAGTTTTTTGATAGTTCATTTGGCTATGAATACCATACTGGTTTATTGATTGTATCTGCTGTTGTTGTGGCATACACATTGTTTGGAGGGTTTTTAGCGGTTAGTTATACAGACTTTTTACAGGGTCTAATTATGTTTGTTGCACTTATTTCTGTACCGTTATTTGGCTTGTTTTTAACAGGTGGAATTGGAGACACAATAGCTTCTATTAAAGCTGTAAATCCTGAACATCTAAGCTTATTACCAGCAACTGCAACTGCTGCGGCAATTATTTCATCACTTGCATGGGGACTAGGTTATTTTGGACAACCACATATTATCGTACGGTTTATGGCAATAAGCTCGGTTAAAGAAACAAAACAGGCTCGTCGTATCGGTATTGGCTGGATGATGTTAAGCTTGTTCGGAGCGATTGCAACAGCTTTGGTAGGTGTGGCGTATTATGAACAAAATGCAGGTGAGTTAAAGGACGCTGAGACAGTATTTATTGTACTTGGCCAAATCCTATTCCATCCGTTTATTGCAGGTATAATGCTAGCTGCCATTTTAGCTGCGGTTATGAGTACGATTTCATCACAATTAATTGTTACTTCGTCAGCGCTTGTAGAAGATATTTACAAAGCTATATTTAATAAAACAGCAGATGATAAGCATTATGTCTTTGTTGGCCGTCTCGCTGTTTTAGTTGTAGCTATTATCGCAGCGATTTTAGCATGGAATCCAGATAGTTCTATTTTAGGCCTAGTAGGCTTTGCTTGGGCTGGCTTTGGTGCAGCATTCGGCCCAGTAATATTGCTGTCTCTATATTGGAGAAAATTAACGAATTACGGAGCTCTCAGTGGGATGATAGCAGGTGCTGCAACCGCCTTCGTTTGGGGGAAAATAAAGGTCTTATCTGAATCGTTATATGAGATTGTTCCAGGCTTCTTCGTATGCTTAATTGTTGCGGTGATTGTCAGCATCGTGACATATAAACCGAATAAAGATATTGAAGACGAGTTCAATCGTACTGAAGTATTGTTAAAAGAAGAACGTAAGTAAATGAATGTAGTGCGCCTTTTGTATAGAAGGCGCATTTTTTTGATATACATGTTAATAAAGATAAGATAACTACTAAACAACACGAATTTGGACATTATATGGTAAGATGAAGAAAATTTGTCGTAGTAGCATCAAGGCATTGGTGGGAGGTTTGTGGATGGATAGAATTAAAGAAGTTGATGTATTGGTAGAAAAAGCTATTTTAGTTGGTGTGAATTTACGGAATGATGAGCATTTTGATTATTCAATGGAGGAGCTAAAAAATTTAGCTGAAGCTTTAAATGTTGAAGTAGCTGGCATTGTTACACAAAATTTAGAGCGAGTTACGCCATCTCATTATGTTGGAACAGGGAAAATTGAAGAAATAAAAAACTTTTATGATGAAGTACAAGCGAATTTAGTAATTTTTAATGATGAATTATCACCTTCGCAAATCCGTAATTTAGAGCGCGATTTAGAAACAAAGGTTATTGATAGAACCATGTTGATTTTAGATATTTTTGGACGTCGTGCGAAAACAAGTGAAGCACAGCTGCAAGTTGAGTTAGCGCAATTGCAATATATGTTACCTCGTTTGGTTGGTTTGCATGCTTCTCTCAGTCGTCAAGGTGGCGGCACTGGAGGTGGCTTTAAAAACCGTGGTGCCGGTGAGACAAAGCTCGAGCTAGACCGTCGTAAAATTGAGGATCAAATTGCGAAAATTAAGAAGGACCTAGAGCATGTGAAGGAGCAACGAGAGACGCAGCGTAAACAACGACGTAAAAATGCCGTCCCTGTCGTTTCCATTGTTGGCTATACGAACGCTGGTAAGTCAACCATTATGAATCAGCTACTTACGAAAATAGGGCAGGAAGATCATAAACAAGTGTTTGAGAAGGATATGCTTTTTGCCACACTTGAAACATCTGTCCGTCAAATAGAATTACCTGATAAGAAGACATTCCTATTAACAGATACAGTTGGTTTCGTTAGCAAATTACCGCATCACCTAGTGAAAGCATTCCGTTCAACTCTAGAAGAGGCTCGTGATGCCGACTTATTATTACATGTTGTGGATGTTTCCAATTCTGAGCACGGCTTTATGATGGATGTAACAAATGAAACGCTTAAAGCAGTTGGCGTTGAAGGGATTCCGACAATTTATGTGTATAATAAAGCTGATATAGCAAACGTCCCATACCCTGTGATCAGCGGTGATAATATTTGGATTTCAGCGAAGGAAGGGACTGGATTAGAGGAATTATTGCAAATGATTCGTCAGCATATTTTCTCTGATTATATAACATGTAAAATGCTCATTCCGTATGAGCAGGGGAATATCGTCTCTTATTTAAATGAACATGCCTCTGTCTATGAAACAGCGTATGAAGAAAATGGCACGCTGTTAACAATAGAGGCAAAAGAAGCGGATTATGCAAAATTCCAACAATATGTAATTAGTTGATCACAAACATGTTCTAAAAACATGTTAGAAGCACTTCGTGTTTCTAGCGTGTTTTTTTGTTGCAAAAGAAAAAGCGAATTTATATCATTGTGGATTAAATTTTAGATAATACTAGCCTATTTGTTAATAAAGTAAATACTCTGATTATAAAATATTTTAGAATAATTTTGTAGATGTTTATAAATTAGTAGATATTAAAGAGTAGAAAAATTCAGGGATAGCAACAGGTTTGCTATAATTATAGTAAAACGAGTCTGAATTTAAAGAAAAGGTGTAAAATTCCAACATTTTTTAAAACTCTTGAAAAAGTTTTTAAAACACTTTAGTATGATGAAATATAGTTTTTATCCTTAAAATTGGGTAATAATATTATTACTGAATAATGAAATCGGGAGAGGATATTTTTATGTCTACTAAAGATGAAATTGTAAAATCCGTCCCTCAAAACGGCTTTGTCGGACACCCTAAAGGGCTCTTTACATTATTTTTTACAGAATTTTGGGAACGATTCTCATACTACGGTATGCGAGCAATTCTGATTTTCTTTATGTATTATGAATTGCATGAAGGCGGCTTAGGCCTAGATCGTGGACTAGCGAACTCAATTATGGCTATCTACGGATCATTGGTTTACATGTCAGGGATTATCGGTGGTTGGATTGCTGACCGAATACTAGGTACACGTAGGACTATTTTCTATGGTGGCGTGTTCATTATGATTGGACATTTCCTGCTAGCGTTACCTGGTGGCGCAAGCATTTTATTTGTTTCAATGTTCTTTATTGTCATTGGGACAGGCTTATTAAAACCGAACGTTTCAAGCATTGTCGGAGACATGTATGCTGATACAGATAGTCGTCGTGATGCAGGTTTTTCAATTTTCTATATGAGCATTAACATGGGATCATTCCTTGCACCATTAATTGTCGGAACAATTGGACAACAGTATAATTTCCACCTAGGCTTTGGTGTAGCAGGGATAGGGATGTTATTTGGTTTAATTATTTTTAAATTAACAGGAAAAAAATATTTAGGGTTAGCAGGGTTACAGGTAAACAACCCGTTACTGCCTGAAGAACGGAAAAAAGTCTTTACACGATTTGGGATTTTAGCGCTACTTATTATTATTGCTGGGGCAATTGGTATCAAAACTGGCGTACTAACAGTGAATGTTTTTGGTTTAATTATTACGGCGCTAGGTATTATAATTCCAACGGTGTACTTTATTTATATGTATCGCAGTGAGAAAACAACGAAGGACGAGAAGTCTCGCGTGCTCGCTTATATTCCTTTGTTTTTATCGGCTGTAATGTTTTGGGCAATCCAAGAACAAGGGGCGACTATTTTAGCAACGTATGCAGATAGTCGTACACGATTGGATATTGGTGGTTTTCATATTCCATCTTCTTGGTTCCAATCATTAAACCCTTTATTCGTCGTTACAATGGCTCCGTTATTTGCCATGTTATGGATGAAGTGGGGAGATAAGCAACCATCTACACCGCGTAAATTCGCTTATGCATTATTCTTTGCAGGATTGTCATTCTTAGTGATGATGCTTCCAGCGTATTTATCTGGTGGTACAGATTTAGTAAGTCCGTGGTGGTTAGTATTATCATTCTTTTTAGTTGTAGTTGGGGAGTTATTATTATCGCCAGTAGGGTTGTCAGTTACTACAAAATTGGCTCCAAAGGCTTTTGCTGCACAAACGATGTCACTTTGGTTTTTAACAAGCGCAGCAGCGCAAGCGATCAACGCACAACTTGTAAAAGTCTATGAAGTGGTAAGTGAATTCACATACTTCGGTTTCTTAGGCTCATTAGCAATTGTTTTCGGGATCATAATATTAGTACTTTCGCCAATTATTTCAAAAGCTATGCGAGGTATTAATTAATCAAAAGATGCAAGTACAGTTATTCAAATAACTGTACTTGCATTTTTTTGTATTAAGAAATATTACCTTTGATACTTTGCTTACCACATAACGTGAGGTTGATTTCCGTTCCGGCTGGGCGCTTTGTCGCTGCCGCTTCGCTTTCGTACAGTTAAAACATTTGTCGCTGCCGCTTCGCTTTCGCACAGAGCAGAGCTTCCTGGGGGCGTCCGATGAGCCGCTTCGCTTCGCTGCAGGGTCTCGAGCCAACAGATGTTTTTTGCGCGAAAGCGTAGTGCTAACGTAGCGGCAGCAGCAGGATGTTGGTCACGAAGGCGTTATCGCAGGACGTGATGGTTTTAGCCTTCGTTCCTTTATCGCTGATCCCCAAGGAGTCGCCCAACCGTAACGAAGATCAATTAATATAAGCGTATTTTTAACTAATAGTAGCCCTTGGTGGAAATCAGCATCTTCTAATTAAAAAATGGATAAAAGGCGGTTAACAACGTCCCCACTTTTTAGGATTCAATATGGAAAGCTTTCTACAATCTGAATGTGAAAAGCTGTAGCATGTAGTTAATTTGCTGGAGGCGGGACGTTTCTGTGTAGAAAAGTTTTTATTTTCATTTATAATAATCTTAATAGTATGATAATTTAAGGGGTTGGATGCTATGAAGGAAGCTTTGAATCGTTTGAGGCCAAGATTAATGGAGATTTTCACGTACTTGCACGCGAATCCAGAAATAAGCTGGCAAGAGGTAGAAACAACAAATTATATTTTCGATTTACTAACTCGTGAAGGTTTTTCACCAATACGCTTTAAAAACAGTACAGGGCTTTATGTTGATGTAGGGAATGGTCAACCTAAAGTCGGTTTACGTACGGACATGGATGCGTTATGGCAGGAAGTAGATGGTGAATTTCGTGCGAATCACTCCTGTGGCCATGATGGACATATGACGATGGCAATCGGTGCTCTCTTACTTTTGAAAGAGCTTGCTCCATCATTCAACGGTACAATTCGTGTAATTTTTCAACCAGCAGAAGAGAAAGGTACAGGTGCTTTCTCTGTTTTAAAGGAAGGAGTCATTGATGATTTAGACTTTTTATTTGGTGTCCATGTAAGACCTGTCCATGAGCTTGAAGACGGTACATATTGTGCCGCGTTGCACCATGGAGCTTCCCGATTATTAGAAGGAGAAATCATTGGAGAAGATGCCCATGCTGCTAGACCGCATCTTGGCGTGAATGCCATTGAAGTAGGAGCAACTATTATTGAAGATTTACGAACTATTCATACAGATCCGATGGTTCCTGTATCAATTAAGATGACTAAATTTCATGCAGGAGGAGAATCCGGCAATATTATTCCTGGGAGTGCAGCGTTCACCATTGATATACGAGCTCAACAAAATGATGTGATGGATGCACTTGTACAGGGAGTAAAAAGGGTTATAGATTCTTCCAAGCTGTTGCATAAAGTGCAGATTGAATTACGTACAGTGGCAAATGTAGTAGCTGCTGAAGTAGACTCAACTGCTCAATCTCTTATGGAGAAAGCAATCGTGCAAGCAACAGGGGTGTCGAATTTAAGAAGGCCAGTTCATACACCTGGAGGAGAAGATTTTCATCATTATGCTGTCCAACGCCCACATTTAAAATCTACGATGTTAGGTCTAGGCTGTGGACTAGCACCAGGACTACATCATCCAAAGATGAAATTTAAGCAGGCAAGGTTAGTAACTGGAGTTGAAATTCTTACAAGAGCGGTATTGTTAGCATTGGAGTCAGGGAATACAAAGGAGGGGTCAGCATAATGTTAGAGAGTGTGCGTATTCAAAAAGTAATGACACCTACAGAGGTTGCAGAAGTGCAAATTTTAAACGAAAGTATTTGGGGGAGTCAGGCTATTCCCTCTCATCAATTGTTAGCGGCTGTACAAAATGGTGGATTAGTACTTGGGGCGTATTTAGACGAAAAGCTGATTGGCTTTAACTACTGCTTTGTTGGCTTTGGACATGGAAAAATGTATTTACACTCACACATGATTGGTGTGGAAAAAACATATCGTGAACAAGGTGTAGGTGAATTATTAAAGCATGCCCAACAGGAATATGCAAAAGAACATGGGTTTCAGCTTGTGATTTGGCTATTTGATCCACTAGAAGCATGTATGGCTAATTTATCGTTTTTGAAGCTCAATTCCTTTAGTCTTCAGTATGAAAATGATTATTATGGTCCGCTCAGGGATGATTTTAACGATGGGCTACCTTCAGATCGAATTGTCGTAGAATGGTGGATTGAACGCGATCGAGTGGAAGATTCATTAGATGAACTGGAAGAGGGAGCCGAAGAAGTAGTACCGTGGTCTTTAACGGTAGATGGCTTACCAGTGCTCGATATTGAAGGTGAATTTCAGCGAGAGCAATTATTTTATAAAGACGCTTATTTATTGCCCATACCTCAATATTTACAAAAGATGAAAGTGGAAAGTCCTAAGCTTGCAGAAGATTGGCGTTATAAAGTTCGTACTATTTTAACGACATTATTTGAACAAGATTATGCAATCGTTCGAATGAAAAAACACAAAGAATATGTCCATAGCTATCTATTAGTCAGACGCTCCTTATTAGCTTTATAATAAGGATAAGGAGTGAAATTTTGTGAAACTAGAACAGATTACAGTTAGACATATAAAAATGCCAATGAAATCACCGTTTACAACGAGTTTTGGCACAATTGATGAAAAGGAATTCTTACTTATAGAAGCGAAAGATCAATCAGGAACTGTAGGATGGGGAGAAGCTGTTGCCTTTGTAGCGCCTTGGTATACAGAGGAGACATTAAAAACAACATGGCATATGCTTGAAGACTTCTTGATACCTATCTTGTTACATAAAGAGGTTGGGCATCCAGATGAAGTTAGTGCTTTGTTTTCCTCTATTCGTCGTAACTGCATGGCGAAGTCCTCTATTGAAGGGGCTATATGGGATATTTATGCTCAACAAACGAAACAATCACTTGCAAAAGCATTAGGTGGACATAAGGAACAAATAGAGGTAGGCGTTAGCGTAGGTATTCAATCTTCCACCGAAGCATTAATAGAGCTGTTAAAAAGCCATGTAAATAAAGGCTATAAACGAGTAAAAATGAAAATTAAGCCTGGTCACGATGTAGAAGTTATTCGTGCTATACGAGCTGAAATGCCGGATCTGCCATTAATGGTAGATGCTAATTCAGCCTATACATTGAACGATATGGATGTATTACAGCAACTTGATGCATTTAATTTATTAATGATTGAGCAACCTTTAGCTGTAGATGATATTGTCGATCATGCTAAGCTACAGCGAAAGATAAAAACGCCTATTTGTTTAGATGAAAGCATCACTTCCTATGAAGATGCTCGAAAAGCGATAGAGCTAGGTAGCTGTGGTGTTATCAATATTAAAATAGGACGTGTAGGCGGTTTAACAGAAGCAAGAAGAATTCATGATTTATGTAAGGAAAATAAAATTCCTGTTTGGTGTGGTGGCATGTTAGAGGCAGGAATCGGACGAGCGCATAATATTGCATTAACATCGCTCGCTAATTTTGTGCTACCAGGGGATACTGCGGGCTCAAGTCATTATTGGTATGAGGATATCATTACACCTGAAGTAATTGTAGAGGATGGTTATATTCGTGTGCCACAGTCAATTGGTATTGGATATACACCTAATATAAAGGTAATCGATAAGCTAACAATCAGCAGAAAGGTCTATCAATAATAGGTTCATCACCACACGCTTTGGTGATGATTCCGATAATAGGATAAACAGGGAGAGAACTGATTGAAAAAAAGTTTGCAAATCGGTGGTGCCTATGTAGGAATTATCGTCGGTGCGGGATTTGCATCAGGACAGGAAATCGTACTTTATTTTACGAGCTATGGCTTTCATGGGATATATGGTGCTCTTATTGCGACATTTGGATTTGCTTTAGTAGGAATGTGCATTGCACAAATTAGCTCAAGGTTACGTACGACATCGCACAAGGATTTAATTTATCAAATTTCAGGTAATACTGTAGGCTTTGTGATGGATTATTTACTGTCCCTTTTCTTATTTGGTGTAGCAGTAATCATGTTTGCTGGAGCAGGTGCTACGTTTCATCAAATGTTTGGACTGCCGGTTTGGCTAGGGAGCATTTGTATGATTGTACTGACTATAGCAACGGTTATGATGAATGTGAAGAGTATTATAAACATTATTGCTTTTGCTACACCCTATCTGCTAGCCATTGTCTCGATCATAGCTGTCTATTCAATAGCTACGATGGATTTGACCTTTGTCGAACAAGCTGTTATCGCACAACAAGCACAAGTGAGTACTAAAAGCTGGTGGACTACAGCTTTACTGTACACGTCTTTTAATATCGGTGTGTGTTTTTCTCTTTTAACTGTTATGTGTGGATCTATTCGCAATGAGAAGGTGGCGGGGATGGGAGGCATTATTGGTGGGGTTTTGCTTGGAGCTTTAATTCTTCTTATTAACCTATCCCTTCTTGCCAAAATGAATGTAATCGTTGGCATAGATATACCGATGCTAGCTTTAGCAAATGAAATTCATCCTCTAGTTGGTCTGTTGATGTCTTTTTCCTTATTAGGGATGATTTATAATACAGCGGTAGGGATGTTCTATTCATTTATGGTAAGGTTTTTAAAACCTAATAAGGTTAGTTTTAAGGTTACTGCCTTTTTTATCGGCGCATTGGGCTTTTTAGCAAGTCTCGCTGGCTTTACGACGCTTGTAGCCAAGCTTTATGCAGTGATGGGGTATGTCGGTTTTATATTAATCATTTTAATTGTTTTTGCGTGGCTCAAAGGCGTTCGACGAATAGCATAATTTCTTTCAGCGAATGTTTTATGTAGCGAAAGCAATAACAACGCACGACTGAGTGACCAACATCATGTTGTTGGTGTTGTTGCTCCCGCTGCGCTTCCGCACAAAAGACATTTGTTGGCCAAAAGCCTCCGGACGTAATTATTAATTGATTTAAAAGGTGATTGAGAAAAAATTAGTATTTTATTCTCAATTACCTTTTTATTGTGTCAAAAAAGTAGAAATATTTAACTTTGAGGAACCAAAAAAAGTAGGAATTCCGTTAAGAATGCTCGTTCTATTAAAGATTCTCAAATAAAACGAGAATAATTCTCAATGGAAGGTTGACTGAGAATGGAAACGAGCTTATAATGAGAATCGTGAGTAATGATAATCATTTTCAATGATTAATACGAGCAAAAATGAATCTACCGGGGATTACAATGAAAAAAAGATATCTTTTAACAGCAACTGTTGTGCTGTCTATAGTTTCGCTATTTATCGGAGTAGTTGATATTAAACCGAGTGATCTATTAGACTTCGAATCAGAAGAAACTAGACTATTTATTATTAGTCGTATACCGAGACTTGTAGCAATTTTGTTAGCAGGTGCAGGTATGAGTATTGCTGGTTTAATTATGCAAAGCTTAAGTAGGAATAAGTTCGTGTCACCAACGACAGCAGGTACATTAGATGCTACGAAGTTGGGGGTTCTAATTTCGATGATGTTTTTCACAAACGTCACGTATTTTCAAAAAATTTCCTTCGCTTTCCTATTTGCTTTAGCCGGCACATTATTGTTTATGCAAATATTAAATCGAATCAAGTTTAAAGATGCGATTTTTATACCACTTATTGGCTTAATGTTTGGGAATATCCTTTCTTCAATTACAACGTTCTTTGCGTATAAGGCGGATATTATCCAAAACATTTCTGCATGGTTACAAGGAGATTTCTCATTAATGATGAAAGGTCGTTATGAGCTTTTATACATAAGTGTACCCGTGCTTATATTAGCTTACATTTATGCGAACCGCTTTACAGTGGCAGGAATGGGTGAGGATTTTGCAAAAAATCTTGGTCTTTCCTATAAATTCATTGTGAATTTAGGTTTAGTGTTAGTAGCACTTATTGCAACGACGGTGGTCCTAACAGTTGGTGTGATTCCGTTCCTTGGTTTAATCATTCCAAATATAATTTCGCTGTTCAAAGGGGATAATCTTGCTAAGACATTGCCTCATACCGCACTACTAGGAATGTCTTTCTTATTATTCTGCGACATTATAGGGCGTGTACTGATTTTCCCTTATGAAATTCCGATTAGTATGACTGTCGGTGTCATCGGAAGTGCAATCTTCCTAATTATGTTGTTTAGGGGGAAAGCATATGCGTAACCGTACAAAAATGTTGATTTTACTAGGTTTGGCCGTAGCATCTATTTTACTGTATGTACTTTATGGACTTAATGGTAATTATCATTATGCACTCCCGCGCCGCCTCATTAAAGTGTTTGCTATGTCGTTAACGGGAATTGCGATTGCTTATTCAACAGTGGTCTTCCAAACGATTACACATAACCGTATTTTAACGCCAAGTGTAATGGGGCTTGATGCATTATATATGTTGGTTCAAACGTTTATCTTTTACTTCTTCGGCTCTATGTCGGTATTCGTCATTAATGCTAAATATAATTTCTTATTAGCTGTTTCAGCTATGGTTATCTTTGCGTTAATTTTTTATCGTGTATTGTTCAAGGAAGGAAAGCGCCCGATTTATTTCTTACTGCTTGTCGGTATGATTGTCGGAACATTTTTAGGAAGCGTAACTACGTTTTTCCAAGTATTAATAGACCCGAATGAATTTTTAAGCTTACAAAGTAAAATGTTTGCAAGCTTCAACAATGTCAATTCGGATTTAGTATGGCTTGCAGCTGTTGTCATCATCATTACCTTTATTTATGGCTGGCGTCATATGAACCAATTAGACGTAATGTCTCTTGGTCGGGATACAGCTATTAACCTAGGGGTACCATATGACAAGCTTGTGCAGCGTATGCTCATATTGTCTTCGGTGTTAATAGCCGTGTCTACAGCTCTTGTTGGGCCTATTACGTTTTTTGGCTTAATCGTAGCAAATTTATCGTATCAATTTTTCAAGACGTACAAGCACTCTGTGGTAATAGCAGGTTCATGTGTAATGAGTATTGTAGCTTTAGTCGGTGGACAGTGGATGGTCGAACGTATTTTTAATTTCGATACAACACTAAGCGTTATTATAAACTTCGTAGGTGGCGTATACTTCATCTACATATTATTGAAGGAAAGTAGGTCTGCAGGATGATCCAAGTAAAAGAAATCTCTAAGTTTTTTGGAAAAAAACCGGTCATTCAAGATGTCAGTGTTAACGTTGTACCAGGGAAAATTACGTCTTTTATTGGACCAAATGGTGCAGGTAAATCAACATTGCTTTCAATGGTAAGCCGTTTACTTAATGCAGATACTGGAGAAGTATTACTCGATGAATCAGATGTAAGTCGTTGGAAATCGGATGATTTTGCGAAGCGTGTATCCATTTTAAAACAGTCAAACTATATGAATGTACGCCTAACAATTCGTGAGCTTGTTTCATTTGGTCGCTTCCCTTATTCAAAAGGAAATTTAAAGCATGAGGATGAGCTAAAAGTAGATGAAGCAATTCAATATATGAATTTAGAGGATATTCAGCACAATTATTTGGATGAATTATCCGGTGGTCAACGTCAACGTGCATTTATCGCTATGGTTATTGCACAGGACACAGACTATATTTTACTTGATGAGCCACTCAATAATTTAGACATGAAGCACTCTGTGCAAATTATGAAGATTTTGCGTAAGCTCGTTGATGAGCTAGGGAAAACAGTTGTCATCGTTTTACACGATATTAACTTTGCTTCCGTCTACTCTGATCATATTGTTGCATTAAAAAATGGACGTGTTGTCAAAGACGGTCCAACAAATGACATCATCAGTCCTGATGCTCTTAAGGAAATCTACGATATGGATATTCCTGTCCAAGAACAGAATGGCTGTCGCATTTGTGTGTATTTCAACTCTTAGAAATAGTAAAGATGGGATAACCATCTATTATCTATAAATTAAATTTAAAGGAGCAATTTTACAATGAAAAATTGGAAATTACTAACTGTATTAATGGCGATGATGCTATTAGTATTAGCAGCTTGCGGTTCTAAAGACGAAGCAAAAAAAGAAGAGAAAGATTCTTCAACTGATAACAAACCTTCTGAGACGCAAAAGGAAGAAGCTACAGCTTATCCAATTACAATTCCAGGTAGTACAAGTGGCGAAGATACTTTTAAAGAGGTAACTCTTGATAAAGTGCCAGAAAAAGTTGTTGTATTTGATTATGGTTTCCTTGATACTTTAGATGTTTTAGGTGTTAAAGTTGCAGGTGTTTCACAAAAATCACTTCCAAAATACTTAAGCAAATATGCTGATAAATCATACGTAAATGTTGGTGCTTTAAAAGAGCCTGATTTTGAAGCAATCTCTGAAATGAATCCAGACGTTATTTTCATTTCTGGTCGTCAAGCAGCAGCTTACGATGAATTATCTAAAATTGCACCGACAGTATATGTTGGGACTGACTATACTAATTTCTTAGAATCATTCAAAACAAACACAGAATTAGCTGGTAAGATTTTTGGTAAAGAAAAGGAAGTCGCTGATGCAATTACTGCATATGAAGCAAAAGTAGAAGAAATTAAAGCAAAGACTGCTAAATCGGAAGATAAAGCTTTAATCGTATTAGGTGGCGAAGGTGCACTATCTGCTTATGGTACAGGTTCACGTTTTGGTGTAATTCATGATATTTACGGTGTGAAAGCTGCTGATGAAACTATTAAAGCAGCTACACATGGTGATAATGTAAGCTTTGAATATGTACGTGACACAAACCCAGATGTTTTATTCGTAGTTGATAGCGATGCAGTTAGAAATCCAAACGGTGAATCTGGTACAAAAGCTGCAATTGAAAACGAAATCGTTGGAGCAACAAAAGCTGTGAAAAACGGAAAAGTGTTCTACTTAAATCCAGAAACTTGGTATCTTGCTAATGGCGGTTTAACTTCTGAAACTCAAAAAATTGAAGATGTTCTAAAGGCGTTTAAATAATATGTTTGTACAAATTAAACGTATTGTCGTTACGGAAGGGAATTCCGATAAAGTAGTTGAACGTTTTGGTGCTAAAAAAGATGGTCCAACATTACTTGAACAACAGCCAGGCTTTATTGATAAGCAAGTACTTTTGAAAAAAGTACGACGTGGTGATGAAGAAGTGTTAATTGTGGTTCGTTGGGAATCAGAAGAAGCATGGAAAAATTGGGAGAAAAGTCCGGAGCATATTGCTGGTCATAAAGCAAATGCTGGTAAACCGAAGCCTGATCACATCATCGAAAGCGGACAAGAAGTTTATTATGTAAAAGGTTAATATTTTAGAGGTGTCTCAAAGTCATTTGAGGCACCTTTTTTTATATGAATATGTAAGGTCTCGTAGAAAAAACAATAGGTAGGCAAAGTGACAGAGAGCGAAGGAAAGAATGGCTAACTAGACTAAAAGAAGTCGGGGTGGCGGATAAAAAAATTAAGCGATGAATAGAAGCATTGAAATGACGCATAAGGAAGAAGGGAGGCACAAATTTATAACTGTGCCATACCCATTTCTTAATGCTTAATGGACGCTTTATTCCATGCATTAAATGCTGTCGTAATATTAAAAGAAATATCAGTATCACTAATGGAGACCTCGGTAAAATGTTTGGGTGCACAATTAGCTTCCTTTACAGCAGTATTATATTTCCCTAAAGAGGACATTTCTATTTCTGAATTATAGCGATAAACAGGCAAGCCGACAGTAGCATTTCTAATAGAAGTGCTAGAGCAATTGCCTCTAGCATTTATAATATAAAAGCTTGGTAACGTATAGATTATAGGTGTATGTATGTTTAATCCAGAGGTAAATGGACTTACTAAAGGCGGTATAGACTGATTTTCTTCAGATACTCTTTTAATTCCATATTGTTCAATAAAAGCGTCTAGCTTTTGCTGAAAAGTATCCTCAAATCCAGGAATATTGCAAATAAAATTTGAAAATGTAGATTTGCTTTTATACTCTGCTAATGTTTCTTTATAAGCTTGTTGCTCGGCATCAACAATTATTTGCTCTATACATTGCTGTTCTTTCGAAGGTTTTTTAATCGTGATTTCCTCTTCGGTCACTGAAATTGTACAGGAGAAATTAGCTGTAAGTATTAAAACATTTTCATTTACGTCATTTTTCATTTCAATCACTCCCTGTGTTTCGAGTATTTCCTGTTAATAGATTTAAATGATTCCTAGCTGTTCATCATGATGGAGTTGCCTAGCCTTCTCTTCAGTACATGGCAAATGGTCTCAATTCTCTTTCTGATATTTGGAAATAAACTATTTAACTTGATTAAATCGAACAGATGCAAATGATCTTAAAATCTTACCCTATTTAAGCGTATCATCGATAAGGACGCCATTTCAATGGTGGGTTTACGCCAAAAAATGGCGGTCAATAATATAATACCGCCACTTTTTGGCGGTATTTCTGCCATGATTTTATGTAAAATATTCCCTTATGGGTTTAATATCTAGTATTATTTCCCATTAATATGTATACTATTTAATAACATACTTGTGGGGGGAGAGGACTATTGCAGGAGCTTGACGGAAAAATTAATGAAGCATTGGATATTCTAATTGAAAACGAGTTATTGATAGGTCATGAACTACGGTCGATGCTAAAGATTTTTAAGGAAGAAAAAAAGGCAGTTGGCTATTCATTTGGTAAGCTATGTTATTGGCATTACGAAGCATTTGCAGATTGTTTGAACGAGGACATCTATAAAGTTGCCGCAGCTATTGAACTTTTAATTTTATCGTTTGATATCATCGATGACTTGCAGGACAAGGATTCAGACTACAGTTGGACTAAAACACCTGAATTATCATTAAATGTTGCGTTAGCTATGCTAGTGATGGCTTCTAAAACAATACGTGAGACTTCCTTTGAACACAAAAGTGCAGCTATTCAAATACTTGATGATTATGCATTACGAAGTATAAATGGTCAGCAACTAGATTTACTTAATACTTGTAGGGATGAGCAATCATATTTACAAATGATTGAACAAAAGTCAGGTTCTTTAACAGCAATGGGTTGCTTAATTGGTGAAGTACTTGCAAAAGGTGAGACATCTTCTGATGTTAAAGAGTATGGGAAATACATAGGTATTATCCAACAAATTAAAAACGATATTCAAAGTTTAAAAACTTGGGGATCTAAAAATGATTTGCTTAATAAAAGATACTCATTGCCTATTATTTATCTTTTATCACAGAAAAATGATGTTTCAAAGTCTGTGATAAGCTATTATAATGACGATATAGATGCATTTTTAGATAATAATGCTATGGAAAACGAGTTGACAAATGGTGGTGCGATACGTTATGCAATTACTATTAAAAATGTTTACAAGTTTAAAGCATTAGATAATCTTGAAAACATGGCAATAAACGATTTAGGTAAAGACTACTTAAAAAAACTATTGAAATGAGGAGTTATATGCATGATAAATGTAATTCAATATCTAGAAAATAACCCAGAACTAGTTTCTCTATTAAAAGCACAAAAAGCCTCATTAATTGGAGTTTCGCCTATAGAGCAAAAAGCAATTTTAGATGCGTTTAATAGTGAAGTAGAGTTGGAAAGTGGATCGTGGAAATAAAATCGTTGAGTAGCAAGTTAGTTTGGCCTGCTATAATGCTCTATTTAATGATTGGTTCTTATCTGATATATGTGGGTTATAGCGGGCCATTATTAGAAATTGAGATAGAAAAAGAGAATGGCGAGTGGGGAGTAACGCAACCTTTTTACAAAGACTGGGCGGGATGGAGAAATATTTCACCATCTGATGTTATTTTAAGAGTAGATGATGTGCCGATGGATCATCTACATCAATTGAAATATAAATCTATGATAGTAACTGCTGATAAAATAACCATAATGAAGCCAAATGGAGAAATAAAAGATATACATATTAACCATTCAGATATCCCTCACCAATTTTACTATTTATTACTATTTCCATTTTGTTATTATTTACTAACTCTATTCATTACCATATATATATATTTCAATCAAAAAAGTATAAAGCTTACTAACTTACTTATTTTTTTTATGTTAACTGTTTCATTGGCTTATGTAAGCAGCGGAGTATCTAGTAGAGTGAATGGAATTGGGATAATAGTAAATCGTAGTAGTATGGTATTGTGTTTAGCTATATTATTACATTTTTTAAGAGATTATTATTCATTTGTAAAAATAAATTGGCTGTTTACAAACAATATCAAATACTTTTATGTATTCCCTGTAATCGCTTTTTCACTGGGCTGCATTTGCACTTTCTATCCTGCTTATTACATTTTACTTTCTGACGTAGTGTTAGTCCTTTTCTTCATTCTCCTTATTATTATTCTTAGTATTTTATTACTAAGCTATTTCAAATACAAATCACCTCAGTTGAAAGTATTGTTAAGTAGTATAATGATACCGTTTTTGCCATTCCTTTTTTTATATGCACTCCCTAGCATTTTTTTTGATACGTATATTCTTTCAGGTGAAGTCAGCTCTTTATTTTTATTACTTATTCCATTTAGCTTTATCTTTACACAGGTAGCAGAACGATTATTTGATATTGAATACCATATTACAAGACTTCGTTATTATGGAATCTTTGCATTAATATTTACTTTATGGTTTATAGTTGGTTTGTATTGCATTGCAGGAAAATATTTAACTATACCCGTAATATCAGGTGTTTCTCTCTTTACTTTTACATCGTTAGTTGTCCTTTTTTACATAAAAGAGAAGGTAGATTATCGAAAACGAAAAATTTTATTTTCGACAAAAGGGGATTATATACATCAGCTATACACGGCTGTCGATAGGATTGGTAAAACGATTAAAATAGATGAGCTTCTAAAGAAGTTTGCACAAGAGGTTTCATTACATCTTGAGTTAGAGAATGTATTTGTATTAACTTATAACTATGACACAAGTCAATTTACTTCAACGGTTGAGGGAAGGCTTTCAATTAATCCAGCGCTAATAGAGGATTTGAAACTAGGAGAAATACGGAGAATCGACAAAGTCTACTTAGCCTTCCTCCATCAAGATGCTCATTATAAAAGAGCCTTAGTATTGGAACATAAAAATTCGATTCATTTAAAAGATGAAGAGCTTCTATGGCTTGAATTGCTTTTATTATATGTAAATAATTTTATTGAAAATACAAAGATGGTAGAAGAGCTGTTAGAGGAACTAAGGCATATGAGGCAAGCAGATGATAGTCAATTACCTTGGTTAAGCAAATTATTATGGTTAAGATTTGAAGAGGAAAAATATCAATTAGCTCAAGAATTACATGATACCAATTTGCAAGAGCAGCTCCATATTGCCCGAGAGGTTGATGTCCTAGTCAATGCGAAGGATACAACTGATATCCAGCAAAAACTTGATAAAATTCATCAGCAGATGATTACATCTTTACATGATTTAAGGGCTTATTGCGAAAATTTAAAACCTCCATTATTAGATACATTAGGGCTAAACGCTGCGTTAGAAAAGTTAATTCGTAAAGTAATAGAAAGAGCTAGTTTTGAATTAATTTATACGATAGATCGCCTTTATTTAGAGGATGAGCGTATGAATTTAATGATTTATCGACTATTTCAAGAATTACTCAACAATGCTTTAAAACATTCCTATGCAACAACAGTTGAAATACGTTTACAGGAAATGGACGATGGTTTTGAAATCATCTATAAGGATGATGGGTTAGGCTGTAATGTTGATGATATTACTGTCGGAGAGTCAATGGGAATTCAAGGTATGCAAGAGCGTGTAAAGGCCTTTAACGGACAGTTTTACATCGATTCACAGGTTAATGAAGGAATGTTTATTAGAATTACAGTAAAAGAAGGAAGTGATACACTTGATTACGATGCTTATAGTGGATGATCACCCTATTGTGTTAGAGGGAACGAAAAATTTATTTCAAGAAAACGAAGATATTATAGTTGATACAGAAAGCGATGCGACTCATGTCATACAGAGAATTAAAAACAAACCGTATGATATCTACTTAATTGATATAAATATGCCATTAGAGAATGGTATACATTTAGCACGTAACATTAAAGCTATCCAGTCAAATGCTTCAATTATCCTTTATACTGGTGATGATATTACTGATTATTATCCACTTATTTTAGAGCGGAAAATAGAAGGGATTTTAGCTAAAACAGCGTCTAAGGAGCAAATTTTACGAACTGTTCGAGCCATTGCAAATGGTGAAATTGTGTTACCTCAAAATTTCTTGGATTTTCTCGATAATAAATTTAAATTGCAGGATGCAAAACTTGATATACACTTAAATGAAAAAGAAAAGAAAATTTTAAGATTGATTGCAGAAGGACATACGAATAAAGCGATTGCCATAGAATTAAATATTCCTCAGCGAACAACTGAAAGATATTTAACGCAGCTATTTTCTTTATTGAATGTAGATTCACGGACAGACGCTGTGAATCTTGCAGAAAGAATGAATTTACTATAGATTGTCTGTATGTTATAATCATTCCTTCTGGTAGATTTTTCAATAAAAAGGGAGAGTTTAGGTGGTATTAAAATACCGTAATTTAACTTAGTTAATTATACCTAAACTATAAGTCTGATTATCTATATTTTTTATGCAACACCGCCAAATTTTGGCGGTGTTTTTGTATGTCCGCCAAATCACGCCAAAAATAGGGGCAAAGACCGCCAAAAAATTGGCGTAAATCCAACGTTGAAATATCGGTCTAAGTACTGGTACGCTTAAGTTAATCGTGGTTAAGTAGATTTGTTATAGTAAGTAATACGATAATATAAGATTTCGATAAAAGCCTAGTTATCTAAGAATAAAGTAGAGATTGTAGATTTTTTTAAAGTTACTAGCCAGTCAACATACTTCACCATAAAACTTTATATAAAGGTAGGCGTGTATTTTGAAAGTAGAACTTGAAAATTTATTTTCTATAGATGAATCTAGTCAAGATCAAGTCATTAAAGTTTATAATCGCTATGGTATTTTCGTCGGTGCGCCTGAAATAAGAAAGAGAAATTTAAAGGCATCATTTAATCCTATTTTTACATTAAATGATGATGTAACATACGAACATGTCGCGGCACTATATAAATCATTGGAACATGAATTAGGAATTGTTTCTATTGGGGAACGCTTTTACTTTGACTTTTCAGATAGCGAATATGAGCAAGCTTCACTGTTTACCTTAAATTCGGCAGGTAACTCCCCTGATATGTTTATAGATGATAAAGGAACTTTATTTTCTATAAGCACCCATTGCCAGCATTGTGGACTTATGGAAAAAGAACAACTTTCACCATTAGTGATAGATACAACGGAAATGAAAGATCGTCATCTAGTTCATGTGAGCGGATATTGGGTAGCTTCACAGGAATTAGCGACATTAATGAAACAAGAAGATATTAAAGGTTTTGAACTTTTAGAGGTTATCCATCAAGGACCGAAAGAAGGGAAGCGGAAAGCTTTTCAAATTATACCGACACAAGTATTGCCTGAATCTAGCACTGAAAGAGTTAAATTGTATTTTGCAACAGAGCAGCCACCATGTCGTTGCGGATTAAGTGGGGTAATCAATGGTCCTGATATTTATCATCGCGAAGACTTAACCAATATAAAAAACGATATATTCCTCTCGGCTGAATGGAGCCATGACGGAAGATATTTATACCGAAAAACTTTGTTCAGTAGAAAGTTTAGAGAACTAATTATTAAAAATAATATATCCCGTGAGGTAAGAGGAGAGAAGGATAAAAACTTTGGACCGAAGGATTGGTTATTCGATCCAGTGTTATTAAAATAATTCAAATCGAAAATGAGGAAGTGCATATTTTGTTTAGAAAAATAATACCTATCGTTGCAATCTTATTTGTCGTTGCATTAGCTCTCTCAAATTATTTTAATAAAGCAGAAGGAAGATCCTTTGTCATACCACAAGAAAGAGGGAATAAGGTAGGTTAGAAACCGGGCATTAAGGGGCAGTTGATTTTGTAAATTATACTGCCCCTTAATGCGGGATAAAGAGCAAATTACCTCAGGCAAGCTTAAATATGATATGATGTGAAAAATATGATAGTAGCATATAGTTTTGAGGTGAAGTAATAAATGAAAAAATGGGCTTATCCTTTAGCGGTATTAACGCTCATTATCTTTTTTGTGTTACGAGGTACTTTTCAAAGTGAAATAATCAGTACTTTTGATACAAAAATGGCTGATTTATTTTTCGGTAACCGTTTTGTAGAATTTTTTCACTATATAGGAGAACCGGTATTTGTAGTATCTGTCGCTATCGTCTTAATAGTGTATTTAGCATGGAAGGTGAAAAATAACCGAGGCATACTATTTGTTTTGTTAACAATCGCAGGTGGGAATGTACTTAATCAATTATTGAAAAAATGGGTACAACGACCAAGACCGGAGATTGAAGAACAATTAACATCCTTTAGCTTTCCATCTGGACATTCTATGACCGGTATCTTGTATTTATTTACAATTGCTTATGTTTTTTCGGAGAACAATAGCAGGGGACGTAAGGCATTACTTTGGCTTGGGGCAGTTGTTTTAACTGTGCTTATTGGTTTGTCTCGAGTTGCCGGAGCCCGTCATTTTGCTTCTGATGTATTGGCCGGATGGAGTATGGGGTATACGTGGTTTGTCATTTGTGTTTTTTGGTACGAACGTCGAAAGAGAATTTTTAAAGCAAAAAATAAATTATAAAATTGAAATGGGAGCCGTCTAATTAAGAAGGCTCCTATTGTTATATAGAAATAAGGGCGGTATCTTTGAACATACCGCCCTTATTTCTTTAACCTTTTATAAAGAAACAGCCTTGTCTGCTTCCATAAGCTTTTTTACAATTTCTAAGCAATCATAGAATGTTTCAAATGGCTCATAAGGAAGATGAAGGTCTTTACAGCGTTTAATAAGATGATCCCTAGCAAGTACTAAATCTGCCTGTTTGGCAGCCTCAAAATCAGAGAGTGAATCTCCAATCACGATTTTAAAATGATTGCCCTGTGCAACCTGTCGCATAACGCTTGGCTTGCAACAACCGCAGCCCTGTGTCTCAAATTTCGTACATTCTTCATCACAGCCGTTTGGAAAGACGAGTTTAATTTGCTGTCCGGAAAAATCAGCACTATTACAATATATTCCAGAAAATGGACCGTACTTTTCTAACAGTGGCTCAATGAAAAAGTCTACACCTCCACTAACAATATAAAACGGAATATGCTTCTCTTGTGCAAAACGAACGAAATCACCAAAGCCCTTACGTATAATGGCTGTATCTAATAAATAGTGGATAACATCATCCTTTTGTTTAGTCGATAATAGCTCGAACATTGCTGAAATGCCATCTTTAAAGGTAATAGTTTGTTCCATCATTGCCGAAGCAATTTTTTCAGATTCCTCTGGAACGAATTGAGTCATTAGTGAGACGATATTATCTGTTTCTGTAATAGTACCATCAAAATCACAGAAAATAATTGGTTTCAAGCTACTTCCCCCTTCCAAGAAAAAACGTCTACTTTTGCAGTAGACGTTTAAATTTCACTTGTACACCATGTTCATCGGCTTTTGTTAAGATAATTTGATGCTCTGGAAATTGATTTTTCATCGCATTTACAAAATTATGCGCAATAGCTGTAGGGATGATAGAAATCATTGTTGGTCCCGCCCCACTTAAAGCTGTTCCAAATGCCCCATTAGCCTTGGCGGATGCACGGATTTCTTTATATTGTGGGATTAATTGGGCACGGAAAGGTTCATGAAATAAATCAGCTTCCATATAACGACCTGCATGCTCATAATTACGAACCATTAATGAAGCTGCTAGCATATTTGCATTTGCAGAGGCTCTCACTGCGTATGCACGGTCAAATTGCTCTGGTAACACAGAACGAGCCTCACTTGTTTTTAGTTCGACATCTGGTACATACACAACAAAGGAAGTTTCTATATCATTAACATGAAATGTATCAACAACGCCATTTTCATCCATTGAGGAAATTGTTAATCCTCCTAATACCGAGGCTGTTGCATTGTCTGGATGCCCTTCGATTTGTGAGGATAAATCGAGTTTATCCTGAACAGTTAAGCCTAGATCACATACTTGGTTAACTAGTTCAATTCCTGCAACGATGACAGCTGCACTGCTCCCCAAACCGCGGGCTAATGGGAGTTCACTTGCCATTTCAACACGGCAAGCGGGTAGCTGCTTACCGTATTGGTCTGCAATTTTTTTGGCAATCACGTATAGTAAGTGCTCTTCTAGCTCAAACTCTTTAGGACCATTATCATCGAGGTGGATAATTTCCCAACTATCCTGTAAAGACACGGTTAACTTTAAGTAAAGAGACAAGCCAAGCCCTATTGAATCAAAGCCGGAGCCTAGATTGGCAGTGCTCCCAGGAACTGAGATTTGCCACATGTTACTCATAGTACGCCCTCGATGTATTTTCGAATTTCTTCCTCATCATTTTTAAGTGAGACAACATCTACAGTCGAGATATTCATAGCAGTATCAGGATCTTTTAAGCCATTACCAGTGAAAATCGTAACAACTTTAGAGCCCTTCGCAATTTTGCCATTTTCAACTGATTTAATAACGCCTGCTAATGATGCAGCTGAACCTGGCTCAACAAAAATTCCTTCAGTGCCTGCAATTAATTTGTAAGCAGCTAAAATTTCTTCGTCTGTCACCGAGTCAATAATTCCACCTGATTCATCGCGAGCTGCTTCTGCAAATTTCCAGCTTGCGGGATTACCGATACGAATAGCTGTTGCCACTGTCTCAGGATTAGCAATAGGTTCACCGTTTACAATTGCTGCTGCACCTTCAGCTTCAAAGCCAAACATCTTAGGTAAGCCAGAGCCCTTTTCTGCATCATATTCTTTAAAGCCCTTCCAATACGCAGTAATGTTACCTGCGTTACCAACAGGGATACAAAGATAATCTGGAGCGGCTCCTAAAGCATCTACAATTTCAAATGATGCTGTTTTTTGCCCCTCGATGCGGTATGGATTTACAGAGTTTACAAGTGCCACTGGAGTTGTTTCACTTACTTGACGAACGATGTTTAAAGCATCATCAAAGTTACCGTCGATTTCGATAATCTTTGCACCATACATTGTCGCTTGTGCTAGCTTACCTAGGGCAACTTTCCCTTTAGGGATCACGACTATGGATTGGATTCCAGCACGTGTTGCATAAGCTGCCGCTGCAGCTGAAGTGTTACCTGTTGAAGCACAAATAACACATTTGCTACCTTCTTCAATTGCTTTAGCAACGGCAAACACCATGCCACGGTCTTTAAATGAACCTGTTGGATTTGCACCTTCGATCTTTCCGTAAAGTTCAATGCCAAGTTTCTTAGATAAATTTACTAAATGTATAAGAGGCGTATTGCCTTCGTTTAAAGTTAGAGCAGGTGTACTTTCTGTTACGGGTAAAAATTGTTTATATTCCTCGATTAGGCCTTTCCACATAACGTTACGATCTCCTTTTGTTCTTATAGGAAGAACAGTTGTTTTTGTATAAAAGACATTTTAACGCAAATGGCCCTATGTTTTCAATAGAATTCGAGAAATTGTCGAAACAATTCGGTAATTTGAATTTTTGCTTGTCACTTTCTTGAAATAACTGTATAGTAAACTAGCGATGTAAAGTCAAGTGTAAAGACAGGTGGTTGAAATGACGACAAATACTGTTACAACAAATAAGGTTCAACAATCTATTTCTCGAAATAAGCTTTTAAGGGTAGCAGGCGTTGGCTGGCTTTTCGATGCTATGGATGTAGGGATATTATCATTCGTTATTGCTGCGTTAGCAGTTGATTGGGGATTAACACCAAGTCAAGCTGGTTGGATAGGTAGCATCAATTCAATCGGGATG
The DNA here is from genome assembly GCF_050280125.1 of Lysinibacillus sp. NPDC093692. Taxonomy (NCBI): domain Bacteria; kingdom Bacillati; phylum Bacillota; class Bacilli; order Caryophanales; family Bacillaceae; genus Lysinibacillus; species Lysinibacillus sp. NPDC093692. The sequence continues at coordinate 190,426 of NZ_JBNNUW010000006.1, forward strand.
GCTGTAGGAGCTCTTATATTCGGTGTGCTTGCCGATAAAGTAGGACGTAAGCAAATTTTTATGTGGACGCTCGTTTTATTTTCGATTGCAAGTGGCTTATCGGCATTTACAACTACATTATTTGCTTTTATGGCACTACGCTTTTTAGTAGGCATGGGACTAGGGGGCGAATTGCCAGTCGCATCGACGCTAGTTTCTGAGAGTGTAGAAGCAAAAGAACGTGGGCGAGTGGTTGTTTTACTGGAAAGCTTCTGGGCAGCAGGGTGGTTAATCGCTGCACTGATTTCGTATTTTGTTATTCCAACCTGGGGATGGCGTATTGCTTTATTGTTAACGGCAATTCCAGCAGTATATGCAATTTATCTTCGTTGGCACTTACCAGATTCACCTCAATTTGTAGTAAAGGCAGAGTCTAAAAAACGTAGTGTTGTGCAAAATATTCAAGAAGTATGGTCGAAAAAATATGTACGCTCGACACTTATGTTATGGGTGTTATGGTTTACGGTTGTTTTCTCGTATTACGGTATGTTTTTATGGCTACCAAGTGTCATGGTTAGTAAAGGGTTTGATATGATTACGAGCTTTAAATATGTTCTCATTATGACGCTTGCACAGCTACCAGGTTATTTTACAGCTGCATGGTTTATAGAAAAATTTGGACGGAAGTTTGTACTTATTTCCTATTTAATTGGTACAGCTGTAAGTGCTTTCATTTTTGGTAATGCCGAAACGATGGTAGTACTATTAACATCAGGAATGTTTTTATCGTTCTTTAACTTAGGAGCATGGGGTGCACTCTATGCTTATACACCAGAGCAGTATCCAGCAATTATTCGTGGAACAGGTGCAGGAATGGCAGCAGCGGTTGGCCGTATCGGTGGTATTTTTGGCCCTTTGTTAGTAGGAATTTTATTAACGGCAGGCTATGATATCGGCTTCATCTTCGCGATTTTCTGCGGAGCGATTATTATCGGAGTTGTTGGGGTAATTTTCTTAGGACAAGAAACAAAACAAATGGAATTAGATTAAAAAATAATCATGTCTTGGATGGGCGATTGTCTAGTCCAAGACATTTTTTATAATTTTATTACATAAAAATTAGAGAATATTAATTTTTATTCAAATATTTTTAAAAATCTGTTAGAATCAATTCATCAAAAACCTTAAGGGTAGAACAATTTTATGAAACTGCCACATTAGCAAGTTAAAGTGTTAAAGATTTTTCAGAAAAGTCATTGTATTCAGATTGTAATCGTGATACTGTATTTTTAACCGAATTTAGAGTCAGTAGGAACAATCTCCATTCGTGATAATTTCATTGAAAGAAAGGTTGTTAGAAATGAGTATTAATGAAGAAATAGAAAGTAAATTTGTTAGGCTGTCGAAGGGACAGCGTAAAGTTGCACAGTTTGTAATGAATAACCATACAGTTGTAATTAGTAATGGAGCAGCAGAAGTAGGGAGACAGGCAAATGTTAGTGAATCGACAGTGATTCGTTTTTGTTATGCGATGGATTTATCGGGCTATGTAGAACTACAAGACAAAATTAGAAGCTATTTAATGACTCAAAATGGTCATGAGAGTCTTCAACTTACATATCCATCAAATAAGATTAATATTTCGAGTTTTGGTAAGGTTATGCAACGTGATATACAAAATATTCAAGATACGATTCATTTGATAAATGATCATATGCTCCAAAAAAGTTCTAAATGGATGCACGAAGCAGAGAACGTTTATATTTTAGGTACTCGTCAAGCTGCGTCCATTGCAAACTGGTTAGCGTATACAATGAAAACGTTACGTCCAAACGTGAAACAGCTTCGCTCAGAATCCGATGATCTTGTACAGCAAATTAACAGTATGAGTGAACAAACGACATTAATTGTTTTTTCATGGGACAAGCATTCAAATGACATTCAAACGATTGTAGAAATTGCTAAGAAGAAAAAGGCAAGAATTATTGCCATTACTGGTTCTGCGTTTTCTTCTATTCGGGAATTTGCAAGTGCATTATTTACACTTGGTCTAAAAAAGCAATCTACATTGGACGTTATTCCAGTATTGTTCTCTTTTTTACATGCGCTAATTGAAGAAATGGTCAGCCAGGACAAGGCACAATATGAGAAATATCAACAATCCTATGAACAAGTAGAAAATAATTTGTTATTTTTAGATGCAGTAAGAGAAAAGCAAGTTTTCTAATCATTTTACAACGCTACACATAAAAAAAGATGTCCAAATAAGTTTTAGACATCCTTGAAAAAGAAGCTTATAAAATTTTGCTTAAACTATATTCGTTAATAAAGGTATCATTTAATTTAATGGCATTTTGTCGGATGCCTTCTTGCTGAAAACCTAATTTTTTGAACAAATTTAAAGCACAATCATTATGCTCCATGACAGATACTTCTAAGCGTGAAATATCTCGCTGTATAGACCAACGTTCTACTGCTTCCATCAGCGCTGAGCCGATACCTTGTCGCTGATGCTCCTCCTTAACAGCTAGATGAACTGATGCAACATGTTTAGCTTTAGAATGTTTATATCCATGAATAACGGCATAGCCAGCAAAAATGCCGTTTACTATACAACATAAAATCGTACGGTTCTTCAATTGTTTCCAATAGACCAAATCTTTTCGAAGTTGTTGAACTGTAAGGTCTAATTCGTTTTCCATATTATACATGAAGTCAGTTTGTTGGAAAATTTCTTCTTGCAAATGAATAAATGATCGGGCGTCAGATGCTTCAATTGCTCGAATTATGTATGCAGGTGGGTTATCGTCATTTGTAGAAACATTACTCGTAGTCTTCATTTGTGTACGCGAGAAAGTTACACTGGTACCGAGCTTAACATCCATGACATAATAGCCTGCATTTGTCCATGACAAATAGTGAGAGAGAGGGGGCTTTGTTTTTTTCCACCAGCTCCTATTTAAGTAAGCTGCATTTGGCAAGGCTTGTCCCATAATATTTTCGAGTTCGCTAAATGATAAAGTAATTTCTTGTTGTAAAGCTACTTCAAAATAATTTGCTAAAGGAATATACTTTTTTTCCATCTTCTTTGTCATTGTAATCCCCATTTCCTGTATATCCTAAAAAATATAGACTACCTGATGATAGCATAAAATTACGTTTTCATAAATACGAAAACACAACTATATATCTATTTATAGTAAATATTTTTTATAAACTATGTATTTTTATTATTAAATGTTATAAATAGGGTGTTATTAACAGATAAATATATTATATTTAATAATAATCTATAAATGTTATAAAAAGGTATTTTTCGTCATGCGTTTAGCCTTCTTTCCTGAACTAAAAAAGCCTAACTCTAGCATGTATAGGAAAAGTAAGTAATACATGATAGTATGGTTATCCTAAAACGGGGGATTTTGGATGTATATTGGCAGTAGACCCTTTATAGATAAACTTTCACTTTATAACATGTTTGTTCATAAGGTATGATAAAATAAACTATAAATGTTATTGCCATTTAGGAGGAATTAATTTAATGAGTAAAGTTTTAGTTTTTGGTCATAAAAATCCAGATACAGACACAATTACATCTGCTATTGTATATGCATATTTAAAACAGCAAATTGGTGTTGATGCTGAAGCGGTACGCCTTGGTGAAGTAAATAATGAAACACAATTTGCTTTAGATAAATTTGGCTTTGAGGCACCTCGATTAATTTCATCAGTAGCTGGAGAAGCGGAGAAGGTAATCCTTGTAGACCACAATGAATTCCAACAATCTGCTGACGGAATCGAAGAAGTACAAATTACAGAAGTGATTGATCATCACCGTATTGCAAACTTCCAAACAGCTGACCCACTATACTACCGAGCTGAACCTGTAGGTTGTACGGCTACGATTTTAAATAAAATCTTCAAAGAACATGGCGTAGCAGTTCCTGCAAACATTGCTGGTTTAATGTTTTCAGCCATCGTTTCTGATACATTATTATTCAAATCTCCAACTTGCACTGAGCAAGATGTACAAGCTGGTGAAGAGCTAGCGAAAATTGCAGGTGTTGATGCCACGGAATATGGATTAGCAATGCTTAAAGCAGGTGCTGATCTTTCAGATAAATCATTAGAAGATCTTTTATCATTAGATGCGAAAGAATTCCAATTCGGTGAATATAAATCTGTAGTGGCCCAAGTAAATGCTGTCGACATTAACGATGTACTTGGCCGCCAAGAGGAATTAGAAAATTTATTAAATAAAAATGTAGCGGAAAATGGTTTAGATTTATTCTTCTTTGTTGTAACGGATATATTAAACAATGATTCAACTGCTGTTGCAATTGGACAAGTAGCAGAGGCTGCAGCAAAAGGATTCGGCGCAGAGCTTGTGAATAATCGCGTTCTTTTACCGGGTGTTGTATCTCGTAAAAAACAAATCGTCCCAGTTTTAACTGATGCATTGAAATAATGAAAAAGAGGTTGCCTCGGAATAGGCAACCTCTTTTTTATTGTTAAGGAAATTATAGGAATGCTTTTGCTGTGGGCTCTCCAACGCTTGCTGATGTAAACGAGCGTTTTAACGCATTTATTAATCTAGCTTTAAAGGGTGCACAGCAGGACCTTCAAGAACTTCCCCTTTGGCATTAAAGCGAGAGCCGTGACAAGGGCAATCCCAAGTTTCATCGGCTTCATTCCATTTTGTTTTACAACCTAAATGCGTGCAAGTTGGTGTATTTGCATGTTTCACATAACCTGTTAGGAATTCTTTGGCTACAAAACCTCCTACCTTTAGCATCTGCATAAATTGAGCACCAAATTTCGTACGTGTTGGTGAATAAAGAGGAATGGCGCCATCTTCATTCCCAGCACCTGTTATTAAGGAGGATAATAGATCTCCGGCTACAAAAGAATTGGAAATGCCCCATTTTCGATAGCCAGTTGCAATGAAAACATTAGGCAAGGACGGTGTAATCCTGCCAACATACGGGACCATATCAGGTGTTTCGATGTCCTGCGCAGACCAGCGATAGATAGAATCCTGATCGAAGTGAGCCTTCATTTCATTTTGAATAGCATCATAATAGGGCTGGGTATTGGTTGTTTCACCTGCAATATGATTAGCGCCACCTAATACTAAATAATGCTCATCGTTAATGGTAGCTGTTCGAATAGAGCGTGTAGGATTATCTACACATAAGTATTGACCTTGTAGTGTATCAGTAATTTTACCAGCAACCATATAGGAGCGACTGTTAGAAAGTTTGAAAAGATGTAGTCCTCTAAAGGCTTCGATTGGATAGTGTGAGCATAAAATAAGCTTGTTGTATTGAACCGACATGTCATTTGCGGTATGTAAGCTATTTTGTGGTATGTTTAATTGCTGAACACGGGTATTTGTATAGATTTTTGCGCCCATTGATAATGCTTCTTTTACAAGGAAATTACACACTTCTACAGGATGAATTTGTGCTTGCTGGGACATGCTGAGTGCTTTTGTAATTGGAAAGGGAAGCTCTGTGTCAGTAGTGATTTTCGCCTTAATATTTAATACTTTATAGGCATTCCATTCTTTTAATAATTGGGCGTAGCCTTCTTTTGTTTGGCAATAAAGCAATGAATCTACTTGTTGAATACTTTCTTTAGGGAGTAGCTGTAATGCTTTTTCTACAGCTATTTGATTGAGCTGATAATAAAGCCTCGCTTCATCTACAGAAAGTTTTTCAATAAGGTTGGCATAAACTAAGCTATGCTGTGCAGTTAGTTTTCCTGTTGAATGACCAGTCGTACCATGACCGATATGGGAATTTGCCTCAAGTAAGACTACATCTACACCTGATTTTGCTAAGACATATGCTGTATATAGTCCCGTCAAGCCTCCGCCAATAATACATACATCACAAGTTGTTGATGCAGGAAGGGATGGTAAGGAGACGGGATCAATTGTTCCGAGCCAAAGAGATTGTGTCATACATAACCCTCACATTGTTTTTACGTTCAGTATGTAGATTGATTTGAGAAATTATGCAATGAAGCATAAAAATTGCCTTGTAATCATTACTATCGCTACAATGTAGCAAAAGGAGCGTGACTAACTATGAAAATTGAAATCTGGTCAGATTATGTATGTCCGTTTTGTTATATTGGCAAAAAGCAATTAGAGCAAGCGATTGAGGAAACTGGTTTTGCAGGGCAGGTAGAGCTCGTTTATAAAAGCTATCAGCTTGACCCAACAACACCTGTGGATACAAATGTGTCTACGTATGAAGCATTGGCGAAAAAGTATGGGATGTCGCTAGAAAAAGCGAAAGAAATGACGCAAGGTGTTGCGGCTCGTGCAAAAGAAGTTGGCCTAGATTATAACTTTGATCATTCAATGGAAGAAAATACTTTAAAAGCACATCGGCTAGTGAAATGGGCAGAACAACAAGGGGATGTTTCAGCGCTTGTTGAAGCACTATTATACAATTATTTTATTGAAGCAAAGCGAATTGGTCAGGATGATGTATTAATCGATATTGCCGAGCAAGTAGGTTTAAATCGTGAAGAAGTTGCAAAGGTTCTTGCTAACGACGATTTTAAAACAGAGGTAGAGACTGATATACAAGAAGGGCTACAACTGGGCGTACGAGGGGTACCGTTCTTTGTATTAAATCGTAAGTACGGTATTTCTGGAGCACAACCTCAAGAAGTATTTGAAGAAACTTTACGTAAAGTTGCCGAAGAAGAAGGCTTACAACCAGAATTAAAGATGGCAGGCTCAGGAGACGGTGGAGTTTGTACGGACGATAGCTGTAAATTTTAACTTTGTTGGAGCAAATCAAGAGCTGATAAGATTAGTAAGTCTATTCATATCTAATATATATACTTTAATAGCTAATTATAAAAAGGGATGACCTGTGCAAAAACGCATATCATGTGGAAAAATTGACCTTCGTTACGACTGGGTAACTCCTTGGGATTAGCGATTTAGAGGAACTAATGCTAAGAGCATCACGTCCTGTGATAACGCCTTCGTGACCAACATCCTGCTACAAAGCACCCAGTCGGAACGGAAATCAACCCTTCGTTATGGTGTGAATATTATGAAATATCCGCATTTCGGTCAAAAGTCTTAGTATACTAACGTTGACTTTTTACACAAAGTTTTTTAATATATTCATATATCTTGAATTCGAGATATTAAACTTTGAAATTTAAGGGAGAATTTATATAATGAATGTATTAGTAGTAAAAGCAAACAACCGTCCAGACGGTATTTCAACAAAAATGTACGACACATTTATGGAAAATGTACAAGGTGTCAACGTAACGACTTTTGACGTATTCGCAGAAGATATGCCTTATTTCGGTCAAGATCTTTTCAATGCTTTTGGTAAAGTTCAAAACGGTGAAACGTTAACTGACATTGAATCACGTCTTTTAGCTGCAAAACAAAAAGCTATGGATGTTTTAACTGCAGCTGATGTTGTCGTATTTGCTTTCCCACTTTGGAACTTAACAATCCCAGCGAAATTACAAACTTTCATTGACTATGTATTCCAGGCTGGTTATACATTTAAATATAATGAAAACGGTCAATTAGAAGGCTTAATGACTGACAAAAAAGTAGTTATTTTAAATGCTCGCGGTGGTTACTACTCTGCACCTGAAGCACAACCAATGGAAATGTCAGTTAACTACATCAAAAATGTTGTTGGCATGTTCGGTATGGAAATTATCGAAGAGGTTATCATTGAGGGTCATAATGCTTCACAAGATAAAGCGCAAGAAATTATTGCAAATGGCCTAGAAGCGGTTAAAAAAGTAGCTCAATCTTTACAAACTGTAACTGCATAATAAATACTATTCTCTAGCGTATTGATTAGGGAAATATAGTAATTCTTTTAAAAAAAGTTCTCTCTAATTTGAGAGAACTTTTTTTTATTCATAGAGGTACGGTAGTGGTAAGGAGGTCTAACCCATTGGTACTCTGCATGTACTTCGAATTTACATTTACTAACATGTGGTTGTATAAATGATATTAATCTATTATTTTCAGAAGAAGAGTTTTGCTATTCGTTTAAAAATACATACAATTGGGACTATTTATTCAATTAAATTATTAATTAGTATAATATAATAAAAACCGTAGGAAAATATTAGATTTATAAGGAGGTTGTTACCATGGGTAAAAAGTTTATTACTAAATTCTTAGCGATGTTACTCGTTCTATTCGCGGTATTACCATTTGGAATATCTGCGAATGCTGCATCAAACGATGTGACACGCGGGGATTACGTGAAAGAATTAGTAGAAAGCTTAAATGTAGGGCTAGGGGATGGTTCCAAAACTGCCTTTACTGACATCTCTAAGGAGTTAGCTCCGTATGTAGAAAAGGCAGTGGAACTGAATCTTATTAAAGGTAAAACGGCGACGTTGTTTGGTCCAAATGATAAATTGACACGACAACAAGCATTCGTTATTTCTGCTCGTGGATTAGCCAAAGATAACGCACCACTTTCTGTATTAGATAAGTTTAAAGATGCGGATCAAATTGCTAAAGCACATAAGCAAGATTTAGCAAATGCTGTTGCAGCAAACTTATTACAAGGCTTTGGGGATAACACAATTCGTCCGCGTGCCTATGTAACAACTGAGCAAATGCAAAGTATTATTAAACGCTTTGTAGCCGAATACAAATTATCAACATCTACAGTAAATCTTCAAATTTTAGGAACAACAGATATTCATACAAATCTTGCTAATTACAATTATTTCTTAGATGCTGAATCAGCTGATGTAGGTCTAGCAAACACGGCTACATTAATTGAACAGGCTCGTAAGGAGAACCCAAATACATTATTATTTGATAATGGTGATTTAATTCAAGGAACGCCACTAGGCTCTTATAAAGCGTTAGAGAATCCTTTGAAACCAGGTGAGGTTCATCCAGCAATAGCAGCACTAAATGCACTGAAATATGATGGAGGAACTTTAGGAAATCACGAGTTCAACTATGGTTTAAAGTTTTTAGATGAAGTATTAAATGATGCAAAATATCCAGTCGTAAATGCAAACACATACGACGCTAAAACAAAAAAGCGTATGTACACACCGTACGTAATTCTTAATAAAGAGGTAGTAGACAATACAGGTAAAAAGCACACGCTTAAAGTGGGTGTTACAGGGATTGTACCTACGAAAATTGTTGAATGGGATGCTATTCATTTAGCAGGCAAAGTAGAAATGCAAGAACCAGTTGAAGCGGTGAAAGAAGTTGTACCAGAAATGCAAAAAGCAGGTGCAGACGTAATTGTAGTACTTTCACATTCAGGTATTGGTGAAGATACTTACGAAAAAGGTAACGAAAACGTTGGGTACCAAATCTCTGAGATTAAAGGTGTCGATGCTTTAATTACAGGTCACTCTCATTTGACATTCCCAGGCGACTATAAAAATCTGAAAAATGTCGATCAAGAAAAAGGGACAATTAACGGTGTTCCAACTGTAATGGCAGGAAGCTATGGTAGCTATCTTGGAGTTATTGATTTACAACTAGAACAAAAAGGCGCTAAATGGGTTGTGAAGGATGGACAAGGTTCTATCCGTTCTATCAAACAAGAAGGCCTAAAACCATCTAAAACAGTTTTAAATGTAATTAAAGAAGCGCATGAAGGTACGTTAAAGTATATTCGTCAGCCTGTTGGTGAGACAACTGCACCAATCCATAGCTACTTCTCAATGGTTCAAGACGATCCTTCTATTCAAATTGTGACACAAGCTCAAAAATGGTTTATTGAAAAAGAATTAAAAGGTACTGCTGATGAAAACATCCCGCTTCTTTCAGCTGGTGCGCCTTTCAAAGCGGGATCTCGAAATAACCCTGCAGATTACACAAACATTCCTGTAGGTCCACTAGCGATTAAAAATATGGCAGACATCTATTATTACGATAATACGCTTGCAACGATTAAAGTAACAGGTGCGCAAGCTATTGAATGGTTAGAAATGGCTGCTGGTGTTTTTGCAACAATTGATCCAAAACAAACTAAAGAACAAAATATTATTGACCCAGAGGCACGTTCTTACAATTTTGATGTATTAGATGGCTTAACTTATCAAATTGATGTTACATCACCTGCGAAATATGATAGTCGAGGTATTTTACTAGATGAAAAAGCAAATCGTATTAAAAACGTGCAATACAACGGTAAACCAATCGATCTAAAACAAGAATTTATTATCATTTCGAACAACTACCGTGTTGGTGGTTCTTATGGTGCTACATTTAAAAAGGCAGATGGCTCTAACTTAACAAACTATGCTTATGAAAATCGCCAAGCTGTCATTGACTACATTATGACAAACAAAACAATTAATCCTGCTGCGGATAACAATTGGTCATTTGTACCGTTCCCAGCAAATACAAAAGTTATTTACAATTCTGCAAAGGATGCACAAAAAGTCATTCCGGCAGGTAGCAGTATCGAATATTTAGGCGATACTGAAGGCGGCTTTGGTAAATATTTAATTAAGTAATAATGAAATGTTAAAAAGGAGAGGGCGTTGTTAAACGCTGCTCTCCTTTTTTGTCGTTCAAATGCATGATAACGTGTTCCTTGAAATGATAGTAAGCCAAAGTCACCATCTGTGAGCTGTCCATAATCACGACCATTCATTTTTAACTTATTTCAGCGGTTGTCCAAACATCCGCTGAAATAAGTTAAAGCCTCCGGCGGATGTCAAAGAATCGGAAGGAAGTTCTTTGTGCAAGCACAAAGCCGATTCCGGGCGCAATTATGCCGAGGCATAATTGATCTCTAGACGAACGCTACTTTGTACTTCAAACGTGACATAGTACGATGTATGTGCACTAGAGTTACCAGAACCTCCACTAGTATTAGACCGTTTTGTTACGGCTTTAGCGGGTACTGTTAGTAATGGTTCATTGTTGTTTTTTGACCATTGTAAAGTACTTTTAATAATAGAAAATGCGATAACACCGAATACGATAAAAAACATCATTGAAATAAAAGTGTGTCCTGAAGAGAATTCATCAAACCCTACCATAGTCCTCCGTTCTACGAAATATTGGCTTGAAGTTGTTATAAAGGAAATACTTCAAGATCCACTACGGCAATTCACCACCTGTTTCTAGGAGAGTATTATAAAATTCAATCTGTGCCTTCATCAGGAATCCATTCTTCTTGCGCCCATGGATTTACACTGTTCCCTGTATATACTGTTGTAAAAACAATCGATGGGCTTTGTTAGATCCTTAATAGTTAAATTTCCATGTAAAGCAAACTTTTTATCTTCTAATTGTTCAATATATGTAGACGTAAATAAAATTTTTGTAAATATAAAAAATAAGCTTCTTAAAAGTCATTACAGTACGGTAACTTTTCTTCTAACAGAGGGGAATAGTCATAATAATAAAATCATGTGCATCTATATAGAAATAAGTGGCCATTTTTATTAAATAATAAGCTACCATGACTACGCTCTGATTGAGCAGCCGTGGCTAATTTTTTATGCCATCAGTAGCTTTGATACGATGTTAAAGCAAAAGATAATGCCAAAAATGAAAAAACATTTCAAGTTACATTTAGTAATCAAATAAGAAAAGGTAAATAGATTACTTGTAGTAAATAAGTTACTTCAAATTTACTTTTTTAAAAATTATCGTTACAATAGAGTACATAAGAGGTGAAAAAAATGAGTGAGTCAAATTTATGTCCTCGTTTAGCTAAAGCTATGGATTTAATTGGAAAACGCTGGACAGGGCTGATTTTATATCAATTATTAGATGGACCACAGCGCTTTAATGAGATTGAAAATGCATTACCTGTAAGTGGTCGTTTATTATCCGAACGTTTAAAAGAGCTAGAAAAAGAAGGGCTTGTTGAAAGAAAAGTATATTCAGAAGTACCAGTGCGTGTTGAATATTCTTTAACGGATAAAGGTTGGGCACTAGAAGGAGCAATCCGCAATATCGAATTGTGGGCAACGAGTTGGCTGTAAAAGTGTGAAGTCTATCTCGAAATTTCTGATGGGTAGATAAACATTGGACATATGTAATATAATGACCATGAATTTTTTTTATCCTATTCATCGGCTCTGCACGGAGAGTCTCGTTACCTATTAAGGCGAGATAAAAATTACCCTTCATTTTTACTTGTCAAATTAGGGTTCTAAATCCATACTAGTGTAGAGTAAGAAAGGACGTTAGAAAGGAATTAGCTTTTATGACAAAAGAACAATGGGCGGCGGATTTAGCACAGAGCGTTAATCCGGCCAATATTAAGTTGAATGAATCATTACAGCAATATACTATGACAAAATTAGGTGGTAAAGCGGATGTTTTCGTTCTCGCTGAAACAGAGGAAGAGGCAGCAACGGTTATTCGCTATGCTTACAAAAATAATATACCTTTATTAATGTTAGGTAATGGATCAAATATGGTCGTTCGTGATGGCGGTCATCGAGGGATCGTTGTTACATTTTCGTTTTTAGATGAAATTCGCATTAATGGTGACCATGTTTATGCGCAAAGTGGTGCACTTATAAAAGATGTATCGAAACTGGCAGCAGCAGCATCTTTAACAGGTTTTGAATTTGCTTGTGGTATTCCTGGCTCAGTTGGTGGGGCTATGGCAATGAATGCCGGTGCATATGGCGGTGAAATTAAGGATATTATTATTTCATCGAAAGTGCTAACAAAAGAAGGCGAAATTTTAATACTATCAAAAGAAGATCTTGAACTTGGTTATCGTCAAAGTATCATTGCCAAGAAAGGATACTATGTATTATCATCCGAATTTCAATTAGCAAAAGGTGTACAGGAAGAAATTGATGCAAAAATTGCTGATTTAACGTTTCAGCGAGAATCTAAGCAGCCGTTAGAATACCCATCTGCAGGGAGCGTTTTTAAGCGCCCACCTGGTCACTTTGCTGGTAAGCTTATTCAAGATAGTGGCTTACAAGGAAAAGGCGTTGGTGATGCAGAGGTATCAACGAAGCATGCAGGCTTTATTGTTAATAAAGGTAATGCAACGGCTACTGAATATATTGCAACAATTCAAATGGTACAACGAGAAGTTAAAGAAAAGTTTGGCATCGATTTAGAAACAGAAGTAAAAATCGTTGGTGACGACTTATAGAATACTACGCCCTTCGCTAATGGTGGAGGGCGTTTTTTGAGGAGTGAAAACAGAAAATGAAGTTTATATCTTGGAATGTTAATGGAATTCGAGCCTGCTTAGGTAAAGGGTTTTTAGATTTTTTCAATCATGTAGATGCAGATTTTTTCTGTATTCAAGAAACAAAGTGTCAGGCTGAACAAGTGGAAATCTCACTTGAGGGATATGGGCAGTATTGGAATTATGCACAGAAGAAAGGTTATTCAGGTACAGCTATTTTTACAAAGCATACACCAATTTCAGTACGTTATGGCGTTGGTGAGGATGAATCACAGGAAGAGGGGAGAATTATTACACTTGAGTATGAAGATTTTTACTTAGTGAATGTTTATACCCCAAATTCACAACGTGATTTAGCTAGATTACCTTTTCGTTTAGAATGGGAGGATCGATTAGCGCTTTATTTAAAAGAACTAGATTCCAAAAAACCTATAGTTTACTGTGGTGATTTAAATGTCGCACATATGGAAATTGACTTAAAAAATGCAAAATCGAATAATGGTAATTCAGGTTTTACATTTGAAGAACGTGCAAAAATGACGGAGCTATTGGCAAGTGGTTTTGTAGATTCATTCCGCTATATGTATCCAGATACAACAGATCACTATACATGGTGGTCCTATATGAATAAAGTACGCGAGCGCAATATCGGATGGCGTATTGACTACTTTATTGTTTCGGAGAGACTAAAAAACAACATTAATGTGGCGAGTATTCATTCACATATTATGGGCAGTGATCATTGTCCAATCGAATTACAGCTTAATAACTAGTATCTATGAAAAATAAAATGGTCAAGGAATCTTTGTGAAAGCGTAGCGGCAGCTACAAATGGTTTATCTGTGCGAAAGCGAAGCGACAGCAACAACAAAGCGCCCAGCCGGAACGGAAATCAACCCCTTATTTTACAGAAAAAATGACAACTTAATTTTACTGATACAATAGTTTTTCAACAACATAAAAAATCGTATTTTCTAAAAGGAAATACGATTTTTTTTATACTGCAAAGCAATTAACATTAAACTTCGAATCTTTAAAAGGTAAAAGAATATATTGCAAAAAGGGGGGGGTGAGATGTGAGAAAGTTGACATGGAAAAAATGGCTTCTGACTATAGCGGGATGTTTAGCTATAGTAGTTATTGTCGCATTTATCGGATTTACCTGGTTTATGAATAAATCAAAACCAGTAATTGATGGAGAACTTTCATTGAGTGTGCTAGATGAAGATGTAACTGTCACAAGGGATGACAAGGGGATCCCCCATGTTTTTGCTAAGACAGATGCAGACTTGTATCGTGCGCAAGGCTATGTGCAAGCGCAGGATCGGCTGTTTCAAATGGATTTAGCGCGAAGACAAGCTAGCGGTCGCTTGTCGGAAATAATCGGTGAGGCAACTGTTGATACGGATAAATTTTTCCGAACATTTAGCTTGCGGGATGCAGCTGAAAAATCATTAGGTACCTATGATCCAGAAAGCAGGCAGGTACTTGAGTGGTATACAGATGGCGTCAATGCTTTTATTGCACAGGCAAAGAAAAATAAAACATTAAGCTATGAATTCTCATTACTAGGTTACGAACCTGAGGACTGGTCCGTTATAGACTCTCTTACTATTGGTAAATATATGGCCTATGACTTAGGTGGTAATTGGAATACGCTTGCGTTCCGACATTGGGCTTTACAAAACTTTGATGAAGAAAAAGCTAAAGAATTATTTATAAAGTATCCTAAAAACGCTTCATCTATTATCGAGGCGAATAAAGAAAATCCAGTAGCTGTGGCAGGGCGTTTTAATGCAGTTCTGTTGCCAAATGAATTTAACGGTAGTAATAACTGGGTTGTATCTGGGCAGAAAACAAAAAATGGTACGCCGATTTTAGCGGATGATCCACATTTAGGATTAAGTACACCGTCTATTTGGTATCAAATGCATTTACAATCTCCTGAGCAAAATGTTAGTGGCGTAATCTTTGCGGGTATTCCAGGTATTATTTTAGGACACAACGATAACATTGCGTGGGGTGTTACGAATGTTGGACCTGATGTACAGGATTTATATATAGAAATGCCTAATCCGAATAATCCAACACAGTTCCGCTATGACGGCAAGTGGGAGCAAGCGGAGGTACGTGATGAACCGATTAAGGTAAAGGACGGGGAAACGGTAGATTATGAAGTTGTAGTCACACGTCACGGCCCAATCATGACAGATTTAGCCTTTAAAGATACTGAGCCTACAGCACAATTTTCGATGCAGTGGACGGCACTGCAACCAACGACAGAGCTACGTGCAATACTAGGCTTCAATAAAGCGAAATCCTGGAATGGATTTGAAAAAGCTTTAGAGGATTTTAAGGCACCGGCTCAAAACTTTGTCTTTGCATCAAAAGACGGTACGATTGCTTATAAAGCGAATGGTCAAATTCCAATTCGAAAACAAGGAGACGGGCAATTACCAGTACCAGGTGATTCTAGTGACTATGGATGGGAAGGCTTTATCCCGTGGGATGAGCTCCCAACTGTAGTAAATCCTGATGAAGGATTTATTGCGACAGCAAATAATGAAGTTATTGGGGAAGAATATCCTTATCACATAACAGATTTCTGGGCACAGCCTTATCGTTTTGAGCGCATTAAGGAAGTTTTAGAGGCGAATGATTCGTTAACAGTGGAAGATATGATGAATTTACAAATGGATCAGCACAACCTATATGCTCGTGAGTTTCTACCATATTTATTACCATCGATAAAAGCACAAGATAAAGATGGGAAATATAAAGATGTTATAAAATTATTAGAGAATTGGGATATGGTAGATGCAAAGGATTCTGGTGCACCATTAGTGTTCCATACGTTAATGGAGAAGTTACAAGAAGTGTTATTTAAAGATCAGATGCCAGAAGATATGTTTGAATTAATGTATGGGAAATTTAATATTACAGACCAGCTTTTACGTACAGCTTATGCAGGTAAGAAAAGTATATGGATTGAGGAACAGGGCGGAGTAGATGCAACTGTTTACAAGGCATTAGAGCTCACTGTCACACAAATAGAAGATCAATTCGGAAAAAATGCTTCGAAATGGAAGTGGGGCGATTTCCATCAGCTTACCTTTGACCATACATTAGGTAAAGCTTCACCAATTCTTGCGGCATATTTTAATGCTAAAAAGGTTCCTATTGGAGGCTCGAAGGTTACTGTTCAAGCTGCTGATAATGATTTAGCTGGAAATGTTACTCACGGAGCATCATGGCGCTTTGTAGTAGATGTCGGTGATTTAAGCGCAGCTTATCATATCGTGGGTCCAGGACAGAGTGGACATGTAAAATCTGCTTGGTATCAAGATCAAGTAATGGATTGGGCTAATGGAGATTATCATCAAACGTATGTGAGGAAAGATGATATTAAAGGTAAAACGTTACGATTAAAAGCAAAATAGGATAAGAGGCTATAAGTATCTATAGGGTTTTATATTAAGACAACATGGTTTCTCGGCAAAGCGAGGGGGTGATTTCCGTTCCTCTAAATCGCTGATCCCCAAAGAGTCGCTCAGTCGGAACGAAGATCAACCGCTTAGCATGCCTTATTCATCTCAACTTTGTTTAATATGTCACCATAATTTCATTATCGCAATAACATGCAAAGCTATCACATTGGAGTGATAGCTTTTTTACTTTTATATTTATTAGTTAGCAATTTATATAAAGACATTTTTTCAACTTGTGATATAAATCATTTACATTCAAATATTCGTTTGAATATGATGGAATATTATGTTATGGTGAAAACAATCAAACAAACATTTGAATGAGGTGAAGAAATGCCAAAAGAAATATGTGAAATAACATGTGTCCATGAAGAAGCAGTCATTAAAGTACAACAGCAAATGCCAGATTTATCGAGAGTAGCAAAGTTTTTAAAGGCATTATCTGATGAAACAAGACTTAAAATTGCGTATGCTTTAACGGTCGAAGATGAATTATGTGTTTGCGATGTTGCCTCCATTATCGGTTCGTCAGTAGCAACAGCATCGCATCATTTACGATATTTAAAAGATAATAACTTAGCGAAGTCATATCGAAAAGGAAAGCAAATGTACTACTCTTTAGCTGATGAACATGTGTATCAAATTGTAACGGTTGCTTACGAACATGTGAAAGAGGGGATTGGAAATGGCAGCGACACCAACTAAACAAGAATATAGGCTACAAAACTTATCCTGTGCTAGCTGTGCAGCAAAGTTCGAAAAAAACGTGAAGGCTATTCCAGAGGTTCAGGATGCACAAGTGAATTTCGGCGCTTCTAAAATAACAGTTATTGGTGATATTAACGCTGATCAACTTGAAGAAGCAGGTGCTTTCGATGGCATAAAAGTATCCCAATCAACGGCAAGAACAATTGAAAAATCAACACCTTTTTATCGAAAAACTGAAAATATATTAGCTGGAATCTCTTTGTTATTCGTAGTGCTTGGATATATGTTTGGAACAATGCGTGGTGAAACGGACCCGCTAACTATTGGGATGTTTATTATCGCAATTCTAGTTGGGGGAATTGGAATTTTTAAAACGGGCTTCCGCAATCTAGCGCGCTTTGAATTTGATATGAAGACGCTGATGACTATTGCTGTAATAGGTGCAGCCATTATTGGGGAGTGGGAAGAAGCGGCTGTTGTTGTCTTTTTATTCGCAGTAAGTGAAGCGCTTGAGGCGTATTCAATGGATAAAGCGCGTCAATCGATTCGTCAGCTCATGGATATAGCTCCTCCTACAGCGACGATAAAACGTGCACATGGCGAGCATTTTCATGAGATGGAGCTACCGACTGAGGAGATTGAAATTGGTGACATTTTAATCGTTAAACCTGGTCAGAAGATTGCTATGGACGGAATTGTAGTGAGTGGGTTGTCAGCGGTGAATCAGGCAGCGATTACTGGTGAATCTATTCCAGTCAGTAAAACAGTCGACGACGAAGTATTTGCAGGAACACTAAATGAAGAAGGAGCCTTAGAGGTTCGTGTGACAAAGCGAGTAGAGGACACAACAATTGCCAAAATCATTCATCTTGTTGAAGAAGCACAGGCAGAAAAAGCACCTTCACAGCAGTTCGTTGATCGCTTTGCGAAATATTACACGCCTGCAATTATGCTTGTTGCTTTACTTGTAGCGGTTCTACCACCTTTATTTATAGGTGATTGGCAGCATTGGATTTACCAAGGGTTGGCGGTCCTTGTTGTAGGGTGTCCATGTGCATTAGTCGTTTCTACACCAGTTGCTATTGTTACTGCAATCGGGAACGCAGCTAGGCAAGGTGTTCTTATTAAAGGTGGTATTCATTTAGAGCAGCTTGGTCATATTGAAGCAATTGCATTTGATAAAACAGGTACACTTACAAAAGGTCAACCTGCTGTAACAGATATTTTAACATCGCAGGAAATGTCTGAAGATTATGTTTTACAGCTAGTAGCAGCTGTTGAAAAACAATCCCAGCACCCATTAGCTAAAGCTATTTTACAGGCATTGCATGAGAAAGATTTGACAGAGTTTATACCAACAGACTTTCAATCCGTAACAGGCAAGGGTGCCTATGCGACGGTCGACGGTCAAATAATCTATGTAGGAAGCTTAAAATGGATTGCTACATTAACAACTGTTGATGAAATGATACAAGAACAGGTGCATAAACTTCAACAACAGGGGAAAACAGTTGTAGCAGCGGTTAGTAATGATCAGTTTATTGGGATGATTGGTATTGCTGACCAATTACGTCAAGAAAGTAAAGATGTCTTAAATAAATTAAATGGTTTAAAAGTGAAGCATAAAGTTATGCTAACAGGTGATGCAGAGCCAACAGCACAGGCAATTGCCACTTCTTTAAATATGACAGATGTTAGAGCAAGTTTATTACCAGCAGAAAAATTAATGGCCATTAAAGATTTACGTGCACAGTTTGGTGCAGTGGCGATGGTAGGAGATGGTGTCAATGATGCACCTGCACTTGCCGCAGCGGATGTTGGTATTGCAATGGGAGGCGCTGGCACCGATGCAGCACTGGAAACTGCGGATATCGCTTTAATGAGCGACGATTTAACGAAGCTACCGTATACAATTGGCTTAAGTAGAAAAACATTACGTATCATTAAAGAGAACATTATATTTGCACTAGCCCTAAAATTAGTTGCCCTGTTACTTGTTATCCCAGGATGGCTAACATTATGGATTGCAATCTTTGCAGATATGGGTGCTACATTACTAGTTGTGTTGAATTCATTACGATTAATCAAATCTAAGAAATGGTAAATAAGATATAATCCGGTGGAAGTGTATAGAAAAAAAGTCATTCTGAGGAGCTAGTGATATTAATGGTATAGATATTACTAGCGATTCTTGAAAAAAAACTTTGTTAACGCTATTATGGTTTCAGGAATATTGTAACAATTAAATATAAATGAGGCGAAGGTTTGAATATGTCAGATCCTATTTTAGTAAATGTTACAGAGGAAATTGTGCGTGGTTTAGTAAGTTTTCTACTACGAGGACCGGAATATCAAACATTTTGTAAATGTGAAATCTGTGAACTTGACGCAGTGGCACTTACACTGAATGTATTGCCAAGCAAGTATGTTACATCTATGGAATCCCGAGATGAAGCATTCAAAGTGATGAATACTCCTGAAAATATCGAACGGATCAATAAAGAGATTATTCATGCATTACATGTGGTAAATAAGTATCCTCGACATAAGGAAGAACCAACTTCTATATGAAGTTGGTTCTTCACGTTTTTGAAAAACTATTGGGTCAACGAAGATGTCAATAGAGTATGTTTTTTGCAAAGCGAGGGTTGATTCCGTTCCGACTGGGCGCTTTGTAGCACCGATATTGGTCACGAAGGCATTATCACAGGACGTGATGCTTTTAGCCTTCGTTCCTCTATATCGCTAATCCCCGAGGAGTCGCCCAGCCTCCACTCCAATCAACTTCTTCACTTAACGAGTATTTCACACAAATTTAGAATGATAAAAAGCAAAATCAGCCACAAATGTTTTTTGTGCGAAAGCGAAGCGACAGCAACAAATAATTTTGCCAGGCGCAATTTATGTTACGCATGTATTGTTTTTCGGGCATATGTATTTTCAGTTAACTTTTAAGGCAAGCTTGTAGTAAACTAGAGAGTAAGAAAAGGAAAGAGAGGGAATAGGATATGCCAACACCTAGTATGGAGGACCATATCGAACAAATATATTTATTAATCACTAATAAAGGGTATGCTCGTGTGTCTGACATTGCTGAAGCATTATCTGTTCTTCCTTCTTCTGTTACAAAAATGGTTCAAAAATTAGATAAAGATGGTTATTTAGTTTATGAAAAATACCGTGGCCTTACATTGACACCTAAAGGAGAAAAGCTTGGAAAACGTCTTGTACAGCGCCATGAGCTTCTAGAGCAATTTTTGCGAATCATTGGTGTAGATGAAGAGCGAATATACAATGATGTAGAAGGTATCGAACATCATTTAAGTTGGAATTCAATCGATCGAATTGCGGATCTTGTACAGGTAATGGAAGAAAATCCGGACATCGCGAAAAAACTAGAGGCATCTAAAACCCATCATAACTTTTAATTTCTATCAGCGAATGATTGTGTAGCGAAAGCAAAGCGACAGCTACAGATGTCTTTTGTAGCGAAAGCAAAGCGACAGCTACAGATGTTAAAGCCTTCGGCGGATAAGTTTTTTTGCGAAAATGATGGTAAGAAGGAAAGGAAGACAATATGAACGAATTAAAATCAGGTGAAGTTGTTACATTAACTGTGTTAGAGCAACAAGCATCGAAATGGATCTTAACAAATGGAGTTGACGAACTGCCCTTAAATGCTTCAGAGGTAACAGAGCCACTTGCAGTAGGTGACCGCCTTGAAGTATTTTTATTTGCAGATCGTCGTGGTGATTTAGCAGCTACAACAGCTATCCCATCTTTCGTACAAGGGGAATATGGCTGGGCTCGTGTTCTAAAAGTAGTCGAGCGTGAAGGGGCTTTTGTAGATATCGGTACTTCACGCGAGGTGCTAGTAAAAGCTGAAGATTTACCTGCAATAAGCGAACTTTGGCCAGCACCAGGCGACCATTTATTTATGACATTGCGCACAGATCGCAATGGTGATTTATTTGGGCGTTTGGCAACTGAAGAAAAAATTTCGGAATTATATGAAGGTGCATTTGAAGACATGCACAATAAAAACATTAAGGCACGTCCATATCGTTTATTACCAGTTGGCTCGTTTTTATTAGGTGTAGACATTCCGTACCGTATCTTTGTCCATGAATCAGAGCGTAATGAAGAACCTCGTCTGGGACAAGATGTTGTTGTTCGTATTATTGATGTAAAAGATGAGGGTACGATGAATGGTTCACTTTTACCACGTAAACATGAGCGTATTTCAGGTGATGCGCAAAGAATTTTAAATTACCTACAAGAGGTAGGAGGAAGAATGCCATTTGGCGATAAGTCCTCACCAGATGAAGTTCAAGAAATGTTTAACATGAGTAAAGGTGCATTTAAACGAGCGTTAGGTACACTTATGAAAGCTGGTAAAGTGAAACAGCAGGATGGTTGGACAGAGGAAATTTAGTGTAGAGGACATTCTTCTACACTAAGAGTATGAACGACTACTAAATGAAATTAAAGAAAATGACGAGAGCCTTTTGAAACCTTCTCGTCTTTTTTTCGTACTAATAATTGTTTAGTAATTGATTGGCATGTATTTTACAGGCCAAATGAGTTTTTGGACGAAAGGGGTCACACAATTTGAAAAAAACGTGGATAAAAATACTAACAGCGACAATGTTAGTTTTTGGCGTGATGGCACCCGCAACAGGTTTTGCGGCTGATAATACGCCACCTAAAGCAATTGATGAAAAATTAGGAGTACCGATTGTCGTATATGGTGCAAACTTATCTGAGGCTGAAAAAGAGTCTGTTAAAAAGTCATTAAAAGTGAACGAAGAGCCTGAAGTTGAAGAAATAACAGTATCAGGTCAAGACTTAGCTAAATATATTAAAGATAGTAATTCAAGTTCTCGTATGTATTCTTCTGCCAAAATCACGCGTAAAAATGCAGGAGAAGGATTAGTTATTGAAATTGTTACACCATCAAACATTACACAGGTTACATCTGAAATGTATGCAAATGCCATGCTAACTGCAGGTATTGAAGATGCAACAGTACAGGTGGCTGCGCCTAAAGCAGTAACAGGTCATTCAGCGCTTGTGGGAATATATAAAGCTTACGAAGTAACAACAGGTGAAAAGCTTGATACTGAGCGTACAGATGTTGCAAATGACGAGCTATCAGTAGCAACTACTCTTACGCAATCGGCAGGAGTGGAAGATGCCAAGGTTGCAGAGTTACTAACAGAAATCAAAAAAGAAATTGCAGAATCAAAGCCAGCGACCAAAGAAGAAGTTGAAAAGATTGTGCAAGAGCAATTAAACAAGCTTGAAATTAATTTAAGTGATAAGGACCGTCAATTGCTAGTTGATTTGATGAACAAGATTAGTAAACTAGATATTGATTTTGGTAAATGGTCTGAACAATTAGATGATATTAGCAGTACGATTAAAGAAAAATTTGGATCAATAATGGAAGATAAAGGATTCTGGGAAAGTGTGAAAAATTTCTTTGCTAATTTAAAGGATACAATCGCATCATGGTTTAATTAATCTGGACGCAATTACGCCAAGGCAAAATTGATAGAAAAGAATCTGCAACATTTTCTCCTGATTGCTAGAGAAAGTGAGCGGATTCTTTTATTTTTCTATAAGGTTTATATTTTTTAAAAGTGCCACCCACTAGCTTTGTAAAAGTATAAAAAGCTATGGTACTATGATAAAAAGGAGTGGTGAGAAATGGAATTTCAATTACAACAGCAAGCGGATAAAAAGCATGCTTTTGTTTATGAGCAAGAAGGGGAAAGATTAGCGGAAATTACATGGCAGCAAAAGGGTCAAGTAATGGTCATGGATCACACATATGTATCAGATAAGCTCCGTGGCCAAGGGGTGGCCAAAAAATTGTTGGATCATGCCGCAGCGTATGCACGTGAACAGGGCAATAAAATGGAAGCGGTTTGTTCTTATGTAGTTGCAGCATTTGAAAAATCCGATGCTTACAATGATGTAAAACAATAAAGATAAGGCAATCTGCTTATTAATAAGCGGATTGCCTTTTAACTTCTTTCAGTAAATGTTTTTGTAAAACATTTACTGAAAGAAGTTAAATCCTCCGGAGGATGTCACAGAATCGGCTTTGTGCTTGCACAAAGCCGATTCTGAACCGCAATTACGCCAAGGCATAATTGATTTTTTATAGACCATTCATGCAGCTCCTTACAGTAAAATACTATAAATTAGTATTGTTAAGATGCCTGCTCCACCTACTAAGGAAGCCATGTCTACCCAATCATATACTGAATCTAAATCTTTCATGATAATCACTCTCCTGTTATTAGTATAAATTCATTAATTCCCTTTACTTGTCCTTTGTAATCATAAAAAATCACAAAAATATTGTAATTATGAAAAAAATGCTTACCATGAAATTTTGTAGAAGAATAATTAACTATTTGCGAAAAAATATAGATGTACTAAGAAATGTGTTTATATTATGGAAGCGAAGGGGAATAGATGACTCTCTCTTTATATATGCTGTAACGTATATAAAAATTATGTTTAGTCCTCAAAAAATAGGGAAAAGATATATTACAGAGCTAGTTTTTATTTTTTTGGGAGGGATTTATAATGGCGAAACGTAAAGGATCAGGTGTTATGCTAGTAGGGTTAACATTAGCAGCATCTTATTTAAGTAAAAAAGAAAACCGAGATAAAGCATTGAGTATGTTTAATAATGCAAAATCTAAAGTAGCATCTTATTTGAATACAACGAATATGGAGATGCCTGAACACATTACAGAGCGTATATCTACTGAAGTAGCGACAGAAGCCGGAACGTCTCCAACAAAAATAGCTTCAAATGAAATGGTTGCTGAAGGTGGAGGGCATACAGGTATCCATTACTTTAATGGAGAAATTCAGGAACAAGAGAAATAACAACAAAACCTTCTCATTTTACGTGAGAAGGTCTTTTTTGTGTACATATGATGATCATTGCAAATACTAATAATACAATTCCGGTAAATATAAAGCCACTGACAATACCTAGTGAGAGCCATCCGAGTAATGAGGAACCTAGGACAACTCCTAGTGAGAAGAAGGCATAAAAATAACCATAGGCTTTTCCGCGGACTTCTGCCGTCGTAGAGTCGATTAAAAGTGAATTGACTGATGGGAATAAGAAGCCAAACCCGATTCCATAGCAAGCCATTGCAATATAAAGTAACGTACTTGAATCTGCCTGACTAATTAATAATTGACTGATCCCCATTAAACCTATACCAAGTGATAATGTTTTGATGGGAGCAACCTTATCGAAAATACGGTTAGTAGGCAAAATAAATATGAGAACAGCAATAATGCCAAATGTACTCATCAAAGTCCCACTTAAACGTGAATCAAAGCCTAAAGAGTGGACTTTTAGTGGAAGGAGATAGGCAATAACTCCTTGAGAAAACATTAAAAAGAATGCACTGGTGAAGGCTTTCAATGTCCCTGGATTATTAAAAAGTACATAAAAGGGAATGTTTGCAGTTGGAGCAGACTTTTCTTTTTTTACTTGATTTGATTTTAGTAAAAAGAAGGCAAGTATCCCTAATAAGAGCATAAAGCATGCAGTTATATTAAAAACGAATGGTACGCTAGTACGGCTCGCTAAAATTCCGCTAAATGCAGGACCGATTATTGCAGCGATACCAACAAATGCTCCAGAGATAGCACTGCCCTTACCTCTCTTTTCTTGCTCAGTAGCATTCGCTAAAAATGTGAAAGCAGCAGGAACGATAAAGCCCGCAACTAATCCATGTACAAAGCGGACTACTAATAGAATAATAGGATCTTCTACAAAATTATAAAGGAATAGTGAAAGGCCTGTCGTTAAGAGACCTAGGATTAAAATAACGAATGGTCCTTTACGATCTGTTAAAAAACCAGAGATAACATTACCAAATGTATTGGAAAGGGAATACATACCTACTGCTAGGCCGGTAATGAAGGCTGATGCCCCTAAGGATTCTGCATATGTACTCATGACAGGAAGTTGAGTAAATAGGTCGAAAAACGAAAAGAATATAATCAAATAAATAAGTTTCTTCATAGCTCCTCCGATACAAAATTATATGTTAATGAGAATGAATATCACTCTTATTATACCATTTTCGACAAAAAAAGAACGCCTCATAAGTTTTTTGACTTAATGAGGCGTTCCTGAATTATGAAAATTAAGCTTTAGAAACTTCTTTTTTCATTGTCTTGTTTTTAGCAAGGTTTACGTGCCAAGAAAGTGCTTCCTCTAAAATATGAGGTGTTTGATGGCCGCCAGTTGCTTCTAGAGCACGGTTATAGTAATCCCAAAGTTGTTCTTTGTAATCTGGGTGTGCACAGTTTTCGATAATTAAAGGTACACGCTCTTGTGGTGCAAGACCACGTAAGTCAGCAATACCTTGCTCAGTTACGATTACATCAACATCATGTTCAGTGTGGTCTACGTGAGAAACCATTGGCACGATTGAAGAGATAGCGCCGCCTTTTGCGTATGATTTAGTAACAAAAATACCTAGACGTGCGTTACGTGCAAAGTCACCTGAACCACCGATACCATTCATCATACGAGTACCTGATACGTGAGTTGAGTTTACGTTACCGTAGATATCTAATTCTAGAGCAGTGTTGATTGAAATTAGACCCAAACGACGGATAAGCTCTGGGTGGTTAGAAATTTCTTGTGTACGTAGGCAAATTTTATCAGCGTATTTTTCTAAATTGCCGTATACTTTTTTCTGTAATTCTTCAGTCAGCGTAATTGAAGTAGCTGCAGCAAATTTAACTTTACCAGCATCAATTAAGTTGAATACAGCATCTTGAAGTACTTCAGAAGCAACAACTAAATCTTCAAATTCTGAATCAGCGAAGCCGTCAAGTACAGCGTTTGCAACAGAACCAACACCAGATTGTAATGGCATTAATTGTTTTGTTAAGCGACCCGCTTTAATTTCATCACGGAAGAAGTCTAATAAAATGTTAGCCATTGTTTGTGTTTCTTCATCTGGTGGTACGATTAATGAAGGAGCATCAGGCTCTTCAGAAATAACAATCGCTTTAATTTTAGCTGGATCAACTTTGATACCGATATCACCAATGCGTTGCATAGCATCAGTCATTGGAATCGCTTCACGTTTACCTTGCTCAGCTGGTACATAGATATCGTGGATACCTACTAAAGCCTCTGGGTGAGAGATATTTAACTCGATAATAATATTCTCAGCGTATTCAGCAAAGATAGGTGAGTTACCAACTGAATTTGTTGGGATGATGAAGCCATCTTCTGTAATAGCAACAGCTTCAAGGATTAAATGTTTAATTGGTCCGATAATTCCTTGGCGAACTAATTCAGCATTATGTGAAAGGTGAGCATCTACATATAGTACATCCCCAGAGTTAATTAAGTTACGAATACCTGCATCTCCTTGGAATGGTCCACGTTTGCGGATAACACCAGCTTCAGCTAAGTATTTATCAACTTCAGGTCCTAAAGAAGCCCCTGTATATACATCAATTTTGAATTTTTCGTTTTTAGCGCGCTCTACTAAAGCCATAGGAACAACTTTTGCGTCCCCCGCACGAGTGAATCCACTCATACCAACTACATCACCGTTTGAGATAAGTGCTGCAGCTTCATCAGCAGTAACGATTTTACTTTCAAGTTCTTTTAAGCCTATGCGTTTTTGAATAATTGCATCCATTAAAAAGTCCTCCCCTAAAAAGTTTTATGGAAACCGATTACAAAACTAGAAAAAACGTGTAAGAATTTTCTGTTTATTTAGTTGTAGTATGACACCAACCATTTGAATAATACTATCACCAAATTGTCACAATTACTTTAGAAATAGCATTAAATTGAGTAAAAACAGGAAAAATGAGCATAAAAACGAATTTTCGACAGAGAAAACGTTTTAATGTAGAGGTGTATTGTTTTTAGATGATTTTACTTTTGAAAATTCAGTAATATAATGTGGGGTTGATTTCCGTTCCGACTGGTTGGTGAAGAGCATTTAATTTCAGTAAGAAAAAAAGTACAGCGAACAATTAAAATGCTCGCTGTACTTATAAAAAATTAGAAACCTAAAGAACGACGGAAGTAACTTGCGTAGCGTTGGCTAACTGGAATACGAGTACCGTCTTTCATAATTAATAAAAACGTTGAATGAGAATCTGGTTGAATTTCATCAATGTAGTCAATGTTAACGATATAAGAGCGGTGACAACGTATAAATGAGTCAGGTGCTAAAAATAGCTCAAGATCACTTAGGTTCAAGCGGTGGTAGCCTTCACGACTCATCGTCTTAACAAATGTTTTTCGAAGCTGTGTTTCAAGATAAATAACTTGATCATGTTTGATTGGGTACCAGCAGTCATCGATTTTAATAGTAATGTAGTTCGTTAAAAATGCTGATGGCTTTTGTGGGAAGATTGCAGTGATAGCACCCTTAGTTTCGCCTTCCTCCATTAAAGGAATACTCATGCCGTAATATGCTACTCCAAATACATCAGGCTCAATGTAAGAGCTAATCTTTTGTCCGTAGTTTAGCGCTTTATGAGCTGCTGAACCTTCTTTAATTGGGTCGCCAGGCTTGATCTTTAAATCCACTTTTTTGCTTGCTTGGTAGTACAAGTATTCGTTTGTATCGGAGATTGCGATAGAAGTATTCTCGGGAAAGAACTCTTTAATAATCTCCATAATTTCTTCTATTTGTTTTGGATCCACTATTAACACCTCGTCTAAACTTTTAAAAATAGTATTATCATCTATTTTACTACATATTCATATAAATTATATAGAGAAGATTTCGGAATAAAAAAGAGAAATGTCGATTGATGAAAAATTTAGGTGTAAAACAACATTACATAATTTGTAACAAATTTTAAAAAATTACTAATTCAGTTTGATATATATATGGTAAAATTTAATTGTGCGACATAAGTTTACGAGGTTTCTACTATGCATATATGATAAATTAGAACTAGAGTGAAAGACAAAATGTGGTTGAAAGGAAATCGCAGAATATGGTAAAATTCACTGTATAGTCTATTTTTTTTTGTGACTGATGGTATAGTTGGGTTATTTTTATTATATAATATATGAAATATGACTCAATTCGTACAATTGATAAGGAAATACTATTTTCTTATTTTGAAATAAGTAGATTGGTGTCAAGAATTGTAACAGCAATTCGTGCAATCTGAGGAAAGATGGGGAAGATTATGCAATTACATCAACATTCTATGTCAGAAACGATATCCAAAAGATACTTTCAGGAAATCGATAGTATTAACCAATACATCGGTGTAGAAGAATTTTTTAATATTGAGTCGAAATTAGTATTTGAAATTTACCATTTAGAATCTGCGAAGGCTAAGAAATCTTTGCATAAATTAATTGATATTCTTTCCATACGTTTTGGCAAACAAGTCATTAAAATTGTTCGAAGTTATTTTTCTGTTTTGTCGTCAATTGTTGCACGTAAATTGCTAGACAATCAAGTTCCTTCGAAAAAAGCTTTTGCTTTTAACATTGCTTGTAATGATATGATTGAAAATCAAATGAAAGACGCAGAATTTTTACAATTCGCTGATGATTTAATTGATTTTTTTGTCTACTTCATCGCAGATCGCAAGCAACCGACTTTTCGTCACCAGACCGTTAATAAAGTAATAATGTATATAAATGATGAATTGGAAAATGACTTAACAGTGGAAAGCATCGCAAATAATTTTCATATAAGTACGAGTCACTTATCACGTATATTTAGAGAACATGTTGGTATTACACTTGTTGAATATCTAAATGTTCGTCGAGTAGAGGAATCACAGTACTACCTTAGACACACTAATAAAAGTATAACTTCTATTTCGGATCAATTCCATTTCTGTAATCAAAGCTATTTTACCCGCATCTTTAAAAAATATACTGGGGTAACGCCTAAACATTTCCGAGACGAGCTACACCATGAGTTTTATCGTTTTGAGATGGCGGAATCAGAGCTTCAAAACGTTTAAAGTCATAAAAAGATTAATAAATAGATGCGGACGTATTAGCGATGCTAAAGCTCGCATCTTTTTTATGCTTGCTATTTGATAATAATGGACCCAATAATGTATACTTCATTTTAGTTGATAAATAATAGTAGGTGGAAAAAAATGAGGAATTTGAAGCTGTTTACAATGCTTGGACTTGCCGTTTTTGTTCTTAGTGGCTGTCAAGCTGTGCAAAACAAAGAAGGTTTTTTCTATAGTATCTTTGTAAAACCTATGGAATTTTTATTGGAATTTTTCGGTAACACTATTTTTTCAGGTAGCTATGGTTTAGCGATTATCGCTATTACGGTTCTTATTCGTTTAGTTTTAATGCCGATTATGTTAAAGAATTACCGTCAGCAACAAAAGATGAAAACGAAAATGGATGCGTTTAAGCCTGAAATGGAAGTTGTTCAGAAAAAGATGAAGGAAGCTAAGACAAAAGAAGAGCAAATGCAGCATCAGCAAGAAATGATGGCATTATATCAAAAACATGGCATCAATCCACTTAACATGGGCTGTTTACCAATGTTAATTCAAATGCCTATTATCATGGGTCTTTATTTCTCTATCTTATATTCTACAGATGTGAAAACACATGAATTTTTATGGTTTAGCTTAGGTTCACCTGATATCGCTATGACAATTGTCGCAGGTATTGTTTATTTAGTTCAAGCACGTGTATCATTATGGACAGTACCAGAGCAACAAAAAGCACAAATGAAAATGTTTATTTATATTTCACCAATTATGATTGTCTTTATCTCAATGTCATCTATGGCAGCCCTACCACTTTACTGGTCGGTCAGCGGTGCATTATTGATTATTCAAACATATATCGGTCGAAAATTTTATTCGGAACATCCGGAAAAAGTAAACTCATAAAATTATTTGTCGAGGCGCCTATGTAGCCTCGATTTTTTTAGGAGGACAGTAAGATGAATACAAAGTGGCTATCATCTATTCTAGTCGCGATTTTTAGTATCGCGGCTATCGTATTTATTATCCTAGGTAATTTTAACTTTGCGGTATTTGCAATGACTATTATGTTTGCCGTATCGAATGGATTTAGAGCAAAAAGTTTTAAAGAGCAAGGTTATATAAAAGAAGCAAAATGGATGAAGTACATGGCAATCTTTTTCTCAATTGCTTCTATAGTAGTGTTTATTATTATTCTCACTGACTAATTTATCAATTATGCCTCGGCATAAATGTGTCTGGGATCGGCCGGAGGCTTTAACTTCTTTCAGCAAATGTTTTTTGTATCGAAAGAGTAGCGACAGGTACAGGTGTTTTGGCACCCTCTGAAAGAAGTTTGAAAATCATTGGTGAAAATCTACACCCTAAATTGTGAACAGTGCTAAAATGAGACTATACCAATATAGTACAAAATAGTATCGGTACTTACTAGGACTGTTCTTTCTAAATTCTTTGAAAGAGAATACTACCATGTGGTACTGGATAACTTTAAAAGGGGTAAAAAAATAGTGAAAAAGAAACGTTTTCCACTCATCCTGGGTGCTTTAATCTCGATGGCGCTTATCGCATCTATTTTCGTAGTTTATAACTATAAAAATAAACAGATAAGTAATGCATCAGATGAAAATGAACAACAAGCAGCAGAACCAACTAAAAAAGATTCACCTGTAAAAGAAGAGCCGAAAAATACAGCGGATAATCCGGTGAAGCCTGAGCAGAAGGTAGATGAAAATGGCTATATACCAAATCAAACATTACCAACTGAGCCGACATATATTAAAGGTATTTTATTAGCGAATAAAATATATCCGCTACCATCTACCTTTGCGCCTGAAGAAAGTCCAGAGGCTCGTCAAGCTCTAAATAAAATGCTTACTGCTGCAAAACAACAAGGTTTTGATTTAGTAGCTTTTAGTGGCTATCGATCTTTTGAATATCAAACAACATTATATAATAACTATGTAAACCGTGATGGGCAAGCTGCCGCTGATCGCTATAGTGCTCGCCCTGGTTATTCAGAACATCAGACCGGTTTGGCTTTTGATATAGGGGAAGTAGGTAAAGATAAATTATGGTTAACTGAAGAATTCGGTGAAACACCAGCAGGCCAATGGTTATTTACACATGCTCAAGACTATGGTTTTATTTTACGATTCCCCCAAAATAAAGAGGACATCACAGGTTATATGTATGAGTCATGGCACTACCGTTATGTGGGTGTAGACATAGCAAAAGACATAAAAAAACAAAATATAACGCTAGAAGAATATCTAGGTGTGAAATAAAAAAGGGAAGAGAGTTGTTCGTAATGATACGAACTAGCTCTCTTCCTTTTCTACATTCTACAAGATCGGTGTTAATAAGCGTGAAATGGATTCTTTAAATTTAATTAACGCGGAACGATTTTGGTACATTTCCCAAGTTAATTCAGTGCAATCAAAAATATCCTTTTCAAACAGCTCAGCAAGCTGATGTGAAATCGTTGAGTCATAAATGAAGGCATTTACTTCGAAATTCAAACTGAAACTGCGTACATCAAGGTTTGCAGTACCGATAGTAGATGCTTCATCGTCAATAATAATTGCTTTAGCATGAATAAAGCCCTTTTCATAAATATAAACTTTTGCTCCTGCACGCAATAATTGTCCTACGTATGAATATGTAGCCCAATAAACAAACATATGATCAGGCTTATTTGGAATCATGATCCTTACATCAATGCCTGAAAGTGTCGCAATTTTAATAGCCTCTAAAAAACTAACATCAGGGATGAAATATGGCGTTTGGATATATATATACTTTTTCGCCATATTAATAAGCTTTAAGTAGCCTATTTTAATATGTTCCCAGTCAGAGTCAGGTCCACTAGACACGATTTGTAAGCCCACATTGCCTTTTTTCGGAATAGCAGGGAAGTAACGATCTGAATAGCCCATTTTCTGTTGTGCAGAAGCTTGGTTCCAATCAAGTAAAAAGCGAGTTTGTAATGGATGGACGGAACTACCTTCAATACGTAAATGTGTATCTCTCCAATAGCCAAACTTTTTTTGTAGACCGAGGTACTCATCTCCAACATTAAAACCACCAATATAACCAATACGACCATCAATCACAACAATTTTTCGGTGATTTCTAAAATTTAAACGAGGGTTTATAAGTGGCAAAATGGATGGGAAAAATACTTCGACTTCTCCACCTGCAGCAAGCAATTCTTTGAAATGGCGTTTTTTAACATTGCGTGAGCCCATTTCATCATATAAGATTCTTACCTTAACTCCTTGCTTTGCCTTTTTAATAAGTGCATTAACAATGCGTGTACCTAGGTCATCTAAACGGAAAATGTAATATTGAATGTGAATATGATCTTTTGCTGCATCAATATCTGCAAGTAACTGCTCAAATTTGTTTGCGCCATCCTCAAAAATATCAATGTGGTTATCCTGCGTTAATACAGCATTATTTGTTTTAAGATGCATGTAAATCATTTCTTTATAATTTTCCGCATTTTCGATCCGAAACTCGAACGTATTATCTCGAATCGCTTCTGTCTGATAGCTAATGAGGTTATCGATACCGATATCCTTGCGTCCTTCCCAACGGAATAAATGTTTTTTTCGTAGTTGTCGCCCGAACATCAAGTATAAAATAAACCCACCTAATGGAATGAAAAACAGTACGAGAATCCATGCCCATGTAGAAGTGGCATCTTTACGCTCTAAAAAAATTATGACCATTGCTGCCAAAATATTAACAAACATAATTAAAGGTACTAGATATCCAACATCGGTAAAAATACTCATTCCTACACCTGCCTTTACTATATTTGTGCAATACACTTAGTATAACTTACTTTATAAGTGGAAAGAAGAGATGAAATTTGGTTAGTAAGCATGGAAAAGGATTACCTCCAAATAAGAACGAGGTAATCCAAAATCCATTTTGCCTTATTGTATTGAAATAGTTTTGTATCGTTGCTTTCGCACAGAAAAAACATTGTAGCTGTCGCTACGCTTTCGCACAGAAAAACAATTGTTGCTGCATGAAGATAACTGATTAGTAATGCTCCCATTGAAATAAAATATCAGAGAAATCCTTTTGGAGGAGCTTTTCTTGGTTAATGAAGAATTTTCCAACACCACTATCTGCCCACATAATACCGATTTCATCATTAGAGTCGATTTGGAGTAACAATACATCATATCGTTTAAGAAGCTGTGATTCGTGACGGATATCTTCCTCTATAAAATAGGCGTAACCGCCAATTTTAGCTCCAGCCCCTAAGAAGTGTTGTAAATAAATTTCCCGTAAATCAACATCTTCTGATGAAGGAATTAAGTCAGGTAAATAATGTAAAGCTCGATAATCTAAAGCAGAAACAGGTTCTTGAATCGGTTGAAATTGTAATGCTAATTCCTGACGAATAGGGAACTGATCGTCTGCTGCTTGTGCTAAAAACTCCTGACTAGGGGGTATTGCTTCAAAATTTACGGTAGGATAAAAACGTATTTTATAAAATTGCTGAAAAATATCTTCGTGATAATGATCAGCATTCACGAAAATATTAGATGAAATAAAAAATTGCAGAATACCCTGAGATGGGAAATCCTTTAGAGGTGGCATTTCTGCAAAGTTAATTTGAGCTAATAGCCGCATAGGCTCACCTGCAATATCTTTCGGATACGTCTGGTAATATGGTAAATAAGGTTCTCCAGCAAATTTACTTTCCGTTAATGTAGTTGATCGCTTATAGGGTGTGATAATCATTGCTGAAATCAGTGTTTCTTCAATTTCAAAACGAAACGATTCTAGCTCTTTTGGAAGAAAAAAATTTGTTATTTTGTTCATGCAGAGCCCTCCGATAGTCCGCTCCAATATTCCTTGATGTGTTTTCCACGCTTTGAATTACTATTAAGTTACGGCTTTTTATCAACAAATTATTCAAGTCGTAAAGATTTATTTGATGCTTTAAAAATAAATATTAAACTTATTGAAACGACGGCTATTGCTGCTGAAGTATAATAGCCTAAACTAGAATGCATAGTAAATAGCCAAGTGAAGAATAGTGGACCTAGAATGCGCCCTAGGTTATCCATCGAATAGGAAAGACCTGCGGCAGTGCCGTATTGACCACCAGATTCTTTAGTTGAAAGAGATACAACACATGTTCTTGCGAGTGCATTTCCTGCTGTGAAAACACAGAGGGCTAAACCGGCCATAAATAAGTTAGCTGTTAAAGTGAATAAAAGCATACCCATTGCTGTGACAATTTGTGCACCTATTAGCCAATTTGTCTCGCTTCCGTTTTTAATTCGTCTAACCACACCGCCTTGAATAGCTGCATCTACAAAGCCACTAAACATGAACAAATAACCAATTTGTAATGGTGTAATTTGAATTCGATCAATTTGGAACAACTGGAAAGTCGCTTCCACTCCTGCCAGCATAAAAGTCACTAAAAATGAGAACATAAATAAATAACGTACACGGTACTGCAACATTTTTGTAGCACCCTTTGGCACAATGGCACGTTTATTTGTATCTTTTCGTTTTATAGGTTCTTTTAAAACGAAACTTGCATAAATAAATAATAGTGCAATTAGTGTTGCTGAAGCGATAAAGGGTAGTTGCAAGCTATAGTGTCCGAGTATACCACCTATTGCTGGACCAAAAATAAAACCGAGCCCGATGGACATGCCCATGAGACCCATATATTTATTGCGATCCTCCTCACTCGACATATCTCCTACAAAGCCTGTTACAGCTGTATATAGTGCTCCTGAGAACAAACCACCAACAACGCGTGAGATGTATAACATTACTAAATTATTAATAAATAATGAAAAAATAACAAAGCTTAAGCTAAAACCTACAAGACCTATTAATATAAGTTGCTTACGACCTACCTTATCGGACAGCATACCCCAAAGAGGAGCAGTGAAAAAACTGGCGAGCGAATACACTGTAAGTAAGCCACCTACATGTATATTATCCCAACTTTGCTGAACTATAACCTCAGGTAAGACAGGTATAATAATTCCAAACCCAAGGTAGACGAGGAATTGGACAGACATTAATAATAAAATTGCCTTTTTCATACAGTCCCCTGCTTTCATACAATATTTTAGTATGTATATTCTACCTCTCTTATTATTGTTATTACAAGAAGGCGGAAGAATAAAACAGCTTAAATACTTCTTTGATCATTACTAAAGTAGGGGGGGATATTTTGTTAACGTGTATACTAAGGTTTTATATAGCGAAGGCTGGGCAACTTCTTAAGGGCAGCTGTAAAATAGGAGCGAGTGCAGTAGAGAAAAGAGGCTGAACACTGTATAAAAAATGACAAACTGTTAACAATGGAATTATATTGACACAAAAAAAGAATGACGAGCTAACGTAAGTAACTAAATGGACTCATTCCATTTTTAATTTTTTGTATCGAATGTCGCATAGAGTATTAAATTATTTCTAGGGTATACTACTAGAGGGTATATCGGTATTTTATTTTATTGCGTTTGAATTTTGTTATTTAGTGGTAAATGGTTTGAAAAGAGGAAAAATTTACATTGTAACAAAAATGAAAAATTTTAAAGCAAATTTAAATGGTATGATAGAAAGAGATTAACTCGTCAGACATCATACGCTTTGCAAAAATGAAACTTTTTTGGAAATAAAACGTTATATAAATTCGAGGAAAGATTGAGGTGGAATGTATGACAAAAGAAGTAGATTTGAAAAAGATTGTTTCGAATTTATCTAAGTTGGGTGTAACAGCCACTGTAACAAAGTCTCGACTTGAACTTTTAAAAGTGCTCACACCACCAACGCAAACACCGCAAGTTCAAGCTTAACTCGTTTTACAAATAAAAATGGGTAGTCTCTTAATGAGGCTACCCATTTTTTTATTCACAATTAATCGTCATCATCGTGAGTGGTAAACATGTAAGTACGATAGTGGAAACGCATACTGAAAACAAGACCGATGGCTAGAGCGTTCCCCATCAATGAACTTCCCCCATAACTGATAAACGGTAGGGGAATACCTGTAATAGGTAATAACTGAACAGTCATACCGATATTTTCAAGTACGTGGAATGTAATCATTGCAATAATACCAGCACATACATATGTTGAGAATGGATCTTTCAATAATAGTGTAGTTTTTGTTAAATGATAGATTAATAAAAAGAATAAACAAATAACGATACTAGCACCAATAAAACCCCATTCTTCTCCGATAACTGTAAAAATAAAATCGGTATGATTTTCGGCAACGTAAACTTCACGACCGCGGTAACCTTTACCGAAAATCTCACCTGAACCAATGGCATTCAAGGAAGTAATTAAATGGTATCCATCACTAGAAGAATATGAATACGGATCTAACCAAGAATAGATTCGAGCAAACTGATATGGTCTTAAGCCGAATGTGTTCTCTAAAAAACTTTGCATATAGAGTGCCATCCATAAAAAAGAACCACCTACTATAGCGCCACCTAAAAAAGTTGGTAAAATAATTTTCCATGATACACCTGCTACAATGACAACAGCAGCCGTAATGGCGAAGAATACTAAGGCTGAACCAAGGTCAGGCTGCTTCAGAATAAGAGCTAAAGGTAGTAATAGTGTAGCAATGATTTTACCTAGCAATATGAAATCCGTTTTTAAGGATTTAAAAGAATAAACTTCGTGATGCTTACTAATAAGTCGAGCAAGTGCTAAAATGTAAAAGGTTTTCATAAACTCAGAAGGTTGAATATTTCCTAGAGGTGTTTTAAACCAGCTTTTTGCACCATTAATTTTTTCACCGATTTGTCCTGGTCCTTCTGGCATGAAAATAAGCAGTACTAATAAGAAGATACCTCCACCGTACATATACCAAGACAATTTTTTATATTGGTCAGGTTCAAAAAACATAACTATTCCAATAATTACTGAGCAAATGACGTACCATCGCAATTGTAAAGGAACATAGTTAATGCCGTACTGACCTGATGTTTGCGCCGACGAAATGGCTAACAAACTTATGACTAGAAAGCAAAGTAGTATAAAAGCGAGCGTCCAGTCAAAACGATTCGCGAAATTTCGTTTATTTTCCATACAAGCCACCTATATCAAAATAGTATCTCTTAATGAGTAAATTTGATTTAAATTAATTCCGATTCAATATACTACCAAATATATATGATGAATCCTCTCAAATATTTGTAAGAAATGAATAGAATTATATTCGTTCTAAATGTGCTCATTCCGAGTAGTTAAAAAACATATGCAATAGCATCTTTAACATTCATATTATAACGTAAAAAACACTTTTACGCCTGTGAATATTGTTATGACGATTATTAACATAAAATGTTTCAAAAAATTCAAGTTTAGTTTTATAATATAGTGAAGAATGGGGTGATGGTTGTGGCTAAAAAATTGAAGTCAGCTGACGATTTTATGTATCATATTTATGTTCATATGAATGAGGTCGATAAATTTGTTGTTTTTAGCGGGCTTAAATTCCCGCAATTTGTGGCTGCACTTGAACCACTGCATCACTTACTGTTATTGAAACATTCCTATGAAGATGGTTCCTTTAATATGCATACACAGTTCGATTATATATCAGAAGAGGAAGTACCTCAGTTTGTAAAAAAAGCTACAGAATCCAAAGAATTATGTTGGATAGACTTTATGGATGAGAAGAGGCTAGACCAACTAACACCGATGGAACAAGGAGAGCTGCTTTACATAAGTCATAAAAAGGAACCGATTACTTCGCCATTTTTTAATAAATTACAAAATCGATTTGTCTATTATTCTTCAGATTTAGAGAAAATGACTAAAATTTATTTTCGCCATTTAAGTGATTTCGATTTACTCATTGCTAATGTTTTGAACAGTTTGATTCGTGAAAAGGAACGTAGCACTGGTTTTTGGCGACGGAAGGTGAAATCGAGTATTCCTGCTATTTCACCGGAATTTTTGCGTGCTTATCGTTCTTTTACTAAAGATGGGGCACTGTTATCATTGTATAGAATTGAAAAGCCTAAAGTAGCTTATGGTATCGAAATTCGCAATCTGTCAGAGTATTCCTATCCAGATGAGGTATGGGATGATTTAAAAAGTACAATTTTGAAAAATGAGCACGATGAATTGATTTATATTATTTAACTTCTTTCAGCGACTAACTGACCTGCGTCACGCAGGCCGAAGTACAAAGCTGATTCCTGACGCAATTATGCCTAGGCATAATTGATCTATTCATTTGTACGTAGAATGAATATACACTAAATCTCACCGTCAAAATTACGGTGAGATTTTTAACGTCATTCAGTAATTGTTTTGATGTTTTACGTAGCGACAGCTACAAATGTTTTATGTAGCGAAAGCAAAGCGTCAGCTACAATTACGGCAAGGCGAAATTGATGACATTTATAAAGACGTTTCATGATAAACTAATAGTACTCAAGAAGTATGTGGAGGGCACAAAAATGAAAAAAAGAATCGGTTTATTATACGGTGGAAAGTCAGCCGAGCATGAGGTGTCATTATCGACAGCATGTGCAGTCACGGGAGCTTTGAATTTCGAGGAGTATGAAGTATATCCGATTTTCATTACCCTTGAAGGGGAGTGGCGCCGCGGTGAGCGTCTAAAAAAACCTGCAAGTACAATTGAAGAATTACAATTTGGTGATAATGCCACTATTTTAGAAAATAATATTACAGATTTTTTAATTGATAAAGATGGTAAATCCGTACAATTTGACGCAATTTTCCCATTGCTTCATGGTACTAATGGTGAAGATGGTACTGTCCAAGGTTTACTTGAAGTTCTAAATCTACCGTATGTAGGAAATGGTGTGTTAGCATCAGCAACTGGCATGGATAAAGTAGTTATGAAACAATTATTTGAAATTGCCGGCTTACCACAAGTTCCATATACGTATTTCATTCGTAGTGAATGGGCTAATGAACAGGAGGCTATCCTTGCTCGTTGCGAAGAAAAACTGGATTGGCCGATGTTTGTTAAACCTGCAAACTTAGGGTCAAGTGTTGGAATTAGCAAGGCAACAAATCGCGATGAATTAGTGAAGGCTATCGAAATAGCCTTACAGTATGATCGTAAAATTGTAATTGAACAAGGTATAATCGCTCGTGAAATTGAACTTGCTGTGCTAGGAAATGACTTCCCGGAAGTTTCTGTACCTGGTGAAATTAAACCAGTCACTGAATTTTATGATTATGACTCTAAATATAAAGATGGCTCAACGGTCCTTATTATTCCAGCAGAGCTTACTGAGGATACAGTATCTAATTTACAGGAGCTAGCTAAACGTGCGTTCAAAGCTATTGATGGAAGCGGTTTAGTTCGGTCGGACTTTTTTGTGACGGCCGATAACAGCATTTATATTAACGAAGTAAATACAATGCCAGGTTTTACACCTGTAAGTATGTATCCGCTTCTTTGGCAACATACAAATGTAAGTTACCCAGAGCTTATTGATCGTCTGATTACTCTAGCAATTGAGCGTTTTGAAGAAAAACAACAGCT
Organism: Lysinibacillus sp. NPDC093692; assembly: GCF_050280125.1. Classification (NCBI taxonomy): domain Bacteria; kingdom Bacillati; phylum Bacillota; class Bacilli; order Caryophanales; family Bacillaceae; genus Lysinibacillus; species Lysinibacillus sp. NPDC093692. The sequence goes on from NZ_JBNNUW010000006.1 coordinate 230,352, forward strand.
TCACTATAAAATAGACTGAGTGGGATTATTGTGAAAAAAACATTAAAGCAGTTAGCTACATGGTTAAATGAAGAAGTACCAGCTTTTGGTGACACGGTCGTATCAGGAATTTCCATTGATACTAGAACAATTCAACAAGGGGACTTGTTTGTTCCATTTCGTGGTGAAAAGGCCAATGGTCATAAATTCGTTCTGCAGGCTATTGAAAAAGGAGCAGGAGCTTCTCTTTGGCAGAAAGATGAACCGAATCCACCTCAAGGTGTACCATTACTCTTTGTAGATGATCCAGAAGTGGCGCTTCAGCAAATGGCACGTGCCTATCGCAGTGAGCATAAGGCGAAGTTTATTGGCATTACTGGTTCAAATGGTAAAACATCGACGAAAGATATTTTAGCAGGAACGCTAACACCATTTTTTAAAGTACAAAAGACAATCGGGAATTTTAATAATGAGCTAGGTTTACCTATTACGGTATTACAGCTAGATGAAGATACTGATGTTGCTGTACTTGAAATGGGTATGAGTGGTTTTGGTGAAATTGAGTTTTTAACGAAACTTGCTCGTCCACATATGACAGTGATTACAAACATTGGCGAAGCTCATATGCAAGATTTAGGCTCTCGTGCAGGAATCGCTAAAGCCAAATTTGAAATAATCCAAGGAATACAACCAGATGGAGTGCTGTTTTATGATGGAGATGAACCGCTACTACAAGAGTTAGTTGCGAAAGAGCAGCAATTAAAAGCGGTGGCATTTGGCCTAGAGAATGGCAATCTATTGTATGCAGATAATATTGAAGCAACTGCTGATGGAAGTAGCTTCTCTACGCATGGTGTGATAGAAGGAGATTTCTTTATTTCAGTTCTCGGGAAGCACCAAGTGAAAAATACATTAGTCGCAATGTTAATTTCACAACAGCTAGGTTTAAACGATGACCAAATTCGTGCATCCTTAAAACAAGTAGCTCTTACGGATATGCGCATGCAGCAAGTGAATGGATCAAATGGGGCGTTATTTATTAATGATGCTTACAATGCTGCACCAACTTCTGTAAAGGCAGCTATTCAATTTGTTGCATCGACAACGATTCGCCCAGAAAAATGGCTTGTGCTAGGTGATATGCTTGAACTTGGGCCAAATGAAAAGCGTTTCCATGAAGATTTGTCGAAGGATATTCATGCAGAAGAAATCGACTTTGTATGTTTATTTGGCCCACGGATGGCTTATTTAAATGAAGTTTTAAAAGAGCGATTTGATGAGGACCATTTGTTATATGCAGAGGATGATTATACGCCAATTATCGAAAAACTGCAGCAAGCTAACGAGGAGTCTATCGTTTTACTAAAAGGCTCTCGTGGTATGAAGCTAGAAACGATCTTACGTGCATTTACGAAGTGATGAAACAAGGAGTCGGTGGGACATTCTCTCACCGATTCTTTCTTTCATTCATCGACTTATATGAGTTACACAATAAGAGGTGAAAGAATGTCAGTAGGTGTGTTGTGTATACATGGATTTTCAGGCGGACCTTATGAAGTAGAACCTTTTACTACCTATTTACGAACGCATACGAATTGGCTCATTGAAGAACCTACCTTGTCAGGACATGGAGAAGAATTACAAATGCGAGGTTTCACTGCTAAGCATTGGTTAATGGATGCCGAGCTCGCTTTTCGTGCTCTTGCCAAAAAAGTAGATGAAGTAATAGTAGTTGGATTTTCAATGGGAGGCATTATAGCGCTCTATTTAGCTAAGCGATATAAAGTGAAAAAGCTCGTATTACTAAGTGCTGCTGCCAAATATGTGAGTCCGAAGCAACTTGTCAAAGATTTTAAAATGCTAGCAACAGAGGCATATCATCGTAATTTGTCTAATAATGAGCTGTTTTTACGATACCGGCATAAGTTTAATCATGTGCCACTATCCTCAACGATAGAATTCATGAAGCTTGTTCGAATGGTGGAGCCGTATTATAAAGATATTAAAATCCCGGTGTATATTGTACAAGGGAAATTAGATGGAATTGTGCCCTATCATACTGCTCGCTTTTTATTTGATCAATTAACTTCAAACGAAAAAACCTTGTATTTATCTGATATTGGCAAGCACCATATTTGTTATGGCGAAGATTGCTCTGAATGGTTTTCTAACGTTTTGTCATTTTTAAAGAGTTCTTAAAGTAGTCAGATTATTACGACTCATGCGTTATCGTTGCATACGTGTTAATCCCATGTTAGACTAGTGTAAGCAATGGATACATTTTGTGCGAAGACTCTTCATATTTGATTGAAGAGTACTTTTTTTTGAACACAACGGTTTTATTCTAAAGTGAATAATTACGACAGAATCAAACCGCTCGGTAAAGACCGGGCTTTCCTTTTCATATAAGAGAGCTCTATGTGACCATCATATAGAGAGAATTTTTAAGTAACGGAAACGTTCCACAACACAGGCTCGAATTTGCCGACAACTTCATCTGAAAATGTAACCATTTGTCAACTTAAAAGCAGAAAAAGGAGATTGAGAAGTTTGACAAATTTTTCAGAATTAAATATTAGCGAATCTACATTACGTTCTGTAAAGCGTATGGGATTTGAAGAAGCAACACCAATCCAAGAAGGTACTATTCGTTTTGCGATTGAAGGTCGTGACGTATTAGGTCAAGCGCAAACAGGTACAGGTAAAACTGCCGCTTTCGGGATTCCACTTATCGAAAAAATTGACCCAAAAAACCCTAACATCCAAGCATTAGTAATTGCTCCAACTCGTGAATTAGCAATTCAAGTTTCTGAAGAGCTTTATAAAATTGGTTATGACAAACGTGTAAAATTATTATCAGTTTATGGTGGTCAGGAAATCGGCCGTCAAATTCGTGCGCTAAAAAATAAACCACAAATTATCGTTGGTACACCTGGCCGAATTATAGATCATATCAATCGTCGTACTTTAAAATTAGAAGATGTTCAAACATTAGTACTTGATGAAGCAGATGAAATGTTAAACATGGGCTTTATTGATGATATTAATTCAATCTTAGAAAACGTCCCATCTGAACGTCAAACATTACTGTTCTCAGCAACAATGCCACCAGCAATTCGTAAAATTGCTGAAACATTTATGCGCGATCCAGAAATCGTAAAAATTAAAGCAAAAGAATTAACAGTTGATAACATCGATCAATATTTTGTGAAGTCTGCTGAGCGTGAAAAGTTCGATATTTTATCTCGTTTATTAAACGTTCACCAACCAGAACTTGCAATCATCTTTGGACGTACAAAACGCCGCGTGGATGAGCTTGCACAAGCGTTATCAATTCGTGGTTACCTTGCTGAAGGGATTCACGGTGATTTAAGCCAAGCAAAACGTATTTCAGTATTACGTCAATTTAAAGAAAATAAAATTGATATTCTTGTGGCAACAGATGTAGCTGCTCGTGGGCTTGATATTTCTGGTGTAACACATGTTTATAACTTCGATATTCCTCAAGATCCTGAGTCTTATGTTCACCGTATTGGTCGTACAGGCCGTGCAGGTAAATCAGGTCTTGCGGTAACGTTTGTAACGCCACGTGAAATGGGTTACTTACGTATCGTAGAAGAAACAACGAAAAAGCGTATGACACCACTTCGTCCACCAACAACTGACGAAGCTTTAGTTGGTCAACAACGCTTAGCTTTAGAGACACTTGAAGGTCTTATTGCGAACAACGACTTAGGTGATTATCGTACACTTGCTACAGAATTACTTGAAAACCATGATGCAACCGATGTCGTAGCTGCAGCAATTCGTTCATTAACAAAAGAGCCAGATGACTCGCCAGTAACAATTACTGAAGAACGTCCATTACCAATGCGTCGTGAGCGTTCTGGCAATCGTGGCGGAGATCGTGGACGCGGCGGTAACCGTAGCTCAAACGGACGTCGTGATGGCGGACGTGGCGGAGATCGTCGTGGAGGACGCGGCGGAGATCGTCGAGAAGGCGGACGCCGTGATGGAGGTCGCCGTGAAGGTGGACAAGGCCGTTCACGTGCACCACGTCGTCACGAAGATTAATTTTATCTTCATCAAAATGATTAAACCTTACAGCCAAAGTGGCTGTAAGGTTTTTTTATCTTCTTTCAGCGGATGTCCAAACCCTATTGAAATACGAAGTGACAGCACGATAACGTCAAGGCAAAATTGATAAAACTTTGAAACAAAAAGATAATTAGTTACGTATACATATATTAGGAAAGAGAGGGATCGATTTTGAGATCAGAACCAATTCATAAGATTTCTAGGAAAGGGTTAACAGTGTGGCGTTTATATGGTGTATTGCAAACGATAATTCTTTTGATTATAGCGGCTTTAGTATGCTATGGCACTTATTATTTTGAATGGCCATCATTTATTTATTTCATTGCAGTTGTTGTAGTTATACTGAGTGCTATTCTATCTGCTTATATATTTCCAAAAGTAAGATGGGAACGCTGGCGCTATGAGGTGCGTGAAAGTGAGATTGAAGTGCAACATGGTTTATTCGTTGTTAAACGTACGCTTATCCCAATGGTGCGTGTACAACATGTTGATACAACGCAAGGACCGATATTAAAAAAATATGGTTTAGGTAATATTTCAATATCAACGGCGGCAACTGTACATACAATTCCTGCCCTTGTAATGGAAGAGGCGGATGGACTTCGTGCACGTATTTCGGAATTAGCAAGGGTGGCAGAAGATGATGTCTAAGGAAGTTAATCGATTACACCCAGTATCGGCTGTTATTTCAAGTGCAAAAGCATTAAAAAGTATGATTTTCCCGTTAGTTGTTATTATTATAACGAATGGTTTTCACTTCTCGTTTAATTTCCATAGTGATAATTTTTGGCGAACTGCTTTCTTATTCGGTATATGGGGAGTAGGGGCTATACTTGCGCTAGTTAGTGGCATTGTTAAATGGCGTACCTTTGTATATTGGTTTGAAGATGGAGAATTGCGTGTAAAATACGGCTTGTTCGTTAAAAAGAAACGCTATATCCCATTCGAACGGATTCAAAGCTTAAATTACAATGAGGGTATTTTTCATCGGATATTTGGCTTAGTAAAGGTTCAAGTTGAAACTGCGGGAAGTAAGGATCGAAAGCCTGAGGTAGAGTTAACGGCTATACGAAAGGCTGCGGCGGATGCAATAGAGCTGGAAATGCGTCGCACGAAGAACAAAACCAATGAACAGATGAGTGATGAACAGTCGCAAACCGAGGAAGTATTAGCGCCGACGATTTATCATATGTCGATACGTGATTTACTTATATTGGCCATAACTTCGGGCGGAATTGGGGTTGTTCTGTCTGGGCTAGCAGCAATTATCTCTCAGCTTTCAGATATAATCCCATATGAGAAAATCTTTGACGAGTTAGCGGACTTTGCTAAAATTGGCGTATTTATAGTTGTATTAACAGTGATATTCAGCCTAATTGTGGCATGGTTTGTGTCATTTATTATTACATTGATCAATTATTATGAATATACAGTTCGAACTGAAGATGAAAAGCTTATTATTACAAAAGGGCTACTGGAGAAAAAACGAGTTACTTTACCGTTAAATCGAATTCAGGCGATTCGTATTGTAGAAAATCCGTTGCGTCAATTATTTGGCTTTGCAACAGTTGTTGTTGAGAGTGCAGGGGGAAATGGTGGAGAGGGAAATGATAAAAAAATTGCGCTGTTCCCGCTTATTAAGAAGCAGGATTGTTTGGGAACGTTAGAGCAGATTTTTCCGGATGTAAATTGGCGACCAGAGTTTATTCATTCGCCAAATCGAGCTCGTCCTTTTTTTTACCGAATTGATTTCATTTGGCTTGTACCTATAATTGGCGCATGTAGCTATTACTTTTATCCGTACGGGTTACTTTCGCTATTGTTAATTCCATTATCGATATTAATTGGGATTTGGCAACATAAAACAGCTGCTTATAGGATAGATGGAAAGCAACTAACTATGCAATATCGTGTGTTCAGTCGTATTACATTTTTTATGGAGAAAAAACGCATTCAATCTATTGGGACTACTCAAACGTATTTCCAAAAAAGAAAGAATGTTATGTCTGTAAAAGCAACGGTCATGTCGGGCATGACTGGTATGACAGGGAATGTGCGAAACTTAGAGCAGCAAGATGCTGAAACTATAGTATCTTGGTACGAACATTGAATGCGAGAATATGGCTAGTCCTCACAATTAATGTGGGATTAGCCTTTTTTATAAATCATTTATTAAAACGGATGTCCTTATCGGTAGAAGATTCCTACCTCTGAAGGTGATGTCCAAATACCTATTAGAATAACAGTATATGAATGAGTGACAAACATCGTGCTACTACGTTTACACTACGCTTTCGCACAAAAAGCATTGTATTAATCCAAGCGGCTTAGCGGATGCTCTTAGAGAAGTGCATAGTCAAAATGGAAATTAACGACAAATTATGATGATGTTCCTTTTTTACCTATAAATATCCAAATGTTCTGTTTATAATAAAATTAATCAAACAAAAGGGGGAGTAATAGAAAAAGTAGAGGATGTAGCTACGATGCAACAAAACGTGAATAATAATGGCCTACAAACGGGGGCTATTGGGAAGCTTGCGGGAGTGGCTATCATCAAGGGAATTTAGCAACATAAATGGACAAGCATTAATACGGTTTTTATTTGGGGATAAATTTAAAAAAATGAATATAACGCTAGCGTAAAAATAAAAGGAGCAATCCTCGATGAAAGCTTATCATCAGAGAATGGCTCCACTTTGAAACTATTACTTACCCGCCATCTTTTGTTTACGCCAGCTTAAAATTCTTCTTGGATGTAAGTAGATGAGTCCAAGAAGGAACCCTGTTACTAAACCGCCCAAGTGAGCATAGACATTCACATTCGACTGTAAAAAAGTCATAATAACACTTATCACAATGATTGGTAAAATAAGTTTTCGAAGCATCGGCATTGTACGGCGTGTGTAGTAGACAAGTGCTCCGAAGGCACCAAATATTCCAAAAACAGCTCCACTTGCACCGAGACTTGCATAGCTACTATCATATAGTAGATAGGTTGCCATGTCGCCTACAATACCGGACAATAAATAGATTGTAATAAAACGCGCCTTACCGGCAATTTTTTCAAGCTCTGGTCCGAATAAATACAGTGAAAACATATTAAAGAAAACGTGCAAAAAACCAGCATGTAAAAACATTGCAGTAAAAACACGCCACCATTCACCTGTTTGAACAAGGAAGTTCACTTGGACTCCGTAATTCAATACATAGTCACCTATTTCAGGTAAAATAGTTATTACATAAATAATTAAATTAACCGCTATTAATGTTGAAACAATAGGATAATACTTTGTATATTGCTTGAAATTTTCTGTTCTACTAAACATAACTCCACCTCAATTTACAATCATTATACATGGCTTTTTAGAAATAGGAAAAGGAGAAGTTCAAATGATTAAAGGAATTGGTCTCGATATTGTAGAAATTGACCGCATTATTAAAGCAATGGGGAGAACAAATAAATTTAAAGACCGCATTTTATCTGAAAGGGAAAGAGTTTTGTTTGATGCACATACAGAAACTCGTAGAATAGAATTTTTGGCCGGACGATTTGCTGTAAAAGAAGCATTTTCGAAGGCGTTAGGAACTGGTATTGGTGAAGAATGTAAGCTTCATGATGTTGAAGTTTTAAGAGGGGAAGCTGGTAATCCTGTTTTATATTTTAAAGGAGAGCTTGTAAATGGATTTGTAAGCATAACCCACTCAAAACAATACGCAGCAGCACAAGTAATATTATTACAATAAAAAATGTAAAACAAGCTTTCACCATATAAAGTAAAAGGGCTCATTATTAAAAGTTGCGGAAGACATTTATTAAAACTATAAGTTGATTTCCGTCCCGACTGACGCCCTAGGAAAGCGCCTAGTCGGAGCAGAAATCAACCATTCTATGGTGATAGCTATTAAAAAGCAAATAAATTTCTGAGTGAAGATAAATATATTGCCCATGTTCAAATGACATAACTGACAAATACGGTTCATATATTGTCGTAGTGGATTTGAAAGAAGGAAAGGGTGAAAGCGTGGGCAACCGAATAGTTAAATGGCTCGTCTTACTTTGTACGATATTACTTCTATCGGCATGTGGTACAGACTCACAGGAAAAAGTGTTGAAGAAAGTTAATGGGAAATGGGCAGAGACCAATGGTTATGAGTTAAATGCGACGATGGAGATTAAATCTGGTGGGGATCCAAAAAAATATGATGTAACTGTTTGGCATACGAAACCTGATTTCTATCGAGTGGAAGTTGTAGAAAGTGGGAAAGACGTTTCACAAATGATAGTGCGAAATGCAGATGGCGTTTTTGTTGTTACACCTACATTAAACAAAATGTATAAATTCCAAAGTGATTGGCCAAAGAAAAATAGTCAAGCCTATTTAATAGGTGCACTAGCAGAAGATTTAGCTCAAGATAAAAATTTAGTCATGAAAGAAGAGGACAAAGCATATATATTTGAAGCGGCTACTAGAAATAGCTATAAAAATAGTATGCCTCATCAAGTTATAACAGTCGATAAGAAAACAATGCTTCCAACTTCTGTAGTAATTATGAATGATGTAAAAGAAGAGCAAATTCGTATCACATTTAAAAATATTAAATTAGGTGTTCAGCATGCGGCTAAAGAGTATGCGGTTGAGCAATTTACAGAAAAAGATGAACCAAAAGGGGAAAACGCTACATCGCCAGAAAAAGATAACAAGGAAGAAAAGGATAAAGGCGATAAAGAGAGCAATAATAATCCGGATGGAAATGATGGGGAACAAGCAGTAAGTGCAGAAGCCGAAAATACAAAGTTTCAAACACATTACCCTGTTGTAAGTTTAGGCAATACGAAGATGGTGGATGAGAAAGTCATGCAAGAGGGTGGCATGGAACGTGTTATCTTAACATTCGACGGTGACAAGCCATTTACAGTTATGCAACAACCAGTTACGAAACAGACTGCAATGTTGCCAGTATCATCGCCTGGTGATCCTGTAGATTTAGGCTTTACAATTGGAGCTATTACAGATACATCTATTAGCTGGGAAAAGGATGGCGTCGAATTCTTTGTAGCATCTAGTAAATTGACTCGTGAAGAAATGGTGCAAGTTGCCACTTCTATGACGATAGGTAGTATGAAATAATTACTCTAGCTACAGCTTTCTAAATGGAAAGCTGTAGCTTATTAAGAAAAATAGTGCAGTTTTGATGAATATTAACACTGTTTAGAAAGTGTTAAGTCATATATGATAAAAGTTATGTAGAAAATTAGTCTAAAATAGAATAACTTATGGTAAAACTGTAGAGCAAAAGTGATTTAATCAATACATATTGTTTTAATAAAATATAAAGAGGGTATTCTTATGGAGATACAGCAGTATTTTAGACCAACCAAAGCAATTGTAGACTTACAAGCAATTCAACAAAACGTAAAAAATTTGAAAAAGCTACTTCAACCTAATGTTCAAATTATAGCTGTCGTAAAAGCAAATGCATACGGTCATGGAGATATAGCCGTTGCAAAAGCGGCACTCGAGGCAGGGGCAACAATACTTGCTGTGGCAACGCCCGATGAAGCATTACATATTCGAGCGCATTTTGAAGAACCGGACATACTATTATTAGGTGCCTCTCCAATTTCGTTTGTGCCATCCGCTGCCAAGCAGCGCATAATTCTTACGGCGTTTGCTAGTGAATGGGTACAGCAAGCTGCTCCGTTCATAGCTAATGAAGTAAACCCTTTACGACTACATATAAAAGTAGATAGTGGAATGGGCAGAATTGGCGTTCGTTCAGAACAAGAATTATTGGAACTATATCAAACAATAATGAATACAATAAATGTAGAGCTTGATGGGATATTCACACATTTTGCGACTGCAGATGAAGAAGATGCCTCTTACTTCGATAGACAAGTGCAATTTTTTGAGAGATGTGTCTCAGTATTGCCTGAAAAGCCTAGACTTGTTCATGCATCAAATACAGCTACATCCTTAGTGAAAGATACACATTTACAATTTGATGCTGTCAGATATGGTATTTCAATGTATGGATTATCACCATCGCCTTATGTAGAAGGTATTTTACCATTTTCGTTACAGCCAGCGTTTTCACTTGAGAGTGAGCTTGTTCATGTAAAACAGTTACAAGCAGGTGATTCAGTAGGCTATGGCGCTACTTTTACGGCCCCATCGGATATGTGGATTGGAACGATCCCAATAGGCTATGCTGACGGAGTGATTCGTAAATTAGGCGGACAAGAAGTACTAATTGATGGTCAAAGAATGCAGATTGTCGGACGAATTTGTATGGACCAATGTATGGTTGCCTTGCCAAAAGCATATGCTATAGGTGAGAAAGTAACACTCATTGGTCATCAAGGACAGGATGTTATTTCAATGAATGAATGGGCAGCGAAGCTTGAAACCATTAATTATGAAGTACCATGCATTATTACAGCGAGGGTTCCTAGATTATACATTTAACTCTAAGCTAAAATCGGAATCAATTATGCCGAGGCTTAATTGATTTTAGGACAAATGAATACTTTATCAGAGCAACTAAACAATAGTGAATAACTACTTACTAATCAATATGTTAAATTACCGAGTAGATGAGCCATTCATAATTTGTGACATATTGCAAGGTAAATAAGTCGGCATATTCCTTCGACAACCTACATATTTTTACAACTTGGACTTTAAATTGTCAGATATTTTGTCATTTCGTGTCTTTTCAACGATATCTTTCAATGGTAGAATGGGTAGTAATGAAAAGTGGATGGTTCCGTTGGAGGTGCTTGCTGTGTACGAGAAAAAGTTAAGAGAAGCTACAATTGCTGTTCAGGATAGACTGTTTCTACAAACAAAGGAAGTAATTGAGAGTGAATCTTTTGCGCGTATTTTGTCGCGCAAAGTTTTAATGCAGGAGCAACCAAATCAAATACGGGAAGCTATGATGAAAGGATATGTTGAAATGTCTCATATAAATCTGAGTATTGCAAGTGAATGCTTGCACGCAGAATATGAAGCACAACATACAGTGGAGCGTCTCGTTAGCGGGGGATGACACTTTGAATGTAAAACGTGGTGACGTTTTTTTTGCAGATTTATCGCCGGTAGTTGGGTCCGAACAAGGGGGCACTAGGCCGGTGCTGATTATTCAAAATGATATTGGAAATCGATTTAGTCCGACTGTCATCATCGCAGCTATTACTGCACAGATTCAGAAAGCAAAATTACCGACGCACGTCGAAATTAATGCTGAAAAGTATGGTTTTGAACGTGACTCGGTTATTCTGCTCGAGCAAGTGCGGACGATTGATAAGTCAAGATTGACAGATCGTATTACACAACTTGACCATGCGTTGATGGAGAAAGTTGATGGTGCATTGATGATTAGTTTAGGGCTTGTTAAATTTTGATATACATATGTGTATAGCGGCATCGAGATGTTTTCATCTCGATGCTTTTTGTATTGTTCCCCCAAAATACTTATTGATATCGCTTTTCAAAAATGGTGCTCATAGATTTGAGTGAGGTATATTCAAGATCTGAAATTAGCATCGATTTTTGAAAAAAGTATTGAGAGGTTTAAGAAAATATATATAGAATTTCAACTTCATTCAGCAACAAGTGTTTTTCTGTGCGAAAGAGAAGCGACAGCAGTGACAATTAAGTCTTCGGTTGAGATTATTACTGAGTGGGATATAGTAGCAGCAAGACAACTGGGGCGTGACGAAGCAAAAGCGCTTGGATTTGACACTGTTGATCAGGCTCGAATCACCACAGCTATAAGCGAACTAGCTAGAAATATATATTTATATGCAAGGATAGGTGTCATTGAAATTGAAAAATTTGAGTCAGACACAGAGAAAAAAATAATTGTTATTGCAACTGATCAAGGACCAGGAATAGAGGATGTTCGGAAAGTGATGGAGGATGGTTACTCTACTTCTGGGGGGCTAGGTGCAGGTTTACCAGGCGTTAATCGATTGATGGATAGTATGAATATTCATTCGGTTATTGGTGAAGGGACAACGATAAGAGCTGAAAAATGGCTGTGTTAGGATGTGGAGTTGTTGGATCGATTAGAATCTCAATATAAAAAGATTTTGTCAGATTATATGACTGATCAAACTGAAAAGAATTTGTATATTGCTCAAAATTTCACTCGTCAGTTAATCCAAAATAATATTTCTCTAGAGGATGTTGTAAGTATTCATAAAAACGCAGTTGAAAAGCTATTTCCACGTAGAATGAGTGAAGAACAGCTTGCATATGATTTTCTTATCGAAGTGATGGTGCATTATGGAATGGCTCATAGGGAGCACCAAAGCTTATTACAAAAACAAGCTGAGTATGAGATAGAAATGAAAATTGCTACAAGTATCCAGAGTACATTACTTAAAACAGAGGTACCACAACTTTTAAATATCGATATAGGAATGATATCTATTCCAATCCGGAAAATGAATGGGGATTATGTCCATTTTTTATATAATCGAGATGATTATTTGAGTGTAGCCGTGACAGATGTGGTAGGTAAAGGTGTTCCAGCAGCATTATGTATGTCTATGGTAAAATATGGTTTAGAAGCATTGGATTATGCATATAGAGATCCTTCATATGTATTAGAGGTCATTAATCGAGTAATTGAAAAGAGTGTAGACGACAGTATGTTTGTGTCTATGTTCTACGGTTGTTTGGATATGCGAAAAAGCACTTTTTCTTATGCTTCTGCAGGTCACGAGCCAGCTCTTCATTACAGTGCTATGCGTGATCAATTTATCCCTTTAGAATCAACGGGATTATTATTAGGGGTGTTGCCAGAAACGAAGTATTCTTATAACGAAATTACTTTGGAAGAAAACGACATCGTAATCATGATGACGGATGGTGTTACTGAATTCAGATTGCAGGATGAATTGAATGCACGAGAGGTCATTACATCATTAGTATTTGAAAATAAATACTTGTCAGCCCAAGAATTATGTAATCTTCTTTATAAGCAAATTGAAAAAATACAGGATTTTAAACTAACAGATGATTTTACAATTGCAATTATAAAAAATTAGTTTTTTAGGTTTGACTTTTAATAATTACGGGAATAGAAAATTAGTCTAACAAATTGGTGGAGGTGTGCTGTATGGACATGGCGATACACTTTAAAGAACTTGATAATAAACTATACGGATTTGTAGAGGGTGAAATAGATACTTTTACTGCTTCAGGACTCAGGGAAGAATTAGAGGCAGTGAAAATTACTGAGGGATTAGAAATAGTACTTAATTTATCAAAAGTTAATTATATGGATAGTACGGGGCTGGGTATCTTTGTAGCCTTTTACAAAAGAACACTACGCGAAAATGGGAAAGTTAAATTAGTTGGTTTATCGAATAGATTACAAAGGTTGTTTGAAATTACTGGTTTAAGCGATTTAATGGATATTGAAACTGATAAAAAGGTGGAATTAAGAAAATGAAGGAATTTGATTATATTGAGATAAGGGTTCCTGCAAAACCGCAATTTGTCAGTGTGATTCGATTGACGGTTTCTGGCTTAGCTAGTCGAGTTGGATTTAATTACGATGATATTGAAGATTTAAAAATTGCTGCAAGTGAAGCGGTAACAAATGTTGTACATCATGCATATAAGGACGAAGAAGAGGGAGAAATCGTCATTGGATGCGCTTTGTATGAAAATAAACTAGAAATGATGATTGCAGATTACGGTAATAGTTTTAATTTTGAGGAGATAAAATCGAAAATTGGTCCGTATCATCCTGAAGAGAGTATTGCAGGTCTTCGCGAAGGTGGTTTAGGGCTTTATTTAATGGAAACTTTGATGGATGAGGTGATGATAAATAACGATGGTGGCGTAACTGTTTTCATGACTAAGTATGTCGCTAGAGAGCAGGTGGAGAAAAATGTCGAAAGAATCACTACCTAAATCTTCGTCTAAGGAAGATATACTAAGGTGGATTGCGCTGTACCAATCAACGGAAGATGATGATGCTCAGACAAATTTAGTGATTCATTATCGATATTTAGTAGAGTCCATTGCACGTAAATATTCGAATGGTAAATCTAGTTATGATGATATTACTCAAGTAGGTATGCTGGGGTTGCTAGGTGCAATACGACGTTTTAATCCTGATGTTGGTCGAAGTTTTGAAGCATTTGCTGTTCCAACGATTGTTGGAGAAATTAAACGCTTTTTACGCGATAAGACTTGGGATGTTCATGTGCCAAGGCGGATAAAAGAATTAGGACCACGAATTAAAACAACAGTTGAAGCGTTAACAGTTGAGTTGCAACGTTCTCCGTCTATTAAGGAAATTGCGGATCAATTAGAAGTAGAAGAAGAAGAAGTGTTAGAGGCTATGGAGATGAGCCGTAGTTACCATGCTCTTTCTATGGATCATTCAATAGAATCGGATGCTGACGGTAGTACAGTAACGTTATTTGATATTATGGGTAAAGAAGATGACGGCTATGAAATGACTAATAAAAGAATGATTGTTTCTGAAGCAATGAGTATTTTAGATGAGAGAGAAAGGCAAATCATTCAGCTTACATATTTAGAGCAACTCACTCAAAAAGAAGTTGGAGAACGATTAGGGGTTTCTCAAATGCATGTATCTAGAATACAAAGGAAGGCAATAAAAAAATTACAAGAAGCTATCTTAGTAAGAGATGGTGTCTCGCTTTAAAAATTTATAGCGAGAGGGGCTTTGCTGTTATTGTCACAAATACAAGCAATAGCATGAGCTTAGTAGGAAGTGTTAGCGAAAACAGTCTCTTCGTATTGAAAAAATAGTCTACTCTTCCGTTAGAGTAGACTATTTTTGCATTTTTAGTGAAGTGTAATGGTAAAATGAAAAGAAAAAAGGTAGTGATGATGTGGAACAAAAGCAAATGTTACAGCTCATTGCAAAGGATGTAGCTGTTAAGCCGAGTCAAGCTGAGGCTGTTATTAAATTATTAGAAGAAGGAAATACCGTGCCATTCATTGCACGTTATCGAAAAGAAGCTACTGGGTCCCTTGATGAAGTGCAGATTAAAGCTGTGGAGGATCGTTATCATTACATACAGCAGCTTGAGCAACGCAAAGAAGAGGTTATACGATTAATTCAGGAACAAGATAAACTAACACCTGAATTAGAACAAGCGATTCAAGCAGCAACTGTTTTACAACGTGTAGAGGATTTATATCGACCGTATAAACAAAAACGCCGAACAAAGGCGACAATAGCGAAAGAGAAAGGATTAGAACCTCTTGCGGATCTTCTATTAGAGTATCGTAATGATGCTTTAGAGAAATTAGCGATGGCCTTCGTAGATGAGGAAAAAGTTGCTAATGTAGAGGATGCATTAGCTGGGGCGCGAGATATTTTGGCAGAGCGCTTTGCCGATGACGCGGCAATCCGTGAAAAAATTCGTACGTATTCATGGAAAGATGGAGTACTTGCTACAAGTGTGAGGGATGCAGATGCAGACGAAAAAAACGTGTTTGAAATGTATTATGAATATGAAGAACCTGTAAATCGTATTGTCCCACACCGTATTTTAGCTGTAAATCGTGGTGAGAAAGAAGAAATCTTAAAAGTAGCAATTCAAGTACCGATAGATCGAGTATTGATGATTATGTGGAAGGAGTGGATTCCGGCTACAGGTTCCTCTCCAGCAATTGCTGAAGTAAAGCTAGCGATTGAGGATTCGTACAAGCGTCTAATTCAGCCTTCTATAGAACGAGAGTTACGAAATGAATTAACAGAAAAAGCAGAGATGCAGGCTATTCATATTTTCTCTGAGAACTTACGTAATCTTTTATTACAGCCTCCAATGAAAGGGAAGTATGTATTGGGAGTTGATCCAGCGTACCGTACAGGCTGTAAGCTAGCTGTTGTAGATGAAACTGGGAAAATGCTTGAGGTTACAGCCGTTTATCCACATCCGCCAAAACCAGATGTAGCAAAATCGAAAGCAATTGTGAAAGAGATTTTAGCGAAATACCCAATTACTATAATCGCTATTGGTAATGGTACTGCCTCACGCGAAACAGAACAATTTATAGTGGATGTATTGAATGAACTTGAAACAGATATTGCCTATGTGATCGTCAATGAAGCAGGAGCTTCTGTTTATTCAGCATCCGAAGTTGCCCGTACAGAGTTTCCGGATTTACAGGTAGAACAGCGTAGTGCCGTTTCTATTGCACGCCGCTTGCAAGATCCGCTGTCGGAATTAGTGAAAATTGAGCCAAAAGCAGTTGGGGTAGGTCAATATCAGCATGATGTCTCTCAAAAGAAATTGAATGAGTCCTTAACATTTATAGTAGAGACGGCTGTAAACCAAGTTGGTGTTGATGTTAATACAGCCTCAGCTTCACTACTACAATACGTTTCTGGATTATCTAAAACGGTTGCGGAGAATATCGTGAAGGTGCGAGAGGAAAATGGACAATTTACTACTCGTGCTCAACTAAAGAAAATTCCACGACTTGGTGCCAAAACGTATGAACAAGCAATAGGTTTCTTACGTGTGCCAGGAGCCAAGAATGCATTCGATGCTACGGGCATTCACCCTGAAAGTTATAGTGTAGCAGAGCAGATTTTAGAGGTTGTACAAATTGATAAAAAAGAGCTAGGGACGCAAAAGGCCGAGGAAGCCATTGCGAAACTAGATCAAGAAAAATTAAGTGGCATTTTAGATGTTGGAGTAATCACAATTAAGGATATTGTGGATACATTAATGAAACCAAGTCGCGATCCACGTGATGCATTCCCTCAGCCTTTACTGAAAACAGATGTATTGAAAATGGAAGATTTACAAGTTGGGATGGAATTACAAGGTACAGTGAGAAATGTCGTTGATTTCGGAGCATTTGTAGACATTGGAGTGAAGCAGGACGGGCTTGTGCATATTTCTAAATTACAAAAAAGACGTATTAAACATCCATTAGAGGTTGTTGCACTCGGTGATATTGTGACGGTTTGGGTAGAACAAATAGATGTCAATAAAGGGCGCATATCATTAACGATGCTGCCTCCTAAAGATCAAACTATCGAAGCGTAATTAAGTGAAACTTTAATTACCGGGGATTCTCTTGAGCCTTGTTGATTATTAGTATTCACCATCAGGCTATTACGGGCAGTTAGTCTCCCACTTAACTTCTAGCCTTTACTACTCATTGCTTTATTTCGATACAGATAAATTACTGCCCGTTAAAGCGGGATAAAATTTACCACACTGTCTATACTGTACAGTGTGGTATTCTTGTTGTTAGAGGTGATATAGATATGAATAACGAGGAACTTCAATATCTTGTTAGTCGAATATCATTAGATAGTTTCCAGAAGCCGTTTATGCATCGAGCATATTTTAATTCAAGGTTACGTTCAACAGGTGGACGTTATCTTTTACATTCGCACAATATTGAAGTTAACCCAAAAGCCTATGAATTGTATGGTATTAGTGAAGTAGAAGGGATAGTTCGACACGAATTATGTCATTATCATTTACATTTGGAAGGCAAAGGGTATCAGCATCGAGACAAAGATTTTCGAGAGTTATTAGGAAAAGTGAATGCTCCTCGTTTTTGTGCAGTATTACAAATGCCTAAGACAGCTTCCAAAAAACAACGTCGACTGTATACATATACATGCGTAAAATGCCAACAATCATATGTAAGAAAAATTAGAATGAATGTGGAGAAATACTGCTGTAGCAAGTGTTTAGGACGTTTAAAACTAATGGAATGAAAAAAATAATAAAAAAGGGTTGACGTTTACTACAGATGTCCCTATAATAGTAAAAGTCGACAAGATAACGACGACAAAACATGTGAATTATTCCGAAGTAGCTCAGTTGGTAGTAGCACCTGACTGTTAATCAGGTTGTCGCAGGTTCGAGTCCTGCCTTCGGAGCCATGGCCCCTTGGTCAAGTGGTTAAGACACCGCCCTTTCACGGCGGTAACACGGGTTCGAATCCCGTAGGGGTCATTTCATTATTTTAATTCATGAAAATATAGTAACGTTGGTCCCGTGGTGTAGCGGTTAACATGCCTGCCTGTCACGCAGGAGATCGCCGGTTCGATCCCGGTCGGGACCGCCACTTATTGGGGTATAGCCAAGCGGTAAGGCAACGGATTTTGATTCCGTCATGCCTAGGTTCGAATCCTAGTACCCCAGCCATTCATTTCTTAATACGAGCCATTAGCTCAGTTGGTAGAGCATCTGACTTTTAATCAGAGGGTCGAAGGTTCGAGTCCTTCATGGCTCATCTCTTTAAGAAAGAAAGTTGACTTTTCTGGTTATCGTAGTATAATGAGAAAGTTACTGATTGAATGCGGTCGTGGCGGAACGGCAGACGCGCTAGGTTGAGGGCCTAGTGGGGGCAACCCCGTGGAGGTTCAAGTCCTCTCGGCCGCACCAAGTCAATTTATCAAATATATATGCGCCCGTAGCTCAATTGGATAGAGCGTCTGACTACGGATCAGAAGGTTATGGGTTCGACTCCTGTCGGGCGCGCCATTTTAAATAAATATCATTCATATCGCGGGTGTAGTTTAATGGTAAAACCTCAGCCTTCCAAGCTGATGTCGTGAGTTCGATTCTCATCACCCGCTCCAAAAAACTTATTGACATTCATACTTTTGTATAGTATGATGTAGAAGTTGTCGCTTAGAAACGACATTATGAACCTTGAAAACTGAACAAGCAAAACGTAATCAATAAAGTTTTCAGTAGCTAACCTTGAGTTGGTGAACGAAACAAAATTTTGGACATCAAACATGATGCCAGCAAAACAATTTGAGCTAATCAAATTTCTTTTTATGGAGAGTTTGATCCTGGCTCAGGACGAACGCTGGCGGCGTGCCTAATACATGCAAGTCGAGCGAACAGAGAAGGAGCTTGCTCCTTTGA
>NZ_JBNNUW010000007.1:0-67579 GCF_050280125.1 Lysinibacillus sp. NPDC093692
AAGGGATTTAATAGGCAATAACTATAGTTGTTCTCTTGCATGAAACGTTCCAGTGTTCTTGAATAGACTCCTGTAGATTCAAATACGATATGAGGTTGCTCATCATATCCTTCAATTAAGTCATCAATTAACTTTTTAAGGTCCATAAATCCCGGACGATTGTGCGCAATTTCCTTTTCCAACTGACATTTTTTCAGCGCGTTATAGACAACCATATAACTCTTTCCCATACTAATATCAAAGGCGATGACATGTTTCATGTTCTCCCTCCCTATGTGTTTTGAAGTCTTCACATTAGCCTTATTGATTCCCATTTCTTATACACGATCTCAAAGGATCCAACATACTTAAACCTGATTCAAATAAGGTTGTGAAGTAGGTCAGTTTTTTTTACGGATTCAAGATCCAAAGAGCTGCCCGACCTATTCTTCACCTCTACTATATAAAAAAATAGTAGTACGAACCAATGCCTTGGTCTGCACTACTAATCTTAGTATGTTTTTTCTTTATTGAATTAATGGAGCAGGTTTGTTTAATAAGAAATTATTTGGATAATTGTGGTGATGTATGAATTAAGGAGGGATAGATACGGTGAATATATTTCCATTTCTCGGTTTAATTGTATTAGTATTAGTATTAGTATTAGTATTAGTATTAGTATTTGTATTAGCTAGCTTATTAAGCCCCAAAAATAAAATGAACTCCACTAAAAAGAAGTTATATCTTTTAAGTCTCATTTCAACTGTTATTTTTGCTTTCATACCTACGGGTGGCTATCAAGTCGATAGTAACGGGTATCTTTACTTCGGTTTTCCTGCTGAGAGTTTTGTATATCGTGGTGGATTGGTTTTCACATTTAGTTCTTTGGGATTATTGTTTAATTTTTTTCTATTTTATTGGTTTTTTAAGCTATTACTATATCTATGGAGAGTATTAAAGGTACGAGTAAAGATGTGAATTCAGACTTATATTTGTAAATCATCTTATTTAGCTAACGGAGCAGTTTAGTTGAAGAAGACAGCTCTATACTGTAAATGTAAAATCAATGAAAAGTCAAAGGGGGGATAACGAATGAATATGCAATTTTTAAGTTTTTCCGAAAGACCAATTAAAGGCACTGAACTTATGATGCTCTATAAAGACGCAGGTTGGTGGGAAGAAAGAAAAGAGAAAGATATTGAAAATATGTTAAAACAGGATATTTCAATTGGTGTGTGGATTGACGATAATCTTATAGGCTTCGCAAGAGCTGTTTCAGACGGTAAATTTAGGGCGTACATTGAAGATGTAGTTATACATAATGAATTTCAAAAGGCAGGAATAGGAACGAAACTTGTATCAAAATTGTTGGACGAACTTTCTCATATTGATGTAATTAGCTTATTTTGTGGAGAAGAATTAATTTCGTTTTACGAGAAAAATAACTTTAAGTTCAGTAAGTCTCAATATGTATTGCATAAAAAATGAAACATATCTTGTTAAACTAACAGATGCTTTAGTTGAATAAGATAGACAATCCAGCAGCAACAATCTTTGAGAAAACAGCCATTTATAAAGAGATTAATCGATATAGTAAGTATTACAAACATTTTAAATTCAGAAGTAAGGGAGAGTTGACTTTGTCCTATTATGTAATTGATGCTTTTACTGACACAAAATTTGGCGGTAATCCAGCAGGTGTCGTAATCAATGAAAATTTAGATGAAGAGTTCATGCAGAAATTTGCTGAAGAAGTTCGTTTTTCAGAAACAGCATTTATTAAAAAAAATAGACAGTAAAAATTTTGACATAAAATTTTTTACTCCGACTGCATAGGTTGAACTTTGTGGACATGCAACTATTGCATCCTTACAGGCATTATTAGATAGTGGTGCTATTGAAGATAATAATACATATTTTATGAAAACACTCGCCGGCACACTTGCTGTTGAAGTGAATCAATCCTTTATCATGATGGAGCAAGCTGAACCTCAGTTAGGAAAAATATTCGATGATTATAATTGTTTGTCTGACCTTTTTAAAATTGATAAATGCCAAATAGGAGATATAAATTACAATTTAGTGCCTCAAGCTGCAAGTACAGGTCTTTGGGATATAATGCTTCCGATAAAAACAAAGGATGATTTGTATGCTTTAAATCCTGATTTTAAGGCACTTGCTGAATATACAAAAATCAATAAAGTGGGGGGCGTTCATGCATTTACGCTCGACACAAAAGAAGGGATAGCAGAGAGTAGAAATTTTTGCCCACTCTTTGGTATTGATGAAGAAGCTGCAACAGGTACTTCAAATGGGGCGCTTAACTTATTATCTTTTTCATAACCACATACTAAATGAATTTAATCAAGAGTACTTGTTCCTTCAAGGGCATAGTATGGGTAGACCATCAAACATTGTTACAAAATTAATTAAAAAAATAATCCAAGAGTTATGGTAGGCGGGAAAGCAATCATTTTGTCAAAGGGGAACTATGCTAGGGGTATTTAAATGTTGAAGTGAAAGTGATTTCCGTTCCAGGCTACTCGCTTTTCTGTGGGCGAGCGTCGAGAAACTTCGCTTTCGCACAGAAAACATCGGCTCCGTGGAGGGTCTCGCTCTCACTGCTAGAGGCATTGCTCTGCGATGAAAGCGAAGCGACAGCAACAACAACAACAAAGCGCTCAGTCGGAACGGAAATCACCCCCTCGTATTGCAAGGGGTAATTAATGTCTTTTTTATTCTTCATCATAAGATTGAATTATTTTTTGGATGGATTTCAGGGTTTCATAAAAATCCTCGTATTTCTCTAAGCCAATATCATTAATAATTCTTTCTTGAATATCTTCCCAGATGGGAGCAGCCTCGTTTAATTTTTCAACCCCTTTTTCAGTCAGAGTAATTACCTTCGTCCGAGCATCTTGCGGATCTTTCGTTATGTCTACATAGCCATTTTGCTTTAACAAGTTAATATTGCGTGTAATAGTTGTTTGATCGAGTAGCAAAATATCACCTAGTTGACTTATGGAAACTGATTGTTGATGATCGATATTTGCTAGCATGGAGTATTGTGTAACTTTTAAGCCAGTGGGCTGTAATAATTTATCATACAAGTGTGTCACGACTCTTGTTTTTTTTCGAAGGTTTGCACATACACATATTTGTGTGTAATCTATATTCTTCATTGCTCCGTACTCCTTTTTGAGTGAGTTCAATATTATAGTAGCCTTATTGGTTTATTTTGTTTAGATGGATAATGTTTCTTGACAGTGATAAAAGTAGTTATTTAGAATATATATGTATATACATATATATTTGGGTTGTAAATGTAATTGTATCTTTCACATTAAAGAGTACACTAAAAATCTTCCAGGAAATGAAGGTGTTAAGATGAGGCGTATTCATTATAGCTGGTTTATTTTAATTATAACCTTTTTCTCAATTATTGTTGCAGGAATTACTATGTCATCATCAGGGGTGTTCATAGACTCCTTTGAAAAAGAATTTAATTGGGATCGATCTTTAATTGCTTTAGCGTTTGCAGTGAGTCTATTTTTATATGGATTTTCAGGCCCGTTTATGGCGGCGTTACTAGAAATAATTGGTTTAAAGAAAATGATGCTAGGTGCGATGGCTACATTATTCATAGGCATGTTGCTTACACTTTTCATGACACAATCATGGCAGTTAATCATTATATGGGGCGGTATTATTGGCTTAGGAGCAAGTCTTTTTTTAACTGTGTTAAGTCCTTATGTAGCTAATAATTGGTTTGTGAAAAGTAGAGGGTTGGCAGTAGGAATATTAACGGCGAGTACTGCAACAGGGCAGTTAATTCTCCTCCCTATATTGGCAATTATTATTGAGCATTATTCTTGGCGATGGGCGATTGGACTAATTCTCATCCTAAGTTTTGTTATGTTCATCACTATTTCTATTTTTATTAAAAATAAACCACAAGATATTGGAATTCTTCCTTATGGAATGGGAGAAAATCTTGAAATCCAACAAGAGAATCATAAGAAAAATCCGATTAGTATTGCTTTTAATGGTTTACTTGAGGCTATAAAGAGGAAAGAATTTTGGTTATTAGCGGGGAGTTTTTTTATTTGTGGGCTTTCGACTAGTGGGTTAATTGGTACTCATTTTGTTTCTTACTGTATTAGTTTTGGTGTCCCGTTAGTAACCGCTGCATCTTTCCTTTCTTTTATGGGAGTGTTTAATCTTGTTGGCACTACTTTATCAGGGTGGTTGTCTGACCGTTTTGATAATCGATGGTTATTGTTTTGGTATTACCTTTTAAGAGGAACGTCTTTGCTTTTACTCCCGTTTGCATTAATGCAAGGGTCGTTCACTTTACTGACAATCTTTACAATATTTTATGGATTAGATTGGATTGCTACAGTGCCTCCAACGATTAGTATTTCTAGACAAATTTTTGGTACAAATAAAAGTGGCATTATTTATGGGTGGATTTTCGCTTCTCATCAAGCAGGAGCCGCAGTTGCCGCTTATGGTGGAGGCCTGATCTACAAGTTCTTCAATTCATATACTTGGGCCTTTTTCCTAGCTGGGGTGTTCTGTGCATTGGCAAGCTTATTTGTCATCATCGTGAAAAAACAAACACCGCATCAAGCCAATATTTGATAATCTATAATCAGTTGAACTGATAATATTTATTGGTAGTAGGCTTTTCGGCATAAAGAAGTGGTTGATTTCCGTTCCGACTGAGCGCTTTGCCGCTGCCGCTTCGCTTTCGCATAGAGCAAAACTTCCTGGGGGCGCCGCTTCACTCGCTCTAGGGTCTCATCTGTGACGCTAATTCCCGTGGAGTCGCTCAGCCTCCACTCCAACCAGCCATTTCACTTAGTATGTATCTTCTGGCATATTACTCTAGTTTATCGTGTTACCACAAAACTAATAGATCTAACAACATGAAGTTGAAGCCAATATTATAACAGCTTCAACTTTTTTGTTTAAATCTAAAATGGAAAAATTTTTTTGACATCATTCAAACAAAAGTTTATAATATAAACAAATATAACAAAAGGTGATGCTATGAATGAAAGAGAACAGGCGGTCCTTGCTTTAATTCGCCAGAATCCGTTTATGTCTCAGCAAGAGATGGCAGATAAGATGAAACTATCTCGACCAGTCCTTGCCAATTTAGTGTCGAGCTTAACGAAGCAGGGGAAAATTGTAGGTCGTGCATATATTTTGCCTGAGGAAAATGAAGTTATTTGTATCGGTGGAGCCAATCTCGACCGAAAGTTTCATGTCAAAGGGAATGTCCAATTCAGTACGTCCAATCCTGCAAGCTCTTCATTTAGTGTAGGTGGTGTTGGACGAAACATTGCTGAAAACTTAGGCAGATTAAATCATCAGGTAACATTGTTAACTACCGCTGGCAAAGATGCTGATTGGCAAGTAATCCAAGAAGCGTCAGAGCCATTTATGAATTTACGTTATGTAGAACAGTTACCGGATGTTTCGACGGGTTCCTATACCGCGATTATGGATGAGCAGGGTGAGCTGGCACTAGCAGTAGCGAACATGGATGTATACGAGCTTTTATTGCCAAGTTTGCTAAATAAACATGAGGCAATGCTGATGAATGCGGGCTGCTTTATTATGGATTTAAATTGTCCAAAGGAAACAGTGGCTTACATTCAGCAGGTGTCAATTGCCCGTGATATTCCATTTGTCATCGTGCCGGTATCTTCGCCGAAAATGAATCGATTACCAGATACGTTGCAAGGTGTAACATGGTTTATTTGTAACACAGATGAAGCAGAGACGATTGTTGGTCATACAATCGAAAACTCAACGCATTATGAAAAGGCTTTACAGCAACTTCTTACATTAGGTGCTGAGCATGTCATTATTACAGCTGGTAGTAAGGGTGTGTATGCAGCTTCCACTACAACGAAGCCAAGTCATTTCGTAGCTAAAGCTATAGAAAAAATTGAAGATGTGACAGGTGCAGGAGATGCCTTTGTCAGTGCTGTAATCCATAGCTGGCTTACTGGCCAATCTTTTGCAACATGTATTGATGCAGGCTTAACAAATGCCAAAAATACTCTTGCATCGCCATATACCGTAAGACCTGAATTATCAGTTGATTTGTTAAACAGTGAAATGGAGGAATAACAACATGAAAGAATTCATCGTATTATCAGAAGAAGTAAAAGCAGGACAAGCGAAAGGTTTACCAATCGTAGCATTAGAATCAACAATTATTTCTCACGGAATGCCATATCCACAAAATGTGAAAACAGCACGAGAAGTAGAACAAATTATTCGTGATAATGGTGCAGTACCTGCAACTATTGCATTAATTGATGGGAAAATCAAAATTGGTTTATCAGATGAAGAACTTGAAATGTTCGGTAATTCACAAGGTGTAGCAAAAGCATCTCGTCGTGACTTAGGCTATCTTTTAGCAACAAAAAAATTAGGAGCGACAACTGTAGCTGCAACAATGATTTGTGCGGAGCTTGCTGATATCGAAATTTTTGTAACTGGCGGTATCGGTGGCGTACACCGTGGTGCTGAAACAACAATGGATATTTCAGCAGACTTAGAAGAATTAGCGCAAACAAATGTTGCTGTAATTTGTGCGGGTGCGAAGTCCATTTTAGATATTGGTTTAACTTTAGAATACCTTGAAACTAAAGGTGTACCAGTCGTTGGATACGGTACAGATGAACTTCCAGCATTCTACACACGTCAAAGCGGTTTTGATGTAAACTTCAAGATTGATACGCCAGAGGAAGTGGCAGAGATGCTACGTGCAAAATGGCAATTAGGCTTAAAAGGTGGAGCAGTCATTGCTAACCCAATTCCAGAGTCTGAAGCACTTGAACATTCATTCATTACAGAAATCATTGAAAAAGCTCTAGTAGAAGCAGAAGAAAACGGAATTCAAGGTAAAAACGTAACACCATTCTTACTTGGAAAAGTTAAAGAATTAACAGAAGGTAAAAGCCTTGATGCCAATATTGCATTGGTAAAAAATAATGCAGTAGTTGGGTCGAAAATTGCTGTAGCGTATAATAAATTAAACTCATAAACATTTGTACAGAAAAAGAGACTCTTTGCGAAATATAAAATTCGCAAAGGGTCTTTTTATTCATTTGAGGGGATATTTTTCCAATTTTCACATTGTTCACGAGAATAACTAAACAAAATGACACAGTTACTTTACAATAGCCCATTAAATTTTATACAATTAAGTTTATATCTAATCTGAAAAATTTGACGAGCAAGGTGGACATGTTATGGCGAAAGAGCAAATTTTGACTCCCGAGGACGTTTTTGAGTTAGTCAAATCCTACATGAATGATGAAAATGTCGTATTCGTGAAAAAAGCATATGAATTAGCAAGGGATGCCCATATTGAGCAATTCCGAAGCTCAGGTGAACCGTATATTATTCACCCAGTGCAAGTAGCTGGTATTTTAGCTGAATTACAAATGGATCCAGAAACAGTTGCGGCTGGTTTTTTACATGATGTTGTCGAGGATACGGATTTTACGCGCGACGACTTAGTTCGTGAATTCGGCGAAGAGGTTGCAATACTTGTAGATGGTGTAACAAAGCTTGGGAAAATTAAATATTTATCTAAAGAAGCGCAACAAGCAGAAAATCATCGAAAAATGTTTGTAGCGATGGCGCAGGATATTCGTGTCATTTTAATTAAACTGGCAGACCGTCTACATAATATGCGCACATTAAAGCATTTACCTGCAGAAAAACAACGCCGTATTTCTAAAGAAACACTTGAAATTTTTGCACCACTTGCGCATCGTCTTGGGATTTCGACTGTTAAATGGGAGCTTGAGGATACAGCACTTCGTTATTTGAACCCGCAGCAATATTATCGCATTGTCAGTCTTATGAAGAAAAAACGTGATGAGCGTGAAGCATATTTAGACAATGTCATGACTGAAATGAAGTCACAGCTTACAGAGGTTGAAATTGAAGCGGATATTTATGGTCGCCCAAAACATATTTACAGTATTTATCGTAAAATGGTGTTACAAAAGAAACAATTCAACGAGATTTATGATTTATTAGCCATTCGTGTACTTGTCGATAGTATTAAAGATTGCTATGCCGTACTTGGGATTGTGCATACATTATGGAAGCCGATGCCTGGCCGTTTTAAAGATTATATTGCGATGCCAAAACAAAACCTATACCAATCATTGCATACAACAGTAATTGGTCCTTATGGTGATCCATTAGAAGTACAAATCCGTACAAAGGAAATGCATAAAATTGCAGAGTACGGGATTGCAGCGCATTGGGCATATAAAGAAGGTAAAAAAGTTGATAACGAAAAACAAAATGTCGACCAAAAATTAACATGGTTCCGAGAAATTTTAGAATTCCAAAACGAATCATCGAATGCTGAAGAATTTATGGAATCTTTAAAATTTGATTTATTCTCTGATATGGTCTATGTTTTCACACCTGAAGGGGATGTCATTGAATTACCGGCAGGCTCTGTACCTATCGACTTCGCATATCGTGTGCACTCAGAAGTCGGAAATCGTACAATTGGCGCGAAAATCAATGGTAAAATGGTGCCGCTTGATACACCGTTAAAAACGGGAGATATTATTGAAATTTTAACTTCAAAGCAATCATTTGGTCCGAGCCGTGATTGGCTGAAAATAGCCCAATCCTCACAGGCCAAAAATAAAATAAAGCAGTTTTTCAAACGTCATCTTCGTGAAGAAAATATCATCAAGGGCAAAGAGATGATAGAAAAGGAAATCCGTGCACAAGATTTTGACGTGAAAGAAACAATGTCAGCCGAAAATTTGAAGCGTGTATGCGAAAAATTTAACTATACAAATGAAGAAGACTTATATGCTGCTGTCGGTGTGAATGGAATTACAGCTCAGCAAGTTGCTAATCGTCTAGCTGAAAAGCGCCGCAAAGAGCGTGAACAAGAAGAAGCTCTTGAGAAAATTGAACAAAAAATGAAAAACCCTATTCCTCAAAAACGGACGGAATCGGGTGTTATCGTAAAAGACATTGACAATATGCTTATTCGACTATCTCGTTGTTGTACGCCAGTTCCTGGAGATGAAATTGTAGGCTTCATTACAAAAGGTAGAGGTGTTTCAGTACACCGTGCAGACTGCCCAAATATCCAAGTAGAAGATGAGCAGGAGCGTTTAATAGAAGTAGAGTGGGAACATGGACATACTCCAGAGAGAAAAGAATATCCTGTCGATATTGAAGTTTCAGCTTTCGATCGACCAGGCATTTTAAATGAAATCATGCAAATTGTTAGCGAAACGAAAACGAATATTTTAGCAGTAAGTGGTCGTGCAGATCGCGATAAAATGGCAACGATTCATTTAACAATTTCGATTTCAAATATTTCACATCTGCATAAAGTAGTGGAGCGTATTAAGCAAACACCTGATATATATTCAGTACAACGTGTTATTAACTAATCGATTTCTTTGTTAAATGAATGGTTGGGCAGTAGCAACTTTGTTATGTACCGAAAAATGATACTTCTGGTGCATATAATGAGGAATTGAGGTTTTAAAAAATGAAAGTAGTTTTACAACGTAGTAAAGCAGCCTCTGTTACGGTTGACGGAAAAGTAACGGGAGCTATTGATAGCGGCTATGTTCTTCTAGTGGGCATTACACACGAGGACACGCAAGAAAATGTTGAATATTTAGCAAAAAAAGTAGCTAATCTTCGCCTATGGGAAGATATTGATGGGAAAATGAATCATTCCATTTTAGAGCATGGAGGGGCTATTTTGTCCGTCTCACAATTTACATTGTATGGGGATGCAAAAAAGGGGAATCGTCCAAGTTTTACAAATGCAGCAAGACCAGAAGTTGCGGAACCGTTATGGGAGGCTTTTAATAATGCCTTACGCGAACACGGTTTGCATGTGGAAACGGGAATATTTGGTGCAATGATGGACGTTGCACTTACAAATGATGGCCCAATTACGATACTTCTTGAGTCTAAATAAATGGTACGTTTCCTATAATTTCTTCATACATTTAATAGTATGGTTAGTTTTGTAGGAGGGAAGTGTGTTAATGGTGACTCAGGGAGAACGCATATCGAATCCATATTTATACGAAACGCTAAATCTGATGATTGGTCAGGCAATAGTAGTGCAAACAGAGAAAAATATCCATCAAGGAAAATTAATCTCTGTATTACCTGACAATATCGTTGTAGAGTTTAGTCGTACTCCATTGTTCATTCGTCTAAAGGAAATCGTGTGGGTGACGTTGGCAAAGAGGGAAAAATAAGCGCATTAAGGTCTCTATACTCAGAGAATATGAGTTAGAGGCCCTTTTTGTTTAACTAGTAGTTAGTGAATGTCGATATTCATTTACAATACAGTGCCAAACCACCGTGTTTTTAATCGATTTCAGTTCCAACAGCTTATTTACACTTCTAAAAAGAAAACGTCATATTTGTTTGATAATCAAAAATAAGCTGCAAAGGAATGATAACTCTAGGTTCCTTAGCAGCTTATTTATATTGCCTAACGGACAGTAATTTAGTCGCACCGAAAGCGACACGTCATGCAGTCCCAATAATTAAGTTTCACTTTATTGATTTTCGTTAAAGTAATCTAAAACGCCTTGGTAGATGCCGAGAGTAGCTTGTTCCCGGTATTTAGCGGTTGTAATAACACGTTCCTCGCTACCATTACTTAAGTAGCCCAGCTCAACAAGGACAGCTTTTTGACGATTTTCTCGTAGAACTAAATAATTTCCTTGTTGGGTACCACGATTTTTTAAATCGATTTTATTTGAGAGTCCATTATTTATTGCCTCTGCAAGACCTTGTTGATTACTATTCATATAATATGAGGTGAAACCATTAATGGAGCTATCGTCAGTTGCATCATAATGTATACTGATAAAAGCATCTGCCTCATATTGGTGTGCAATTGAAACGCGTTTGCGGAGGTCAACATATTCATCTGATTCTCTTGTCATGACAACATTTGCTCCAGCAGCACTCAACTTTGAAGCAAGAAGAGATGCAGTTTTCAATGTAATTTCTTTTTCGTCGGTTCCACGTTGTCCAGTTGTACCGTGATCATTCCCACCATGTCCTGCATCTACAATAATCGTTAACCCATTTAAAGTACCTTTCTTGCGTGGTTTCGATTTTTCCTTTTTGGTAGGAGTAGCAGCTTTGCTCGACGAAGAAGTCGTAACGACCCAGTTCGCTACAAAAGCAGTTTTTTCATCTATTTGTATTTCATAAAAATCATTTTTAGCTCCTACAATAGGGTAGGTTTCACCAGCGTCTACGCGTTCAACAACATCAGCAACTGTTGATGCATCTGTCCGTAAGTTTGTCCCATTATAAATGATTGTGACAGATTCAAGCTCTGAGGAAGTAGAAGAAGATTTTGATGCCGTACTTTTTATATTTGAAAAAGTACCATAAAAGCTATAAACCCAACCTGTTTTTTTATTGTTATATTGAATTTGTACCCAGTTATGTTCTTGAGCTAGCACCTTAAAGGCTTGGCCATTTGAAACAGTTCCTATTTTGCTAGCATTTAAGTCTGGCTTTTGGCGCACATTAAGAGCATCCACTAAAACTGTAAATGTTGTATCTTTGTTGACTTTTTTTGTGGATACTTCGACTTTAGGCTCATCAGCCTCAGCTTTTACCTTTTTTTCAGGTAGAGCATTGATCGTCACATAGTCAGTGGATACCCAACCAACTAGCCCATTCCAATCTATTTTCGCCCATTCACCATTTTTTGCAATAAGGTTAGCTTGGTCGCCTGTTGATAATTGTCCAAGAACTGCTGAAGATATGTCAGGCTCAGTACGGATATTTAGACGATCGACTTGTGAAATCAACGTTTGATCAGCTACTTGCTTATCGTCTATCGAAGCGGTTAGCCAGGATGCTACCCAACCTTCGTACTTACCTGCTTTTACTTGTATCCAATCGCCCTCACGACCAATAGAAGTTAATGGGTCACCCTCATCTAATGTCGTAATAATTGGATATGACAGTCCAGGTCCCTCACGTAAATGAAGAATCGTTCCAGTTACTTTTAAGTCACTGGAGTCGGCTAGTGCTCTTTGAACAGAGTGACTTGGAAATGCAAACGTTAGCACTAGTACGAAGATGATTAGAATATGTAAAAGTTTTGTCCTCATCAGATTCCTCCTATTCTTGTTCTATTTTACCATGCTTTAGTAATAGAATTCGTGGGAAAAAGGTAACGGAATTTGTTATTTTAACGAATGTAATGTAAAAAAAACAAAAACAGTTGACATTGCCTTTTGTTGTGACTAACATAAAGGGTAATCAAAAAAATGATTAACCGCTTATGACCAAGCAAGTAGCGTATACCTCTATTGAAGAAGAGAGGGAAAGACCTAGGCTGAAATCTTTCCTACAAAAATGTATAACGTGAATAACACTTGAGAGGCTTTTTTCTGAAAAGTAGTGCTTAGTAGGAAAAAACGGAATCGGCCGTTATCCGATCAGGAGGAGGACGCATGTATTTGATGCGTCAACTAGGGTGGAACCGCGGAAGCTTATACAGCTCTCGTCCCTTGCATTACGCAAGGAGGCGAGGGCTTTTTTATTGGACAAATTTTAAGGAATTCATACTTAAAATGAAGAAAGTCCAGAAGATAGCTTGCTCATAAGCAATTTACAAAGGAGGTATTTCTATGAGTTTTAAAGTGCCACGAGGGACGCAAGATATTTTGCCTGGTCAATCTGAAAAATGGCAGAAGGTAGAAGCGGTTATCCGTGATATTTGCCGTGTCTATCGTTACAACGAAATTCGCACACCCATTTTTGAACAAACAGATTTATTTGCACGTGGTGTCGGTGAAACAACAGATGTTGTTCAAAAGGAAATGTATACATTTGAAGATCGCGGTGGCCGTTCGTTAACATTACGTCCGGAAAATACAGCTGGAGTAGTTCGTTCTTATGTTGAGCATAAAATGTTTGGTGCACCTGATCAGCCAGTAAAGCTTTCATATTTAGGACCTATGTTCCGCTATGAACGTCAACAAGCAGGGCGCTACCGTCAATTTGTTCAATTTGGAGTAGAAGCCATTGGTTCAGCGGATCCAGCTATCGATGCAGAAGTAATCGCGCTAGCAATGGATGTCTACGGTTCAGCTGGTTTAAAAGATTTAAAATTAGTCATTAATTCACTTGGTGACAAAGATACACGTGACTCACACCGTACAGCACTGCTACAACACTTCGAACCACATATTCATGAGTTTTGTTCGGATTGCCAAAATCGTTTGCAAAAAAATCCACTACGAATTTTGGACTGTAAGGTAGACCGTGAGCACCCATTAATGAAATCTGCACCAGCATTAACTGATTTCCTAACAGAGGAATCAGCAACATATTTCGCACAAGTTAAAACGTATTTAGATACGCTGGGAATTTCATATGAGGTTGATCCAAACCTTGTAAGGGGTCTTGATTATTACAATCATACGACTTTTGAAATTATGTCAACGGCTTCTGGCTTTGGAGCGATTACTACACTTTGTGGTGGTGGGCGCTACAATGGCCTTGTACAAGAAATTGGTGGACCAGATGTACCAGGTATCGGGTTCGCATTAAGTATTGAACGCTTGTTGCTAGCACTTGAAGCTGAAGGTGTTGAATTAGACACAGCATCAGGACTTGATGTCTATATGATCGCTATGGGCGAAGACGCGAAACTAAAAACAGTAGAATTAACAAGTACCTTCCGTGCAAAGGGCATTTCAGCTGAGATGGATTATTTAGATCGCAAAATGAAAGCTCAAATGAAATCTGCAGACCGTTTAGGTGCAAAATATACGATTGTTTTAGGTGAAACAGAGCTTGAAGAGCAAGTAGCTACTGTTAAGCATATGGAATCAGGAGAACAACAAAAAGTAGCGTTCTCAGAATTAGTGAATTACCTTTTAAAACAATAAACGAACACAAGCTGTTAAAACATAAATCGTTTTTATCATTACAGGATTAGCTGTCCAAATGATACAAATATCTACGTCGTTTTGGACAGTTAATTCATTTAACAATGAACGGATATCTAATTTTCCATGGCATCAATTCTCTACTTAGTAGGAAGTGTATGCTACATATTTAAAATAACCGGTCCATCATCAAAAGTTAGGGATGACATATTGTAAAAACATATGTCAAGTGGATAAGTGAAACTGGACGCCCCCAGGAAAGCGCCAGGTGGAACGGAAATCAACCCTAAGTTATGGTGATGAGCCAAATAAATTTTGGAGGAATTAAATAAATGGCAACAAGAACACATGCTAGTAACGAGCTTTCAGAAGCATTACAAGGTGAAAAAGTCGTATTAAAAGGTTGGGTACAACGTCGTCGTGACCTAGGTGGTTTAATTTTCATTGATTTACGTGACCGTACTGGAATCACACAGGTAGTGTTTAGCCCTGACGTAGCAGAAGCACATGCTTTAGCTGATAAAGTACGTAGTGAATATGTAATTGAAATAGAAGGAACAGTGATCCTTCGTTCAGAAGACCAAATCAACCCAAATGTACCGAACGGTAAAATTGAAGTAGAAGCAACAAAATTAATCGTCATTAATACAGCAAAAACAACACCATTCCAAATTGAAGATCGCACAGACGTATCCGAAGATTTACGTTTAAAATATCGTTATCTTGACCTACGTCGTCCGGTTATGTTTGATACATTCAAAATGCGTTCGGACGTTACGCGTACAATTCGAAACTTTTTACAAAACGAAGGCTTCTTAGAAGTAGAAACACCAATTTTAACAAAATCATCTCCAGAAGGGGCTCGTGACTATTTAGTACCATCACGTGTACATGAAGGTGAATTTTATGCATTACCACAATCACCACAGCTATTTAAGCAATTATTAATGGTGTCAGGTTTTGAAAAATACTTCCAAATCGCACGTTGTTTCCGTGATGAAGACTTACGTGCTGACCGTCAACCAGAGTTTACACAAGTTGACATTGAAACAAGCTTTTTAACGCAAGAGGAAATTATTGAAATGAACGAACGCTTAATCCAAGCAGTTATGAAAGAAGTAAAAGGCATTGATATTCCTGCTCCATTCCAACGTATGAAATATCAAGAAGCAATGGATCGTTACGGTTCTGATAAACCAGACGTACGTTTTGGTTTAGAGCTTGTTGATTTAAATGACATTTTTGATGGCTGTGATTTCAAAGTATTTGCTGATACAGTGGCACAAGGCAAACAAGTAAAGAGTATTAACATTAAAGGTGCAGCAGATAAATACTCTCGTAAAGACATGGACGAGCTAACAAAATTTGTTGGTATTTACGGAGCAAAAGGTCTTGCTTGGTTAAAAGTAACGGAAGAAGGCTTAAACGGACCGATTGCAAAATTCTTTGACGATGCATTAGCAGCTGCTTTAATCGAACGTATGAAAGCAGAAGTGGGCGATATTTTAGTATTTGTAGCTGATCAAGCATCTGTTGTAGCAGCTTCATTAGGTGCTCTTCGTACGAAATTAGGTCAAGAATTAGGCTTAATAGATGAATCACAATTTGCGTTCCTATGGATTACAGATTGGCCATTATTAGAGTACTCTGAAGAAGATGGTCGCTATAAAGCAGCACACCATCCATTCACGCGTCCATTTGACGAAGACATTCAATTAATGGAAACAGATCCTTCTGCAGTCCGCGCACAAGCATACGATATCGTATTAAACGGTTATGAG
The DNA here is from genome assembly GCF_050280125.1 of Lysinibacillus sp. NPDC093692. Lineage (NCBI taxonomy): Bacteria > Bacillati > Bacillota > Bacilli > Caryophanales > Bacillaceae > Lysinibacillus > Lysinibacillus sp. NPDC093692. Next base: position 15,743 of record NZ_JBNNUW010000007.1, read on the forward strand.
CTTGGTGGAGGTTCATTACGTATTTATGAGCGTGAATTACAAGAAAAAATGTTTAATTTACTTGGTTTCACAGAAGAAGAAGCAAGAGCTCAATTTGGCTACTTATTAGAAGCATTTGAATACGGTGTACCACCACATGGAGGTCTTGCATTTGGTCTTGACCGCTTCGTAATGCTACTTGCTGGCCGCACTAACTTACGTGACACAATTGCATTCCCGAAAACGGCAAGTGCTAGCTGCTTAATGACAAACGCACCTAGTGAAGTGTCTCCTGATCAATTAAGCGAGTTAAGCTTAGCCATCAAACCATTCAGAAAATAATTTGTACTTCTAAATACCTGGATTCCCTAGCGAAATTTGTCGGGAATCTAGGTATTTTTTGCGTTTTCGCAAGAATACAGATTTTTTTAAGAAAATAGTTTGAATTATCAGAAAAATAATGTTATTATAACTGTAATACGAATCCTGATGTGTTTGTCTAATTGCTAGCTCTACTTAACAGTTTTGACCGAACACTATAGAATCGGGAGCCTTCATTTTGTAGTCGCAAACAAGCCCCATGCGGAGCGGGACGTTTAAAGCTGCAAAGCGGGCACCCCCCTGCGAAATGCGGGTTCAAAACGAATGTTTCTTGGCATAACGGCACAATCGGGATTCGTCATACATAGTTATTAAGCAAAAAAGGAGCATTTAAATAGCTCCTTTTTTAGTGTTATTCGAAAAATAACTAGAAGCAGAACAAAAAAATTTAGAGGAGTATTGCGATGATCCTAGGCTTAAAAAAGAACGAAGTGAAAATCGTACCATATGATAGTGAATGGAAAAATGTAATGAATTAACTTAAAAATTTAGAAAATATGAAAAAATCACTTTTTATTTTTGGGAAATCATCATATAATTGGTATAGACAACTATACCGAATAAAAAAGTTGCCTGTAGCATCGGTCAAGCTCCTCAAAAAACGCTAGGGGGTGATCTATTGAAGAATACGCTGTTAATTTCCAATGTTACGATCGTCAATCATGATGAAGCGCCGTTTAAAGGAGACATTTACATCGATGATGGTAAGATACTTAAAATAAGTCATAACATGTCTGAAAAGGCTGAGCAGTATATAGATGGCAAAGATAATAATTGGTTCCTGTTACCTGGCTATATTGATATGCACATACATGGCTCTGCCGGGCATGACGTGATGGATGCTACGCAATTAGCACTGCATCAAATGGCACGCTCTTTAGTTCAGGAAGGCGTGACAGGCTTCCTTGCTACTACAATGACGCAATCTATAGAAGCAATTGAAAGCGCTTTAGCGAATGTTGGTGAATTTGAAAATAATGAGGATGAGGCGAGCTTATTAGGTATACATGTAGAGGGACCGTATATATCAAAAAAACGGGCAGGCGCACAACCGATAGAATACATTATTTTGCCGTCTACGGAGCAATTTGCATACTGGCAAAAAGTAAGTAAGCAACGTATTAAACAAGTAACTTTTGCCCCTGAGGTAGAAGGAGGCTTTCCGTTTATTGAATCGTTAAAGGATTTAAATGTTATCGCTTCAATTGGCCATTCTGACGCATCCATGGAAGAGGTGGATCGGGCAGTAGTATTGGGAGTAAGGCAGGCTACACATTTATATAACCAAATGCGCCCTTTCCATCATCGTAATCCAGGTGTCGTTGGTGCAGTGCTTTTAGATGATCTAGTAAAGACTGAAATTATTGCAGATTTCGTACATAGTCATCCTCAAGCTATTAAGCTAGCGTATCGTATAAAAGGCGCGAAGGGTATTATCTTAATTACCGATGCGATACGGGCAAAAGGTTTACATCACGGTGATTATGATTTAGGTGGTCAAACCGTTCATGTTTCTAAGGAGGGCGCTCATTTATCTAATGGGGCTTTAGCTGGCAGTGTGCTAACGATGGAGCAAGCAATAAAAAATATGCAAGCAATCACCAATTGCTCATTGCAGGAAATTGTCGCAATGTCCTCTACGAATGCTGCTAAGCAATTACAACTTGCAACGAAAGGTCGTATTGCAGAAGGTTATGATGCAGATTTTGTATTACTAGATGAAAATTTAAATGTACAAAAAACTATTTGTCGGGGTAAAGTTGTATTTGAGAAATGAAAGTAAAGAGGCGATAAGAATGGTACAAGGTTTGTTAGATAAAAATTCTCATATACCTATTTATATACAAATAGAAGAGATCATTAAACAACGTATTTATTTAGAAGAATACAAAATCGGTGAAAATATACCTTCTGAGCGAGAGCTTTCTACGCAGTTTGATGTTAGTAGAATGACTGTTCGTCAATCTATCACAAATTTAGTCAATAGCGGATTGCTGTATCGTGAAAAAGGCAGAGGTACGTATGTTGCTAATCCAAAATTAGAACAACCGTTAAAAGGATTAACAAGTTTCACAGAAGATATGCGGGCTAGAGGGATGGAACCAAGCAGTAAAGTTTTACGCTTTGAGAAAATCGTACCACCAGTTGATATTGCAAGAGATCTCATGTTAGATGCTGGTGAAGAGGTATTCTTCGTTGTACGAATTCGTAGTGCTGATTCCAAACCAATGGCCATCGAAAGAACATATATTCCAGTGAAAATATATCCTGAATTAGATGAAAAGAAAATAATGGGGTCATTATATGCGTTAATTGAAGCAAAGTTCCATCAAAAAATTGGAAACGCTATTCAGCAAATGGAGGCAGCAATTGTTCTAAAAGAAGATAGTAAATTTTTGCAAATTAATCATACTGCACCGGTGTTAATTATTAAACGTACAAGTTATTTATCTGATGGAGTTCCATTTGAGCTTGTGCGAAGTACTTACCGAGCTGATCGATACAAATTCATTAGTGAAATTAAAAGGTGATCCTATGGATGCATATTTTCTAGAAATTCAAAAGATAATGCAAGTCGTCAAAGAGCAAGAATATCCCCAAATAAAAGAAGCCGCACAATTAATTGTACAAAGGCTTCAACGCGGAGGAATCGTCCAATTATTTGGTTGTGGCCATTCGCATCTTTTAGCGCAAGACGTATTTTATCGCGCGGGGGGGCTTGTACCTGTACGTCCTATAATTATTGAACCTTTAACATTACATGCAGGGGCAATGACATCATCAAAAAACGAAAAGGACCCGACGATCATTGAACAGTATAAAGATCATTTTGATTTTCATGAAAATGATGTTTGCATTGTTATTTCAACCTCTGGGAGAAATCAAGCACCTATAGATGTAGCATTTTTAGCGAAAGAAGCAGGAGTACTTGTCATGTCTCTGCAATCGCTTGCTTATTGCGAGCAAACGAGCCGTCATCAAAGCGGGAAGCGCTTAGAGGATGTAGTAGATAAAGTGATCAATACGCATATACCAATAGGAGATGGTTTACTGCATCACAATGACATACAGTATGCCCCATCCTCTACAGTTATTGGTTCAATTATATTAAATATATTATTTAGTGAAGTCATTGAGATCATAGCTCTATCTGACGAAGTATTACCCGTTTTTAAAAGCAATAATGTTGACTCGGATTCGTCTCATAATGAGGCTATGATTGCCTATTATCAACATCGAATTAAATTTAAATGACAAGCGGAGGGATATCGTATGAAGAAAACATATAAAATAACAGCGCCGGAGGGACTACATGCTAGACCCGCAGCTTTACTTGTAACAGCAGTCACACCATTTGAGTGTGATGTTCAGTTAACCTATAAAGAGAAATCAGTCAATTTAAAATCAATTATGGGTGTTATGGCACAAGGAGTAGCACCCGAAAGTATTGTAGAAATTTCAGCAGATGGGCCTGATGCTGAGAAACTTTTTCAAACAGTAACAGAATTAATTGTTTCTAAGGGAATTGGGGAAGAATACTAAACATCAAAGGCATTGTTGACTCTCAAGGGCAAACTATAAAGATTCAAGGTAGTCTTTAAGTGTACTTTTAATTGCGAGAATATTCTGTGTGGAAAGGGGGGCTTTTTTCTATGGAAATAAAAATAATCCCACCAAAAGATTATTTACAGGTACATCAATTAAGAGATTATTGTTTTCCTAATAAGTATACTGGCGCGCGTCGGGATGATTTTCATTATTGGGTTGAGCATAGCACAACATTAGGGGCTTACGATGAACATAAAGTAGTTGGACAGCTCCTAATATTGTCACTTAATATGACAATTCATGGTGAAAATTATGAAATGGGTGGAATTGGCTTTGTTGCAACCTATCCTGAGTATCGGCAGCAAGGGATTATCAAAAAGCTTATGACTGAGGCACTGAAGAAAATGCGAGAGAATGGGCAAAGCATTTCTGTGTTAGCACCATTTTCTGTATCCTTTTATCGTTATTTTGGATGGGAATTATTTTTTGAGAAGTTACATTACACGATTCCTCAATCGATGTTTCCTGCTTTCGGAAAGCAATTGGACGTTGTAAAACGTATGAGCTTTGAATGGCCAGAGCGTGATCTTTTTCAGGTGATTAAGGATTTTCATAATGCACAAGCGCTTATCAACAACGGAAGTATGCTTCGAGATGATGCGTGGTGGAAAAGAATAGAGAGAAGGATGCCTGATAGTCATTTTGCGGCATATTTTAACGATGATAAAATTGCAGGTTATATTCGGTATAAAATTAAGGATGAGACGTTTGAGATTCATGATTTTATTGCTGAGGATTTGCTTGCAGAACAAGCGATATGGCGTTTTATAACGTCGCATGCGGCGAGTATAAGTAACATTAAGGGAGTTACTTCTAACAACCATCAATTTGGCTTTTATTTTAAAGAACCTCAGTTTAAAAAGGAAGTTGTTCAAGATGTGATGGTAAGGGTCGTTGACGCTTTGAGGTTTATGCAACATTATCCGTGGGGTGATATTCAGGAGCCGCTATATATTCAAATTGAAGATACGTTTTGTAATTGGAATGAACACGTATTTCAAATAAATAAAAGTGGAGATATCTCGATAATTGAGACTAATTCTATCCTAGAAATGCATATGCTAACATTACCAATTAATCTTTTTTCAGCAATGATGGTTGGCTATTTAACTGTAAAGGATGCGGTTATGTATGCAAATAAACATTTAACTGAAGACATAATTGGTCGATGGCAGCTTGCATTACCCTCTAATAAACCAACATTTTATGAATACTTTTAAGAAAAGCGTTCATGAATGAATAACTATCGGACAATTAGTTCTGAAAATTTAAATTTTTTTAAACTTTTTTCTGGACTATACCACTTAAATGAATCCTTTTAGTAGTCTGGAACAACGATATAGCCCAGTTTTCAAAACCATTTCTTAAGGAAGAAAATAGTGTAAAAAGGATATTGTGGTATATACCAATAGGTGCTATTCTCAACTTAAGAAAGCGATTTCATACGTCTTTCAGCGAATGGCCAAACATTCGCTGAAGTAGAGGAACTCAGTCTAAGAACGCCACGTCCTGTGGCAATTTATCTGTGCGAAAGCGAAGCGGCAGCAACACACGACTGAGTGACCAACGTCGTGTTGGCCCAAGCCTCCGGCCGATTCCAGACGCAATTATACCAAGGCATAATTGATAAATATAATCGCTAGAAAGACGAACTTAAATCACAAAGAGGAGTGTTTAGATGAAAAACATTATGCTAGTGTGTGTAGCGGGAATGAGTACTAGTTTGCTAGTGTCGAAAATGCAGAAAGCAGCGCAAGAACAAAATATTGAGGCAGATATTTATGCAATTGCTGAAAGTGAGGTCGACAAAGTATTAGCTACTAAAATGGCGGACGTGCTGCTACTAGGTCCGCAAGTCCGCTACTTAAAAGGAGCATTTGAAACAAAATACAAGGAAAATTTTCCGATTGATGTTATTAACATGATGGATTACGGCATGATGAATGGCGAAAATGTTTTAAATCAGGCGTTAAAGTTGATTGGTTAAGGGGGCTATGGCAATGGAAGAAACAGTTTTGATGGAATCTATTATGGGACTGATTGTGCACAGTGGTAATACGAAAAGTGAATGTATGGAGGCAATCCAGCTAGCAAAAAAAGGACAGATTCAGGAAGCAAAGGAAAAAATACAGCTAGCCAATGATTCATTGATTGAAGCTCATCATTCTCAGACGGCTTTACTGTCACAAGAGGCAAGGGGAGAAAAAGTAGAAGTGTCAATGCTGTTAATTCATGCGCAAGATCATTTAATGAATGCCATTACGTTTCGTGATCTAGCATCAGAAATGATTGAGTTGTATGAACGAATCAAAGGGGTGTAGCATCAAGCCTTGATGTCACAATAAAAAGTAAAGGGAGTGTGTGAAATGTTCCGTTTTTTAGAAGAAAAATTTGTGCCGGTTGCAGCTAGGGTAGGGAATCAGCGTCATTTAGTTGCCATTCGAGATGGTTTTATTACAATCATGCCATTGACTATTGTTGGATCACTTGCGGTACTTGTTAATAATTTGCCTATCAAATTTTATCAAAACGCACTTGATGCTATTTGGAAACATGAAACTTGGACACAGTGGGGCGGCAATATTTGGGGAGCGACATTTGGAATTCTCTCACTATTATTAGCCTTTACTATTGCTTACAACCTTGCAAAAAGTTACGACAAGGATGGACTGTCAGCCGGTGTCATCAGTCTTTCCAGTTATATGACATTTGGAACTTTTGCTGAAGGTGGATTAACAGGGTTAACAACAGGTACAGGCGGTTTGTTTATAGCCATTATTGTTGCTTTGCTGTCAACGGAAGTATTTTGTAGATTGTCTGGCAACCCTAAGCTATTAATTAAAATGCCGAATGGTGTACCGCCAGCTGTTTCAAAATCATTCGCCGCATTATTACCTGCAATTATTACAATTGGTTTATTTGCTCTAGTTCGTACAATTATTTCGGCGGGCTTTGATATTCCTGATATTGTCGGTTCATTCTACACAGCAATTCAAGAGCCGTTTATGGGCTTAACGAATACATGGGTTGCGGCTTTAGCTTTAGCATTCATTCCTACGTTTTTATGGACATTAGGTGTTCACGGTGCTAACATTATCGAACCATTTATGCAATCGATAAATTTACCAGCTATTGAAGCGAATGTAAAAGCCATTTCATCTGGAGAAGTAGCACCATACATCGTAAATAAACCATTCTTTGATGCCTTCATCAATATGGGTGGTTCAGGTACAACAATAGCACTTATAATTGCTATTTTCATTATCGCTAGAAAGAATAAACAATATAATACCGTCGGAAAATTGTCGGCAGCACCAGGCCTTTTCAATATTAATGAACCATTACTTTTCGGTCTTCCAATCGTGTTAAACCCAGTGTTATTTGTACCGTTTATTTTGACACCGATGGTTAACGTAACAATTGCTTTCTTTGCAACAAAGTGGGGCTTTGTGCCGGCAGCTACAGTTTCGCCTCCGTGGACAACGCCACCGATTATTAATGGATTCTTAGCCACTCAATCTTGGCAAGGAGCTGTTCTTAGTATTGTTTTACTGATTGTCGCAGTGTGTATTTATTTACCGTTTATTTCGATGGCAAACCGTATCGCAAAGCAGAATGAACAGCGAGCCGCAGTATCAGAGTCTCAAAACGAACAGCAAGTTACAAAATTAGAAAATCAAAAAGTAGAAGTGTAATTGTGAACTAATGGAGGTATTTGCAATTGAGAAGATTAGGGATTTCACTATATCCTCAGCATAGTACACTAAAAGATATGAAGCGGTATGTTCAGCTCGCTCATGATAATGGTTTTGATCGAATATTTACATGTCTTATGTCGTTAAATAACGATCAGGAGCGACAAAAATTACAACAGATAAACAGATTTGCGCAGCAGCTTGGCTTTGAAATTTCAGCTGATATTGCACCAGCTGTTTTTGAAGATTTAGGCTTAACGTATAAAGATATTGGGTACTTTAAAGAGCATTATCATTTAGCGGCATTGCGCTTAGATATGGGTTTTTCTGGCCAGGAAGAAGCGTTTATGTCCCTCGATGCAAGCAATTTTAAAATAGAGTTAAATATTAGTAACGGTACTAAATATGTAGAAAATATATTATCCTATCAACCGAATAAAGATAATATTATTGGCTGTCATAATTTTTATCCTAGACGTTTTACAGGTCTATCACGCCAACATTTTTTACAAACATCTCAACAATTTAAAGCTAATCATATTCGAACAGCAGCAATGATCTCATCTCAGCATGCAACGTTTGGACCTTGGGAAGAAACCGAGCATGGCTTACCAACATTAGAAGAGCATCGTCATTTGCCAATTACTGTGCAAGCGAAGGATTTATGGCACACTGGCTTAATAGATGATTGTATTATCGGTAATATGTATGCTTCTGAGGAAGAATTACGTGCATTAGGCCAATTAAATCGTCATAAGCTAGAGCTGAAGGTTGAACAGTCTGTTGAAACGTCGATTTTAGAAGAAGCAATCCTTTTTAAGGAGCCGCATTTTAATCGTGGTGATGTTTCGGAGTACGTGATCCGTAGTACGCAGTCTCGTGTTAAGTATAAAAATGGTGACTTCCCTGTACACGATAGCCGCCCATTAACATTGGGGGACGTGACAATCGATAATAATTTAGATGTTCGTTATAAGGGTGAGCTCCAAATTGTTTTAAAGGAAATACCGAATGCCGGGTCAACAAATGTTGTGGCAAGAGTAGTAGAAGAAGAACAATTTTTATTAGCACATATTCAGCCATGGGCATCATTTGGCTTTACGAAATGATTAAAGAAGAAGGGATTAAGCCATTTGTTAATAGGGCTTAATCCCTTTTTTTATGGTTCAGCACCAAAATTCGTGGATGACATTTGTTAAAACATATACTATGCAAATAAGTTGATTGAAGGGAAGCTCTGCTCTGCGAAAGCGAAGCGACAGCAAATGTTTTATCTGTGCGGAAGCGAAGCGACAGCAACAAAGCGCCCAGTCGGAACGGAAATCAACCACACGTTTTGGGGCGATCCTTTTTTATTTTGATTTACCAATGTTTTCGATAGTGACAACTATATTTAAGCCAGGGCGAAATTGAAAGAGAAGAAAGGAGTAAAGAGATATGTATGTATTAGCGATTGACGGTGGGGGAACGAAAACGTCAGCAGTGATTTGTGATGAACTCGGCAATATTTATGCAAAAGTAGTAACGACTCGAAGTAACCCCACAGCAATGGATGTTCAATATTTTCAGTCAACGATTCATAATATACTGCAAAATTTACAACAACAAGATTCGCAAGTTTTTGCAGCTATTGATAGTTGTTTTGCTGGCATGGCTGGGGTCAAGGAGCTACAGGCAGAAAAAGTTGTAGAAACGATAGTACGCCAATACGTTCCTAAAACAACAAATGTTTTTGTTGATAATGATGCTCTAATTGCACTTTATGCAGGCACACTTGGACATGCAGGCATTGTGCAAATTGCTGGGACAGGTGCTATCACAATGGGCTATGATCATGAGCATCATTTTCATCGAGTAGGGGGCTGGGGTTATCTTTTTGATGATGAGGGGAGTGGCTATGATTTAGGTGTTCAAGTGCTGAAGGCTATTTTTCAAAGCTATGATGGCCGAAGAGGCTCAACAGCGTTGACAGATGTTGTGCTACGATATTTTTCTGTGGAAACTGTACCACAATTAATAGAGTGTATATACGGAGAAGAACATCCTCGGACAGTGATTGCACCGTTAAGTAAATATGTTTTTGAAGTGGCAGAAAAAGGAGACCGTGTCGCTACTAAAATCATTGAGGATGCTTGTAAGAACTATTATGTGGCGATTAAAGCATGTTACTCCCATATGGCTTGGAAGGAAGGAGAGGTACCTGTCGTATTAGTGGGAGGCGTTTTTAAGAATGAAGCGTATTTTTTACAAGGATTACAGCAATTTGCACAAGCAGACGGGATACCATTGCAATTTATGGCACCAGTCTTACAACCAATTGGTGGGGCAGTAATCGCGGCTTTCAAGCAAATAAACGTTCAGCCTGGCGCAGATTTTGTGGAATCTTTCTCTAAAAATTATGAACAAGAATGAAAGCGATAAGATGAAAGGCAATTGAATGACTTTTAATCAATTGCCTTGAAATTTCGTCCTCTAGCTTTAAACAGTGTCCAACATATAGATTTTGATGGACTCAATTCAAACTTTACATACTTAAAAGTATTTTGATTAGGAATACTTATTTTTTTTAGTTATAATTTTTTCTTGATGAATATCGTGATAACATGTAAGATAAGTTTGATTTTATCTTAGTATTTAACTAGGTTTACTAATGAAGAAATCAGTGGAAGGTCTTTATCTACCGCTAATTATTCATTTTCACTAATAGCGCTTTATGGGTTATATAGTGCTCATTAAAGTGGAATAAAAATTCAATAGACGGAGAGTGTAAGGATGTTACATCAATTTTCACGTAATGAGCTCGCAATAGGAACAGAGGGGCTCGAAAAATTAAAAAATACGACAGTAGCCATTCTTGGTGTAGGCGGTGTAGGTTCATTTGCTGCTGAGGCATGTGCACGAAGTGGTATTGGTCGCATTATTTTGGTAGATAAGGATAATGTAGATATTACAAATGTTAATCGTCAATTAGTTGCCTACCTTTCAACGGTCGGAAAATCTAAGTCAGGTGTCATGAAAGAGCGTATTGCTGATATTAATCCAGAATGTGAAGTAATTGATATGCACATGTTTTACACAGAGGAAACATATGAGCAATTTTTCGCACAAGGCATAGATTATGTCATTGATGCAAGTGACACAGTGATGTATAAAATTCATCTTATGAAGGAATGTTTAAAACGAAATATACCGATTATTTCTAGTATGGGTGCGGCCAATAAAATGGATCCTACTCGTTTCAAAATTGCGGATATTTCAAAAACGCATACGGACCCATTGGCTAAAATAATCCGTACGAAATTACGGAAGGACGGTATTCATAAAGGAGTAACGGTTGTTTTCTCGGATGAGAGTCCGATTGTAGTTCGTCCAGATGTAGTGGAGCATGTCGGAAAACCGGATGCAGCTATCCGTAAAGCAAAAATGCCGCCATCTTCCAATGCCTTCGTTCCTTCAGTGGCAGGTTTAATTGCAGCAAGCTGGGTAGTGAATGCAATCGTAAAGGATGTAAAAATTACACGTGTACAAGGCTAATGCACTTTTGATAGGTGGTCGATAAATTCAAAATGATCATCGGTAAAATTAACAATATATATCGATAAACTTAAAAAATTTCTCGATAAAAAATAAAAATGGTATCTTCTAGTAGAAGAACGAAAATCACCATCAGTTATGATGGCGGACCATTTTATGGAAGCAGCTGTCTTGTTGAAGACAGCTGCTTTTTATATGTTACAATAGGAACGTTGTAAAAAAAGAGGTCTAAGATATTTGTTAGGTAGTTAATGAGGGAGAGACGGTCGCCTGAACGGTAGGGCAGCTTCACATTATGACTCCTCCAATATTTGCTGTAGAACCTATAAAAGGAGGCATTTTATGATGGAGCAAATCTATCAAATGGAATATAGAGGCTTAAATCTATTCGATGAAATTAGCACAGTAGAATTAGCTATTGATGAAGAAGGGCAAACAATTCATATTTTTGATGTTGGACAGGTTGTTAGCCCTATTTTTAATTTTGATGTTTCGGCTTACGAGCTATCAGATGGCTTTTACAAAATGGCGGATATACTCCGACATAAACGTATATTGACAAATCAGCAACCGGATAATGAACTAACACTTAGTGAGTGGTTAATTACAAACACTGCCTATTTTTATATACCGCAAAAAAGAATAAAAAAATATGCGCAAGGAAGTATTAAAGAAATAATTGATCGAACGAAAGAGCAATCTTTATTTGATGATTATGTTCAAAGAACATAATTTTACCAGAATAGTTCGCCTAACGTGCTCAAAATGCTATTAATTCACGAAATTGTCTTATTTTTTTCATGTGACCACTTCTCTATTTAGTTTATTGCTATAATTTGAATAAATTCCAATAGATAATAGATCAGTTTGTTTGGAATGTACACGACTGCTTAGGGAAGTAGAAATGGCGTTTAGAAAACAAATGAGAACATCGGAGAGTGGTAAAATGGAGATTCAAGTAATTCGTGATCATTTAGATATTGTAAAACTTCAGCAGCAAATGAATGATATTGTATTTGACTATTTGGATACATCTAATAATTATTCAAAGGCTATGAGAGGACTAAATCCTTTATATACAAAGGTTACAACATATTATAAAGAGTATTTAGACAATAGGGCAGGAGAATTACCAAGTGCCAATACTTATTGGCATTTGTTTATAGATTGTTGTGCAAAGCTTTGCTACTTTTTAGCGGCATCAACTTATTATTCATCTAATGAGTTACAAAAAACACCTGAAAAAGTTGAGCAATTATTAACAATTGCAGCCTATTCTTTACCTAGCATTGACCAGGAGGAGAATGAACAATTATTATCAGCGATTTTCGCACTTTATAGTGAAGTCGTAAAAGATGAAGAGAAAACTGTATCACTGCGAAATGCAGTACTGGAACAAAAAGGTGCAGTCAAACAATGTATGCATCAATTTAAACTATTTGTTGAGCATGAATTTAAAGCATAATATAGGAGTGATTTATCATCACTTATAGAAAATAGAATAACTGTTTAGAATCTGCTTACTTTTTGCGGTTAATCCAGCAATCCTTATAGCACGCTACTTTGCGAGGGATGATTGGGTTTTCTGATTGTTAAAGTTTTGCAGATTTTTTTGTTGTACGAAAATTAAAAAAGGACTTTTTTCTTAAAAGGTATTTATAAATTCTTGTCGAAATATAGTAAAAAAATTGAAAATCTATGTGTAAGATTTTTCATCATTGTTTTGTTAAAAGAAGTGGCGGCACAATTATGCCGAGGCATAATTGATTGGGGGAGGCTGTTCAATGTTAATAAACGGTATCGAAATCGATTTAGCGAAATTAGAAAAACCACTCTTATTAGTAAGTGAGGATGAGGAATTATTATTTCTATGGCTTATACAACCAACACTTGAACATGAGCTTATTCAATGCGAATTAGCTCTCGCGACAAGAAAATCCATCTCATTAGTTAGAGATTTTTGGTTGGCATTGTATAAAGGTGGAGAAAAATTATATATCAACAGTGAACATGCGCTCCTATATCCAATTCGTTTAATCATATTCGAACTGGTGACACAAGCTGAATACTTTAAACATTTGTCGAAAAAATCTATTGGAGATGAAAGTTTGTCACTTATTTATGCTATTATCCTAGTACAATTTGTCTTACGGTGGATAAAGGAACGGTTTAGTAATAACAAGGAAGTGTATGAGACATTAAAATTATTATATAGAACTACAGATGAAAATGCGGAGGATCAACTCTCTCCGTCAAGGGAGCAATCGATCGGTCAAGCGATTGCTGTAAAAGCAATTCGCTTTGAAGTACGGGAGAACTCTCAGGAATTTGCTAGTCTACTTTATCAAACTTATAATTTTCTTCATTATTTACATGAGGAGCAGAAAGAGACGACTAAATTATCTGCAATTAGAAATATGGAAGAAATATTGAACCGATTTTACAATAACCGTTATACAACAAATAAGGAGACTTTTACAGGATGATTGCTTAGTACGCTTCCTGTTATTTTTGAAAGTAAGGAAAAAAATAAGGCACTTCTAGTTCAGATTGAAGTGCCCTACTTTCATGAAAAAATAGTATATTATGATTTTCAGTTAAGCTAATAAAGTAAAGATATTACTTTCCATCCTTATGAAAAGATCTAAGCTTTTCGTAGATTCCTGCCATTCGTTTTTCTTCACCTGCAATAACAGGTTTATAAAATTCTGTGCCCACTAGCGCATCAGGTAAATATTGCTGGTCAACCCAGCCACCAAATGTGCCAATAGGGCTGTTGTGGGGATATTGATAGCCTACATGACCTAAATCTTTTGCTCCCTCATAATGAGCATCGCGTAGATGATGCGGAATATCGCCAGTTTTTCCTTCATGAATGCTGGCAATGGCGGCATCGATGGCTGAAATTGCAGAATTGGATTTGGATGCAAGGCACATTTCAATAACAGCACTTGCAAGCGGGATACGTGCCTCGGGTAGCCCTAAACGCTCAGCCGCTTGAACAGCCGCAAGCATATGCGGTCCAACATCAGGATTGGCAAGTCCTATATCTTCATAAGCCATCACAAGTAAGCGTCGACTAACAGCTACTAAATCACCTATTTCCAATAAATGAGCTAAATAAAACAATGCTGCATTCGTATCACTTCCACGAACCGATTTTTGCAACGCAGATAGTAAATTATAAAAATGAGATCCCTTTTTATCACCATAAACACCAATTCTCCCGATAAGATGCTTAAGAATATGATCAGCAGCAATTGTTCGACCGTCGACTTCATCACTTGCATAATAAAGCGATTCAAGCAAGGTTAATGCCTTCCGAGCGTCACCATTAGCTGCTTCAGCAATTTGTTCAATTTGAGGATCTGTTAAGACAAAATGATGTTTACCTAGCCCGCGTTTCTCATCAGAAAGTGCATTTTTTATAAGTTCGATGATATTTTCTATCGTTAAACGTTGTAGTTGGTAGATTTCTCCGCAACGTGAGCGGATAGCGGGATTTACATCATGGTATGGATTTTCCGTCGTAGCTCCAATTAACACGATTGAGCCATTTTCCACATGTGGCAACAAAGCATCTTGCTGTAATTTATTAAAACGATGAATTTCATCTAAAAAAAGAAGGACTTTTCCTGAGATTCTAGCTTCTTGTACAATATCCTCGACATCCTTTTTACCAGCGCGAGTTGCATTAAGCGCGAAAAAGGGAAGGTTCGAGCTTCCTGCTATGGCATTCGCTATTGACGTTTTGCCGATACCTGGCTCACCAAATAGTAGCATGGATGGGACATGCTCATTTTGAATCATTTTATAAAGAGCGGTAGTAGGACCGATAAAATCTTGGTGTCCTACAATTTCATCAAGGGTTAAAGGACGCATGCGATAAGCGAGTGGTTCATTATGCATTGAAAATTCCCCCTTTCAACTGTTTTTATTGATTTTTAACTTATTTCAGCGGGTGTCACGCAATTATGCCGAGGCATAGTTGATTTGCTGAATGTTTTTTTGCTTAAAATAAAACGATAATAGTATTTTGCCTAACTATACTAAGGCGCAATTAATAGTATATCATAACCTCCTGAGAGTATTTCCGAGTTATACGAGAGGAGATTATGATATACTGTTTGTAGTATTTTTGACTAGACTATTTGAGGGTGATAAAATGAAAATTTCTACAAAAGGCCGTTATGGTCTAACGATCATGATTGAATTAGCAAAGCATTATGGAGAAGGACCTATTCCACTGCGAAAAATTGCTGCAGAAAAGGAGCTTTCTGAGGCATATTTAGAGCAATTAGTTTCACCATTACGTAATTCAGGCTTAGTGAAAAGTGTGCGCGGAGCATATGGTGGATATATGCTAGCAAATCCACCAAGTGAAATTTCTGCGGCTAATGTTATTAGTGTGTTAGAGGGTCCTATTCAACCAGTAGAAGGTATTGAAAATGAAGAAGCTCCTCAGCGAGAATTATGGCTTCGTATTCGTGATGCTGTGAAAAATGTATTAGATACAACGACAATTGAAGATTTAGCACAATATACTGAGGAAAATGTAGCGGAAGGCTATATGTTCTACATTTAAAATGTCTAGGCTAAAGCACATCTCCATGCTCAATGGCATGGAGATGAATCTTTAGCGCTTTTCGTACAAAGGAGTTTTCAACATGAATTCATATATTTATCTCGATCATGCTGCGTCTTCACCAATGAATGACAACGTAATAAACGCTATGACTACAGCAATGCAACAAGTTTATGGGAATGCATCAAGTATTCATGGGATAGGTCGAGAGGCGCGCAAATATTTAGATGATGCACGTGAAATACTTGCCAAATCTATTGGCGCTCAACCTGGGGAAATTATTATAACAAGTGGTGGAACAGAGGCGGATAATACAGCTATTTTTGGCACTGTTTATGCACAGGCTTCTGAAGGGAAGCACATCATTACTACTCAAATTGAACATCACGCGGTGTTACATACTTGTGAAAAACTTGAGCGAGATGGCTTTGATGTGACATATTTACCAGTAGATGAAAATGGACGTGTTTCTGTAGAAGACGTGCGAAATGCATTGCGTGAGGATACAATTTTAGTAACGATTATGTACGGTAATAATGAAGTCGGTACAATTCAACCAATTGCCGAAATTGGTAATTTGCTACGCGAGCATAAGGCTGTTTTCCATACAGATGCTGTTCAAGCATATGGTTTAGAGTCAATTAATGTTGCTGATTTACATGTTGATTTACTAAGTGTTTCCGCACATAAAATTAATGGGCCTAAAGGTATTGGTTTCCTATACCAAAAAGCCGGAATACCATTCACTAGCTATGCATTAGGTGGCGCACATGAGAAAAAACGTCGTGCAGGTACTGAAAATGTGCCCGCAGTGATTGGCTTTGCAACTGCAGTGCAAATTGCAAATGAGTTGCGAGAAGAGAAGCGTGCGCTATACAATCGCTTTAAGCAAATTATGCTGGATGTTTTCACGAAGGAAAATCTAGCATTTCATGTGAATGGAGAGTTAGAAAATACGCTCCCACACGTTTTAAATGTAAGTTTTTCTGGTATGGAAGTAGAGTCATTCCTTGTAAATCTTGATATGGCAGGTATTTGCGTATCTAGTGGTTCTGCATGCACTGCTGGCTCCATTGATCCATCACACGTATTAGTTGCGATGTTTGGTCAAGATACAGAGGAATTACGTAACTCGATTCGTTTTAGCTTCGGACAAGGTTTAACAGAAGCTGATGCACAACATGCGGCAGAAAAAACAGCAGAGATTGTGAAAAGACTCGCGAAAAAGTAGTTTGCTGAAAAATTCAGGCGTGTTGATTAGGAAAAAACAGGCTTATTATTGAGCGATAAAATCTTTGTTAATATTTTGCTAATGTATACCCATTTTAACTGATTGTAGCGGAGGAAGCGGCTCGACGCTCGCCCGCAGGAAGCTTTGCTCTGTGCGAAAGCGAAGCGTCAGCGACAAATGTTTTCTGTAAAGCGGCAGCTACAAAGTGAGTAGCCCGTAGCGGAAATCAGAGCCTTCTAATTAATTGGGGTGGATAAAAATGGTAAATTAACACGCTTGAAAAATTATATATTTAATAGAAATTGAATAAAAGAAAAGGTGACCATAATGAAAGAAACACGTGACCCCTCACAAATTCGTGTTGTTGTCGGCATGTCGGGTGGGGTAGATTCTTCGGTTGCTGCATATTTACTGAAACAACAAGGATATGAAGTAATCGGGATATTTATGAAAAACTGGGATGATACAGACGAAAATGGCGTTTGTACAGCTACAGAAGACTATGATGATGTTATTAAAGTATGTAATCAAATCGGTATTCCTTACTATGCTGTGAATTTTGAAAAGCAATATTGGGATAAGGTTTTCACTTACTTTTTAGAAGAATATAAAGCAGGACGTACACCAAATCCTGATGTTATGTGTAATAAGGAAATTAAATTTAAAGCGTTTTTAGAGCACGCGATGGATCTTGGAGCTGATTATTTAGCGACAGGTCACTATGCTCGAGTTGATCGAAGTGGTGATGGCGAAGTAAAAATGCTTCGTGGTATTGATAATAATAAAGATCAAACGTATTTCTTAAACCAATTATCACAGGAACAATTGTCGCATGTAATGTTCCCAATTGGACATATTGAGAAAAAGGAAGTCCGTAGAATTGCGGAGGAAGCTGGGTTAGCTACAGCGAAGAAAAAAGATTCAACAGGAATTTGCTTTATTGGAGAGCGTAATTTCAAAGAATTCTTAAGTCAATATTTACCAGCTCAACCTGGTAAAATGGAAACGATGGATGGTGTCGTAATGGGCCAGCATGATGGATTAATGTACTATACGCTTGGTCAACGTCATGGTCTTGGAATTGGTGGTGACGGTGAACCTTGGTTCGTGTTAGGAAAAGATTTGGAGCGCAATGTGCTGCTAGTTGGACAAGGTTTTAATAATGATTCATTATTTTCTACGTCACTGACTGCTGTGAAAATGAGCTATGCTTCGACAATAAAATTGCCCGGGAAATTTTCATGCACAGCAAAATTCCGTTATCGTCAAACAGATACACCAGTAGAAGTGGAAATTTTAGAAGATGGACGTACACATATTACGTTTGCTGAGCCGGTACGTGCGATTACACCTGGACAAGCTGTAGTACTATATGACGGTGAAGAATGTTTAGGTGGCGGTACAATCGACGAAGTCTTTAAAAATAACAAAAAACTAACATATGTAGGTTAATTAGCGAAAAGACTGCTTATACTACTTTTCTGAAGCGTATAGAATTAAAGCAGTCTTTCGCTACATAGAGGTGAAGAAAAACAATGAATTTTAACGAGCAGGGCATTCAAGCCTTTCAAGAAAAGCGCTACGAGGATGCTGCACAACTTTTTACACAAGCAATTGAAGCAGAGCCAGGAAACCCAATTGGTTATGTGAATTTTGGAAATCTCTTAGCGGTCTTAGAGGATACTGAACGTGCAGAACGTTTCTTTCAAAAAGCAATCACTGTTGATGAAACGGCAGCAACTGCTTACTATGGCTTAGCAAATTTATATTATAACGCTGAACGATATGCGGAGGCAGTAAAGCTTTATGAACAAGCGCTAAAGCATAAAATTGAAGGCGCAGATGTGTATTATATGATGGGCAAATGCTTTGAGCGAATGGAAAATCCGAAGCTTGCTCTGCCATATTTACAACGAGCTTCAGAACTTGCACCAGAAGACACACAGATTCGTCTAGCATATGCAATCGTGCTATGTGCGCTAGAAATGTTCGTAGAAGGTAAAAAAGAATTAGATTATCTGATCGAACAGGATTGGAATAACGCAGATGCACATTACAATTTGGGTGTGCTATATGCGGTATCTACTGAGCAAACAAAAGATGCTATGTACCACCTAAAACAAGCCTTTACGTTACAGCCCGAATACGACCAAGCACTTTATCTTTATGATATGATTGCACAACGATTTAATTAAAAAAAGTTTTTAAAACATGAAAAGGATGCCGAAAATACATTGGCATCCTTTTGTGTTGCTGAACAATGAGATAAAGCTGTCATATTATTAAAAGGCTGTTAGCCACTAACGCCTCTGAACGTATAAGTACTTTACTTCACAAATTTACCCTTTTAATTTCTTTACTACTGTTATTAAAATTGCAATTACTAATACGATCACGCCATTAATCATCAGAAAGTACCCTATTTGTAAACCATAAAACATTGCAAAGGGATCATTAATAATAGCTATTGCTAATAAACTTCCTGCGCCACCAAACGCTATAGCTAAACCTAATATAGTTAAGGCGGCAGAATATACACTTTTCTTCTTTAAAAACACAAAGAATCCTATTATGTTGGCGATAATTGTAAGTATAAACATAAGTATTGTGAAGAAATCCATTGTTTCACGCCCTTTAATTATTCGTACTTTTGTTAATTCCTATTTAAATTGTACAATAATTACAATTTTTTATAAGTAGCTACTTTTGAATCAACAAAGTTTCATTTAATTGTCTTGTAGACAAACTGAAAGGATGCCAATATTATTTCGGCATCCTTGTTGATTTTAGTCTTTATTGTCCTTTGAAGGATAATCAAATGGTAGTTGATAAATATATTGTGCTAAATGTGCAATTGGAGCAGCATCTAATAATGAAGGTTCTGCTTCGTTCTCTTTTAAAATATTAATTTCTCTATTCAGTCGTTCCATCTTTCGATCCAGCTCAGCTACTTGAATAGCAGCTTCCTTCAATTCAAAACGGATATGTTCAGGTACTTCCTTGTTGTATTTGTAATAGATTTTATGTTCAAGGCTAGCCCAGAAGTCCATTGCAATGGTACGAATTTGAATTTCGGCATATACCTTCTCCATACGATCAGACATAAATATGGGGATTTTTATTATCAGATGCAAGCTTTGATAACCATTCCCCTTTGGCGATGCAATATAATCTTTTACCTCTACAACTTCAATATCATTTTGTGCCTGTATCATCGCACTCACTTTATAAATATCTTCTACAAAGGAGCATGTAATTCTGATACCTGCAATATCACGAATGTTATCACGAATCGTTTCAATAGATGGCTCAAGGTTATTTTTCTTCATTTTTAATAAGATACTTTTGGGTGATTTTACTCGAGTTGATAAATGCTCAATCGGATTATATTCATGAATTAGCTGAAATTCTTCTTGTAAAATATTTAATTTCGTTTCTATTTCCTGCAAGGCGAATTTATAGACTAAAAAGAAGCGTGTTAATTCTGTTTGTAAAGTTTTTAGAGTAGTTGCTTCAAGTTCATTTTTCATGTTTCATAAAATCCTTTCTTTTAATAATGTGCGCTAACGAAGTAATAATATTATTTAACATTATCAATAATAGCTTATCAAAAATAGCTACTAAATAGAAATAAGTACTCTGAATCTATGTATAGTATTCCTATTTCATAAATTTACATTGTAAAATTAAAAAAAAAGGGGATGTTTAGTCCCCTTAGTTTAACGATAATTTAAATATTTAAAGATTTTGAAAACTTTAGTATCATTTGTTCATCATCAAGCTGATCATAATACCCCGTCTTTTTTGCAATAATCCACCACGTCTGAATAAGGTAAATTTCCACCAAAAATTGAAAGAGCGCTACCTATCGTAACGTGAAGCTTACCATTTGAAATATTTTTAAATCGCTTTAAGTCGTCTAAAGATCGAACGCCACCAGCATATGTTGTTGGAATCGTTGTCCAAGTAGCTAAATCATGCACTAAACTTTCCTGCATACCGCCTTTTTTTCCTTCCACATCAACAGCGTGAATAAGTAGTTCATCACAGAAATTTTCGATAAATGCTATAGACTCAGCATTTACTTCAAAATCACTAAACTTTGTCCATTTATCAGTAACAACAAACCATTTTTCATCGCGCATACGGCAGCTTAAGTCGATAACAAGATGTTTTTTACCAATATTTCGTACTAATTGCTTGAGTCGATCTAAATGGAGCTTACCATCATTGAATATAAATGATGTGACAATAACATGAGTAGCGCCTGCATCGATAAACTTTTTTGCATTTTCTGTCGTGATGCCGCCGCCAACCTGCAATCCTTGAGGATATGCTGCTAATGCTGCGAATGCGGCCTCTTCGTTTCCATCACCTAACATGATGACATGACCACCTGTTAATTGATCCTTGGCAAACATTTTTGCATAATAACTAGAGTCATGATTTGAAATAAAGTTCTCGATAACTTCTTGATCTTTATGACCTAGTGTGCTGCCAACAATTTGTTTTACTTTGCCATCGTGTAAATCGATGCAAGGTCTAAATTCCATTAGCTTCACAATCCTTCCGTACAATAAGTTCACCTATATAATAGCATGGAAAGGTTGATAATAACTGTGAATTGTCAGTTATCGAAATATTCTTTAAGTAAGTGTTTTTGTAGCGAACGAAAATGGTCCACTAACAGAAGTATCCCGTTGTATCCAGACATTCGATAAATAGAGGAACTTAGGATAGAACTTCACATCCAGTAAAAATGCCATGTCCTTTGCCATTACCGAAATGACCGCATTGTGTCTGCCCTCATGCAAATCAACACAAAGTCACTTCCAGGCGCATTGCTTATCTGTGCGAAAGCAAAGCGACAGCAACAATTGTATCGAGGCATACGTGATTAAAATTTAGTGAATTCTCTTTTTAAACGATTTTTCAAGTTACGGTGTGGTAAAATATAATGATTGAAATGAACGGGAAAGGACGAACCGAAAATGGCAGATAATCTTGATTTATTTGAACTAAATAAATTTTTTATACTCGGACGTCCAATCGTCTCTATTTTCCATAATGCACAAAATATGTACTCGATAGTTCGTGTGAAAATTCAAGAGACCAACTTACAGTATGAAGATAAGGAAATAATTGTTGTTGGATATTTTCCTCCTTTACAAATGGATGAACAATATCGTTTTACAGGATTATTGAAGCAACATCCAAAATATGGTGTTCAATTTCAAATTGAGACGTTTACAAAGGAAGTGCCAGCAACAGAGCAAGGAATTATTCATTACTTATCGAGTGATTTGTTTGTTGGAATCGGAAGAAAAACTGCTGAAACAATCGTAGAGAAGCTAGGCGCAAATGCGTTACGTCTTATTTTAGAGGATCCAAATGCGCTTGATGCTGTACCTCGTTTATCTGCTGAAAAAAAAGAGGTTATTCATCGGACGATTGAACAAAATCTAGGCTTAGAACGAGTGATGATTCAACTTAATGAATGGGGTTTCGGACCACAGCTCGGCATGAAAATTTACCAAACGTATCGGACAGAGGCAATCGAATTATTAACTGAAAATCCATATCGCTTAATTGAAGATGTAGAAGGTGTAGGTTTCTTTCGTGCCGATGAACTAGGTTCTAAATTGGGTATTACCGGCAATCATCCAGACCGTATTAAGGCGGCGATTCTACATACTCTCAATACTGCAGCATTATCGGATGGGCATGTGTATTTAGATGCTGAAAATGTTTTACCACTTGTAAAAGATATGCTTGAGCAGAGCCAACGAGAGGAAATTCCCTTTGAGAC
This sequence comes from Lysinibacillus sp. NPDC093692, assembly GCF_050280125.1. Lineage (NCBI taxonomy): Bacteria > Bacillati > Bacillota > Bacilli > Caryophanales > Bacillaceae > Lysinibacillus > Lysinibacillus sp. NPDC093692. The sequence goes on from NZ_JBNNUW010000007.1 coordinate 38,566, forward strand.
TATTTCTAAAGCTTGCATCGAATTGCGTGAGGAAAGTAAAATCTGTGGGGAAGAAACGAGACTCTATTTGCCATCCCTATATTTCTCGGAAGTAGGAATTGCATCAAAAATAGTAGCTTTAATCGAACGTAACAAGAAGGCTGAACATTTTAGTAAGGACGAAATACGCAAAGCAATTGGTGAAACAGAAGAGCTGCTCAATGTTACATATGCTGAGACACAAGCGAATGCTATACAACAAGCGCTAAACTCAGCCGTTATGATTTTAACTGGTGGACCAGGTACAGGTAAAACAACTGTTGTTCGGGGAGTAGTAGAAGTGTATGCAAAGCTACACGGACTATCATTAAACCCGAAGGAATATGCACAAAAAGAAGAGCCTTTTCCGATTATTTTATGTGCTCCAACAGGACGTGCAGCCAAGCGTTTGTCGGAATCGACAGAGCTTCCCGCAATGACGATTCATCGATTGCTAGGCTTTACTGGTCAGGAAAAAGAGGAAGAAACTGAGCGTGAGGTTACAGGGAAACTCATTATTGTAGACGAAATGTCGATGGTCGATACTTGGCTCGCGCATCAATTATTAAAATCCTTGCATGAGGATGTACAAGTTGTATTTGTTGGCGATCAAGATCAGCTTCCGCCAGTAGGACCAGGACAGGTGTTAAAGGATTTGTTGACTTCCGGTCAAATACCTACTGTCGAATTAACAGATGTTTATCGACAGGCCGAGGGCTCGACTATTATTGAACTTGCTCACCAAATTAAACGAGGAAATATTACAAATGACCTAACGTTAAAAACGTCCGATCGTTCATTTATTAAAGCCGCATCAGATCAAGTAGCAAGCGTTGTCACTCAAGTTGTGAAAAGTGCAGTTGCGAAAGGGCAAGAAATCCGAAATATCCAAGTGCTGGCACCAATGTACAAAGGTCCAGCAGGAATAGATAATTTAAATAGAATGATTCAGGAGCTTATTAATCCAAACGAAACGGGTACTAGAAAAGAGCTTGTCTTTGGGGATGTCACATATCGAATAAAGGATAAAGTCTTACAGCTTGTCAATCAACCCGAAAGTAATGTTTTTAATGGTGATATGGGTGAGGTAATTAGTATTATCAAGGCCAAGGAAACAATTGAGAAACAAGATTTGCTTGTTGTATCATTCGACGGTATTGAAGTAACTTATCAACGTAGTGACCTCAATCAATTGACACTTGCCTACTGTTGTTCTATTCATAAATCGCAAGGCTCTGAGTTCCAAACGGTTATTATGCCGGTTGTACGAGGGTATTCTAAAATGCTGCGTCGTAATTTGCTATATACAGGTATTACGCGTGCGAAAAATTTCTTAATTTTATGTGGTGAGCCTGATGTGCTAGCAGATGGCTTACAGCGTACAGATGATTTGCAGCGATTTACGTCTCTACGTGCAAGGCTCAATCCAATGGATATTGTAGAGGAAATTGAAGAAGTAGAAACGAATCCAGTAAACGAAGATTTACAAAATGAAAAACAAGCCATTGATTTTAAGCTAACTGTAGAAACAGAATCATATATCCATCCATTAATTGGCATGGATGGTATCTCGCCATATGATTTCTTAGATGAGTAAAATACAAAACCCGGTCAATTCTGAATTGATCGGGTTTTGTTGTACGATTTTTTAATTAGTGAATACCAACTAAGTGATGTTTTACTACTTCATATGCTTGGCACACATTTTTAAATTGATCTTTTTCTTTGGCAATCAAATCTGAAGCAATAGAAAATAAAAGATTCTCTTCATTATGATCCTCCATTTTGTTCATTAAAGCAGCTTCCATTTGAGCTACGTACGAGAGGATTTGTTTATTCATATATATTCTCCTTTTATTAAAAAGATGTTTTCGTTTTGGTTTCGAAGCTATCTTACACCTGCATAAATAAAAAATCTAGCAATTCTGTACTAGTCAAAGTAGACTTTTTTGTGAATGTGTCGCAAAAATGAACTTGTTTAAAAAGTGCTGATTGAAACCGTTTTTCTCTAAAGTAACTGAAAAATCATGCAATGAAGGCGGATTTTCAACTGTATTTATAAAGTGGTACAGTTTATAAAATTCAAGGTCTGATATAATACAGTTTGCTGAGGCGTAACCTAAATTAGGAAGTTTCATATACTAAATAAGTATAAAAACATTTGTGACGTTTAGGGGTGACTGCATGCCAGTAATTACAGGACAGCAATATATTGACCGTATTGACGCTTTACAAACCTACATTTCGATTGATGGGAAAGTTGTCACAGGGAAAGTGTCGGAGCATCCAGCATTTAAGGGAGTTATGAAGAGTCAGGCAAGGCTTTTTGATTTACAACATGAAGATGCATTGTTCGAGGAGATGACATATGTTTCGCCAACGAGTAATAACCGTGTAGGTATGTCTTTTCTTCAGGCGGTGGCAGTCGAGGATCTTGTGAGAAGACGCAATGCTGTACGACAATGGGCATTATCCAATAATGGCCTTATGGGTAGAAGTCCGGATTACATGAATACAACATTAATGGCTTTAGCATCGGCTGCGGAGTATTTAAAAGATAAGCCAAATTGTTTTCCTCAACATTTATTAAATTTTTATGAGTATGCCCGTGAGAACGATTTAACAATGACGCATACATTCATCGAACCACAAGTAAATCGCCGGAAATTTTATTTTGAAGATGAAGATGTTATTATTGCTGCTAAAATTGTGGAAAAAACGACCGAGGGGTTAGTAATTAAAGGTGCGAGATTACTAGCGACACAGGGAGGAATTACAGATGAACTCCTTGTTATATCAACAAATGGTTATGATGAAGGTAAAGGCTTTGCTTTCTCAATACCAAGTAATACAAAAGGATTAAAGTTTTTATGTAGGCAATCATTTGTCGGCGGGGAATCGGCTTTTGATTATCCATTAAGTAGTCGTTACGAGGAAATGGATGCAATCGTTGTATTTGATAATGTTGTAGTACCGTGGGAACGCGTCTTTTATTATGAGAATATGGAAGTTGCCAATAATTTTTTGAACGTAAGTGGTTTTCAAACATATGGTTTACATCAAGTTCTTACACGTCAAATTGCCAAAACAGAATTTGTCTTAGGTGTTGCACAGTCAATTGTAAATACGATAAATATCGGCGAATACCAACATGTACAGCAAAAGGTTGTTGATATTATCGTGGCATTAGAAACGATGAAGGCTTTACTGTTAAAGTCTGAAATAGAAGCAAAAATAGATGCTTTTGGTTTTCTAAGACCTGACCATGCGACAGTACAAGTAGCTATTCAGATTTTTCCTAAAGTGTATCCGACCTTTACAGAAATTATCCAGTTACTTGGCGCAAGTGGATTAATGTCCATTCCAAGTGAAAAAGCATTTGCAACGGATGACGGCGATCTTGAGCATTATTTGCAGTCTTTTCAAGATGGTGGAGAGGAGCGCGTCAAAAAATTCCGCTTAGCTTGGGATTTAACGATGAGTAGCTTTGGTACACGACAAACACTGTATGAGCGCTTTTTCTTTGGAGACCCTGTCCGTTTAGCTAGCGCGCTTTATAATTCTTACAATAGGGAAGAATTAGTGGATAGAGTCGAAAACTTTTTAAAAAATAATAATTAATTTCGAGGAAGTAACTGTTTAAAAACTAATTTAAACAGTTACTTCTCTTTTATATGAATGGCTGTAAAAAATATATACTATCAATATTTTTATAGATAAGTTAGCACATCATCAAACGTAACGATTCCAAGTAGTTCAAAGTTTTCTGTTACAACGGGGACTGCTAAAAGACCATATTTGCGTATGATTTGGAAGACCTCAGCTTGGCTTGTATTGGCAGTCACTGAAATGATTCCAGAGTTCATAATTTCAGCCATTCGACTCTCTGGTGGAGAAATAATAAGATCTCGTAATGATACGACTCCAAGCAATTGATTATTGAAATCTGTAACATATAAGTAATTAAAAGTTTCTGCATCTGCCTCATTATGCTTTAGGCGGTCAAACACATCAATTACTAAATCATCTTTTGCCATTATTACTACATCTTTTGTCATTAAGGCTCCCGCTGACCCTTTTTCGTATTGAAGTAATTGTTTAATATCATCAGCCTCATCTTTTTCCATTTGTTCTAAATAATAATCAGCTTCTTTATATGATAGTAGTCCCAAAAAATCGGTAGCGTCATCTGAAGGTAATTCATTTAACATCTCCACTGCAAATGGCCGATCAAGCTCCAAAATACATTTTTTCTGCATGGACGGTTCTAGCTCGCTAAAAATATCGCCAAATTCACTAGGAGTTAAAAAAGAATAAATTGTAATGCGTCTTTCCTCGCTGAGTTCTATAAAAAATGTTGCCTGATCCATCGGATGTAAATCTAGGAAGTCCTTTCGGAAGGAATCTTTTTTTTCAGACTTTAAAGATTGCAACATGTAGTATGTGTACTCTTCTTTATACTTGTATTGGTTTAATCTAATCATTTTTTGACACGCCTTTCTATTACAAATTCTCAATTTCAACACTTAGAACGTGATCAATTTTTTTAACATAATAATATATTTCCGTAGTATACTGATCTTCCGGTACAGAAAGAACTAAATCAATTAATTGGTGGCCGTTATCAAGATCTTTGAGCTTGAAATGCCGAATTTTATATTCATCTTTTTTTGATTGTTCGTTTTGCCCTTTATACTTAATCATTTTAATTAATTCGGTCATACGATAATTCGATTCCACGATAATTTTTAATGAAATTTCCTGACGGTTAAGTGTTGATAGGCCTAATGTTTTAATGAGAAGGGGCACAATATTGACTGCACCCATCAAGAGGATGACAGCACAACTTGCTTCTAGATAAAACCCCGCTCCAATCGTAATTCCAAGCGCAGAAGCGGACCAGATTAGTGCAGCGGAAGTAAGGCCAGAAATAACCTCGTTACTTCTTCGCAAAATAACGCCAGCCCCAATGAAACCAACTCCACTTACAATCTGCGCAGCAAGTCGCATTGGATCCATATTCGGATGATTTGCACCTCCAAATTTACCGAATGCTTCTATAGAAACAATTGTTAATAAACAGCTAGCAATAGAGATGACCATACTAGGTCTTATGCCAAGTTGTTTTTGTTTAATCTGTCTGTCAATCCCAATCAGTAATCCGAATAGCAAAGCTAAGATTAGCTTGATTATCATTTCTACTGTCATTGTCATTGTCATCGTTAATCACCTCTTCATTTCTTTGTTTAGAATGCCCTTTAAAACAAAAAAAGCTCCCGTAAAAAAAGGGAGCTTTTTGCTTAGAATGTATCTTGTTCGACGTACACATCAAATAAACCTATCTTGATATTTCCAATTTGCAAAAAAAACAGAATTGGATGATTGAAGAGAGGGACATATGTGGACTGAACGTTAAAACGCTGCCTTTTGCCATATTCGAATTATTTAAATCTATGAAATGCCATATCGAATAATTGTCCATCACATGTTTCCCCCTTTTTAGTCAAATAAAATAAAAACCCCTCTATCGATTCAAAGAGGGGGTGAAGAGCGCACAAAAAAGCACGTCCGATTCCCCTTGATCGAGTTTTAGCACTATACACCGTAAAGAAATGAAATTCATTTCTTAGCCACCTTATGAAAAGCCTTAATTCGGCAATTCCTGTTCTACCCATGGGCATCTTTCGATATTTCTGGGCAGTGGCCTATGTTTGCATAGGAGCCTCACCTAACGAGGACTTATTGTTTTCAGCATTGTACTCCGAATAATTTTAATTGTCAACAACTGTTCCAAAAACAAAAATCTTAAAATGGTATCAAGGAAATAGTGTATTTTTGGCTCATCATCATATAAGGGAGTTCTGTTGTTTATGCATTTCCCACTTGGATGACGGGATGAGCTGTTTGTAGCATTGACCTCGAAGGGTATTACAGGAAGTATCTCCTTTAGCCTTTGTTTTTCTACTTACCCGTTACAGATTTTCGTCTAGCTCCATTTAAGTCAATTTTTATATTTAGCATACGTTTAAAAAATATCATCCCAAACTTTTATGTATTTCTACTCAAATCAAATGAATTAATAAATTCTAGGATTGTTTTTTGTTTTCAAAGGCTGAACTAAGAATGATAGTGCATCTATACAGGATCAATATTGAAATTGATTAAAAATACATTGAGAGTTGGGGGAAGCGAGCGCCTCAGTCTAACTTTTGTTGCTAAGCAAATCAATTCTTCGCTTGAAAAAACAGCTTAAAAGAACAGAGAATGTGTTGAAAAAAGCAAAACTCTTTACCTGTACTGTATGGGAAAAATTCAGTGAGATTTCCAATTTGGAACAGAAAATTGTGATAAAAAACACTTTGAAAATATTATTAGCCTATTGACAAAATAAAAAATACGGATTAAGATGGCGAAGAAATTAAATAAAACCTCGTTAGGTGAGGCTCCTATACAAACATAGGCCACTGCCCAGAAATATCGAAAGATGCCCATGGGTAGAACAGGAATTGCCGAATTAAGGCTTTTCATAAGGTGGCTAAGAGATTATTTATTTCTTTACGGTGTATAGTGCTAAAACTCGAGTTAGGGGGAATCGAAAGTGCTTGTTGTACTTATTTATTTTATTATGCGCTTTATTAAAACCTCCGGGACTCCTGGAGGTTTTTTTATTTCCAAAAAAAGAACCTTATCGCAGATTGCTATATAGTTTCACCCCTTTTAGCAGAAGAATAAGAGTTCGTTTTTAGAAAGGAGGGGTCAAAATGGAGAGTCCAAGTATGACCGATGGAGATAGTAGGAGTAAAAAACGTAAATCTGTTTTAGTTCAACAGATTAGGAGGACGATTCAATGCTTAAAATCTATAAAAGAGGCAGAGAAGGGCTGGAAGAACAGCCTAAGATCGTTCAAGGTAGCTGTGTTTATCTCACTGAACCGACAGAAGAAGATATACAGTACGTTACTAATCGCCTTGGGGTACCAACTGACTTTATCAGTGACTCCCTCGATATAGACGAACGATCGCGAGTGGAAAAAAATGGAAATGATTTATTACTAATTATCAATGTACCCTTAAAAATGCCAAATGGTGAAACTATACCATTTAGGACAATTCCAATCGGTATTATTCAAACAAGTGAAGTAATTGTCATAATTTGTCGTAATGATCATCTGGTTTTACAGGAATTTAAAAAAAATCTCGATAAAAGTTTTAATAACAATATAAACGTATCTTTTATTTTACAGCTATTGCTTGTTACAGCTAGTTACTATTTACGTTGTCTCGATGATGTTGATCGAAAAGTTATTGTATCTGAAAAATTAATACAAAAATCAATCAAGAACAGTGAAGTGTATACTTTGCTCAATATAAATAAGAGCCTTGTTTATTTCATAAAGGCACTAAAAGTAAATCTATTGATGATGAGGAAATTGTCAAGAGTACTTGAAATGAATGAAGAAGATGAAAAACGGATGCAAAGCACTCTTAATGAGATGCAACAAGCTCTTGATACATCAAAAATTTACAACGAAAATTTAGGTAATATGATGGATGCATATTCTGCTGCGATTGAAATTAACCTAAGTGTTGTAGTGAAAGTTTTAACTGCATGTACGATTATTTTGACGTTTCCGACGATGGTCGCAACAATTTATGGGATGAATGTCCCGTTACCGAAACAAGATGGTGCATATGCATTAGCAGTACTAATGTCAATCTCTGCAGTCATTAGCTTGTTAACAGGTTGGGTATTTTATAAAAAACGGCTATTTTAGAAGAGAAAGTGAGGAAAAAAGATGCTTACGATATATCAAAGTAATTCAATAGGTCAATTACAACAGGTATCTGAGATTGTTCACAACACGTTGCTCTATCTTGTGGATCCGACAGATGCTGAAATTTCTCAAATCTCAAATAAACTTAATGTTCCGAAAGATTTTATTCGTGATTCTTTAGACATCAATGAGAGACCTCGGATTGAAAAAGAGGATTCGTCAATGGTCATCATTCTTAATTCTCCTGTTGTGATGAATGAGAAACGTTTGTACGAGGAAATCCCTTATCGTACATTACCAATCGGGATTATTCATGTAAAGGACCATCTAATAATTGTCACAAAAGAAGACAACCCATTATGTAGAGACATATTTTCAGGAAAGTACGGAACATTTCAAACGCATATGAAGACTCGAATAACATTACTTCTATTTGAAGCGATTGCTCAATCGTATCTCGATTTTCTCAAGCGTATAAAAGCACAAGTTGGACGATTACAGCGAGAATTAAAAGAGTCACATAACAATAGAGAGCTTTTCGGTCTGATTCATATTAATAAAAGTTTAGTATATTTCTCAACATCTTTACGAGCTATGCGCAATGTTTTTTTACACCTTTCCAAAGGGCAAGGTATAAAGCTATATGAAGAAGATCAACAAATGTTGCATAATGCGCTAGTAGATATTGAACAAGCGGCGGAAGTAACAGAAATGCGAAGTCTTAGTTTAAGTGGTCTTATGGATGCGTACGCAGCAATCACTCATAATAACCTAAATAGTGTTTTGAAAATACTGACTACTCTTACGCTTGTATTAATGATTCCTACTATAATTGGAAGTATTTTCTCGATGAACGTCCCATTGCCCTATGAAAATCAGCCATTCATGTTCTTAGTAGTTATTGGACTAATGGTAGGAATCAGTGGAAGTCTCTTCTACGTATTTTACAAATCAAAATTTTTACGTTTCTAATATATTCGGATAGTACGTAAGAAAGGTTGTGTTATAAAATGCTTTTAATTAACAAAAGTACCTCAGAAGGTAAGCTTGAACAAACATCAAAAATTGGTTATAACAGCTGGCTTCATCTTGAAGCACCAACAACAAGTGAAATTGAACATGTAGAGGCAGCTCTTGGTGTTCCAAACAATTTTTTAAGTGATTCACTTGATATAGAAGAACGCCCGCGAATTGAAGAGCGCAACGGAGCGGTCTTGATAGTTATTCATGTCCCATATGATCAATTAGATGTCGAGAGTTCTGATCAAGACGTGAAGTATCGGACAATCCCAATGGGTATCATACACACAAAAAATCATATGATAACGATTTGTAGAGAGGAGCTACCTTTTATGAAGGATTTCTTTAACGGCGAAATGACTCTCTGTGAGACACATATGAAAACGCGTAACACTTTAAATATATTAAGTATAACGGCTCGAGCATATATTCGTTTTTTAGCTACAATTGAACGGGAAATCACTTTAGCAGAAAAAGAACTTTCTAAGTCATATCGTAATAGTGAGATGTATACACTCCTTAACTTAAACGAAAGTCTTATATATATGGTAACTTCTCTTAAACAAATGAAATTTACGATGCAAAAAATATTACATGGTAGCTCTATCAAATTAGACGAAGACGATGCAAGTGTTTTAGACGACTTGCTTATTGAATTAGATCAGGCATATGAAGTGACGGAAATTAATCAAATTAATTTAAATAATATTATGGATGCATATGGTAACGTAATTCAAAACAACGTAAGCCAAGTCCTTAAATTACTAGCTTCATTTACAATCATCTTATCGGTGCCTATGTTAATTGCCAGTATTTATGGAATGAATGTACCTCTACCATATCAAAATACATCAAATGCATTTTGGATAGTGATTGTTGTAATGTTCTTGTTAACAGGATTGTCTACTCTCGTTTTTTACAAAAAAAATTATTTCTCACGATAGCCTCGGTGTGAAGGATAATTACCTTGGAGAAAAATTGAGCTTAGTTATGATTAGCAATTATAGTGCCAATTGACAGAAGAACATATTTTTTTTATAATTCTTGTTAGAAAATTGTAAAAAACGATGATGGAAAAAGTACGTATTTGTGCGTGTAAAAGAAAGGGATTTCTTGGCTGAAAAAATCCTCACAATAGCGAATACCGAAAGCTACTCCAGAGTGCAGTTAATCCCTGCCGTTCACTTACGTTACAAGTGCTAAAGAGGTAAGTATACTTTTACTTACAACTAGGGTGGTACCGCGAGACAAATTACAAGTCCTCGTCCCTTTTTTGGGATGAGGGCTTTTTTATGTTTATTTGCGGATTCATCTCGTAATTTTACAAACATATAGGGAGGAACTTTTCAAATGAAAGCAGTAGAAATTCGCCGCATGTATCTAGAATTCTTTAAAGAAAAAGGTCATCATCATGAGCCATCAGCACCACTTGTGCCGATCAATGACCCATCATTACTTTGGATTAACTCAGGTGTTGCAACACTTAAACCATATTTCGATGGTCGTATCATTCCTGAAAATCCGCGTATTACAAATGCCCAAAAATCAATTCGTACAAACGATATTGAAAACGTAGGTAAAACAGCTCGTCACCATACGTTCTTTGAAATGTTAGGTAACTTCTCAATTGGGGATTACTTTAAAAAAGAAGCTATTCATTATGCTTGGGAGTTTTTAACGGATAAAAAATGGATGGGCTTTGATCCAGAACTTTTATCGATTACGATTCACCCTGAAGACCAAGAAGCGTATGACGTTTGGCATAACGAAATTGGTATTCCGGAAGAGCGTTTAATCCGTCTAGAGGGGAACTTCTGGGATATCGGTGAAGGTCCATCAGGTCCTAACTCAGAAATTTTTTATGACCGTGGGGAAGAATATGGTTCAGATGAAACTGATCCAGAAATGTATCCAGGTGGTGAAAATGAACGCTATCTTGAAATTTGGAACTTAGTGTTCTCTCAATTCAACCATAATCCTGATGGCACATATACACCACTTCCAAAGCAAAATATTGATACTGGTATGGGTCTAGAGCGCATCGTATCGGTAGTTCAAAATGTTCCAACGAACTTTGATACTGATTTATTCATGCCTATTATTGAAAAAATCGAGCAGTTGGCAAATCGCAAATACAAACGTCCAGGTGAAGTCGCGCTAAGTGAAATCTTCGGTTCGGAAGAAGATATCAATACACCATTTAAAGTAATCGCTGACCATATTCGTACAGTGGCGTTTGCTATTGGAGATGGTGCTCTTCCTTCAAATGAAGGTCGTGGATATGTATTACGTCGTTTACTACGTCGTGCTGTACGCTATGCAAAACAAATCGGCATTGAAAAGCCATTTATGTTTGAATTAGTACCAACTGTTGGTGAAATTATGAATGATTTCTACCCAGAAGTAACGGAAAAATGCGAGTTTATCCAACGTGTTATTAAAAACGAAGAACTTCGCTTCCATGAAACATTAGATGGTGGTCTTGCTATCTTTAACGAAGTGGTAGAAGCTCAAAAAGCAGCAGGCCATGACTATATTCCAGGTGCAAATGCATTCCGTTTATATGATACTTACGGTTTCCCAATCGAATTAACAGAAGAGTATGCGGAAGAAGTAGGCATGAAGGTAGATCATGAAGGCTTTGAAGTAGCAATGGAAGAACAACGTGAACGCGCACGTGCAGCTCGTCAAGATGTGGATTCTATGCAAGTACAAAACGAAGTGCTAGCAAACTTGACGGTTGCAAGTGAATTTGTAGGCTATGATACATTAACGACAGACACAGAAGTGGCAGCGATTATTGTCAACGGCCAAGTGTCAAAAGTAGCATCTGAGGGGCAAGAAGCATTAGTTATTTTAGCTGAAACACCATTCTATGCTGAAATGGGTGGTCAAATTGCAGATAGCGGTGTGATTGCTAATGATAGCTTTACTGCCATTGTAAAAGATGTACAAAAAGCTCCAAATGGTCAGCCGCTTCATACTGTACTTGTAGAATCTGGAGAAATGCATGTTGAAGATGCTGTAAAAGCATTAGTTAACCGTGATGAACGTAATTTAATTATTAAAAACCATACAGCAACACATATTATGCAACGTGCATTAAAAGATGTACTAGGCGACCATGTTAGCCAAGCTGGGTCATATGTAGGACCTGACCGTTTACGCTTTGACTTCTCTCACTTTGGACAAGTAACAAAAGAGGAATTACAACAAATTGAACGTATTGTAAATGAAAAAGTGTGGGATGATATAGAAGTCGTTATTGAAGAAAAAGGCATCGATGAGGCGAAAGCTATGGGAGCAATGGCACTATTCGGTGAGAAATATGGCGATATCGTTCGCGTTGTTTCAATTGGTGATTACTCTATTGAACTTTGCGGTGGTTTACACGTAAAACGCTCTTCTGAAATTGGTTTCTTCAAAATTGTTTCAGAAGGTGGTATCGGTGCAGGTACTCGTCGTATCGAGGCTGTGACAGGTAAAGTTGCCTATGAAGCTGTAAAAGAGGAAGAAGCTTTATTAAACGAAGCGGCAGCATTATTAAAAGCAAATCCAAAAGATCTTGTGACAAAAGTACAAGCGTTACAAGCTGATTACAAAGATTTACAACGCGAAAATGAAGCATTATCACAAAAAATCGCGAATGCACAAGCAGGGGCTATTGTGGACGCGGCGCAAACTTTTGGGGATGTAACTGTTCTTTCTACTAAAGTTGAAGCAAAGGACAACAATCAACTTCGTCAAATGATGGATGACTTGAAAGCTAAAATGCCTAAGGCTGTTATCATTCTTGGTGCTGTCGATGGCGAAAAGGTTATGCTATGTGCTGGAGTAACAAAAGATTTAGTTGGTGGCAATTACCATGCCGGAAATATCGTAAAAATGGTAGCAGAAGCATGTGGTGGTAAAGGTGGCGGTCGTCCAGATATGGCGATGGCAGGTGCAAAAGAAGCATCAAAACTTGATGAAGCACTACTTTCTGTGTATGATTATGTTAAATCCATTTAACTTCTTTCAGCGGGTGTCTAAACACCCGCTGAAATAGAGGAACTCAGGGTAAGAACTTCACATCCTGTGAAAACGCCTGAGTGACCAGCATCGTGCTGGCCTAAACCCTCCGGCGGATGTCACGGAATCGGAAAGAAGTTCTTAGGGGATGTTAGCAGTCATCGCATCCATGCGATAACGGCTAACTGACCTGCATCGGTAAAAACGCCACGTCCTGTGGCATTACCGAAATGACCGACATCGTGTCGGCTTAAGCACAAGGTCGATTCCGGACGCAATTATGCCGAGGCATAATTGATAATACGCCAAAACATGTTATAATAAAGAGAAATTGGAGATGAGCTTTTTTGCACATCTCCTTATTTCTGAAAGCGAGGTGCTGGTCATGAGTTCATTTGATCAAACTATGAAATTTAATTTTCCAGAAGAATCAATGGAACAGGAAGTCAAGCAGGTAATGTTGAAGGTACATTCTTCATTAGAGGAAAAGGGATATAACCCTATCAATCAGATTGTCGGTTATTTACTTTCTGGTGATCCGGCGTATATTCCTCGCCATCAGGATGCTCGTAATTTAATTCGCAAGCTTGAGCGTGACGAAATTCTAGAAGAGCTTGTTAAGTTTTATATTAAAAAGAATAACGAGGACTAGAAATGAGAATTATGGGATTAGACGTTGGGTCAAAAACAGTTGGCGTTGCTGCAAGTGATGCTTTAGGGTGGACGGCTCAAGGTATTGAAACCGTAAAGATTGATGAAGCTAACGGTGAGTTCGGCATTGAGCGAATAGCTGAGTTAGTGAAGGAGTACGCTATAACAGAATTTGTTGTAGGATACCCGAAAAACATGAATAATACGGTTGGACCGCGTGGGGAGGCTTCTGAAAACTATAAAAAGCTTTTAGAAGAGACATTTTCACTACCGGTCAAACTTTGGGATGAGCGTTTAACAACGATGGCTGCTGAGCGTATGCTTATCGAAGCAGACGTGAGTCGCAAAAAGCGTAAGCAAGTCATTGATAAAATGGCTGCTGTGATGATTTTACAAGGCTACTTGGATAGCAAAAATTAATTGATGAGGTGACAACCATGGCACAAGAGCATAACCATGAAGAAGAACTACACGTACAACATATTACAGTAATTGACGAGAACGGAAATGAACAGCTTTGTGAAGTAATTCACGTACATGAATCAGCTGAATTCGGCAAATCATACGTATTTTACTCTATGGTAGGCGCAGAAGAAGATGAGGATGGCTCTGTTGAAATCTTCGTATCTTCATTCGTTCCATCAGAAAATGGTGAAGATGGTGAATTAACACCAATCGAAACTGAAGCAGAGTGGGATATGGTAGAAGACGTATTAAACGCTTTAGAGGATGAAAACGAAGAATAATCATCGTAGTCATTAACTTCTTTCAGTATTCATCTCTCAACTCTATAGGGGAGAGATGAATACGGGTATAAGTCACTTTACAGCAAATGTCCTGAAAGAAGTTAAAGCCTCCGGCGGATGTCACGGAATCGGATAGGAGTTCTTTGTGTTTGCACAAAGCCGATTCCGGACGCAATTATGCCGAGGCATAATTGATAAGTTTGGAACAAGGATGGCAACAAGCACTCCTTGTTCCTTTTTTACTTTTGAATACAAAAAGTTGTGGATGACATTTTTATATATGCCTGTATATTGTTGATTGGAGTGGAGGCTGGTCGACTCCTTGTGGCTCATCGGACGCCCCCAGAAAGCTCTGCTCTGTGCGAAAGCGAAGCGACCGGCCGGAACGGAAATCAACTACACGATATGGTGATGAGCCATAAACTGTGAAGTTATGTGAGACTATGGCGAATCCAATGAATTAAAGGTGAAATTTTTATACCACACCTAAATGGCACGTCAGAAACATAATTTAGCCTAATTAAGGAGGAAATTAAATGAACGAAGAAACACAAGAATTTCTGATCATTGGAGAGAATGGCAAGGAGCAAAAGTGTCGTGTTGTTTTCACCTTCGATGCAGAAGAAAAATCATATGTATTGTTTTCGTTAATTGACGAGGATGGGAATGAAATTCCTGGTGACATTTCTGCTATGACATTTGATTATGATGATAACAATGGAGAAATGACAAATTTACAGCCTGTTGAAACAGAGGCAGAATGGGAAATGATTAATGAAGTGGTCCTGACACTTTTAGACGAGTTTGAAGAAGGGCCGCAGCAATTTACAATTACAGATGAGCATGGAAAAGATCAAGTATGTGAGGTTATTCATACATTTTCATCAGAACAATTTGGCAAATCTTATGTACTTTATGTTCTAGCAACGGACGAGCCAATAGAAGATCGAGACATTTTTGCTTCTCAATACGTATCTGGAAATGACGGAACGATTGAAGATTTATTACCAATTGAAACAGAAGAAGAATGGGCATTTGTTGAAGATGTATTAAATGAATTGTAATTAGAACTCTGAGTAGTAACTTGCTACTCAGAGTTTTTTTATTGAGTAACGATTAATATGGAGCGACGCCTGAGAAGTATTAATAGAAAATTTCTATCTATTATGTAAAAACATTCTATATGAAAACTATATTTATGCATTTTCGAGAAAATTTACGTGTTTTTCAAGAGAGAAATTGATTTCTTGCATTTTGTTTTGTCTGAATTTTTAAATATTTATAAATTAAGCGAGATATCGAACGTTGACCAATCATAAGTAAACAGATAAGATTTGTTTTACATTAAACCAAGTAAGTTTATTTACAAAGGAGGAAATTAAACATGAGGTTAATATGGGGACTGCTAGTCGGTGTATTAGTGATAGGTTTGTTGGTAGGTTGCACAAACAAAGGAGAAGCGAGTAAAGACGAAACAGTAACATTAAAGGTAGGGGCAGCCAATGTACCACATGCGGAAGTATTAGAGTATTTAGCAAAGGATCTTGAAAAAGATGGCGTGAAATTAGACGTTTCCATTTTAAAAGATGCTGTTCAAACAAATCAGCAAACGGCAGATGGCGAACTAGATTTCAATTACTTTCAACACATTCCATTTTTAGAACAGACGAATAATGAAAGTCATTTAGATTTAGTGAGTGTAAAAGGAATTCATATTGAACCATTTGGTGTGTACTCTAAAAAAATCAAAAATATAAATGATTTACCGCGAAACGCAAAAGTTTCCGTTCCAAATGATGTCGTCAATTTCTCTCGGGCTTTACTACTATTTCAGAATAATGGACTAATCGAATTGAATAAAGTAAAGGAAAATGATTTTACAATCGAGGATATTACAAAAAACGAAAAAAATATTCAATTTATCGGTGTTGATTCTCAGTTATTAACTCGTTCACTAGATGATGTAGACGCATCGGCAATTAATACGAACTACGCCTTAGAAGGGGGTTATAACCCTGTGGAAGATGCACTTATTATCGAAGGACCAGAATCGCCATATGTCAATATTATTGCGACGACAAAAGAAAAACAAAATGATCCAGCAATTCAAACGGTCGTTAAATGGTTGACGAGCGAAAAGGCACGTGCTTTTTTTGAAGATCAGTATAAAGGGGCTGTCGTTCCAGCATTTTAAGTCGGGCGTATCAAAAATAAATGAAATGCTAAGGAGGTAGACGTGAAATGATTGAATTTATCGAAACGACAAAGGAATTTCAGGTAGGAACAACCGTTGTAACGGCATTAAATCATATTAATTTAACGATTCAAAAGGGTGATGTTTTTGGTGTTATCGGCTTTAGCGGTGCTGGTAAAAGTACATTAATACGGACAGTGAACTTACTGGAGGAGCCAACGTCTGGTCGCGTTCTTGTGAATGGCAAGGAGCTGACAACATTAAGTAAAAAGCAGCTTCGCGAGGAAAAGAAAAACATTGGTATGATTTTTCAACACTTCAATCTGCTCCGTTCTAAAACCGTCTTTGAAAATGTTGCGATGCCTTTAGTATTAAGTGGCATTAAAAAATCAAAAATTGAAGATCAAGTAAGTGAAGTTTTGGCATTTGTTGGTTTACAGGACAAAGCCGAGCGTTATATCGATGAACTTTCAGGTGGACAAAAGCAGAGAGTGGGCATTGCTCGTGCACTTGTCACAAAGCCAACAATTTTATTGTGTGATGAGGCGACCTCCGCTCTTGATCCACAAACGACTAAATCTATATTGGAGTTACTCAAGAAAGTCAATATTGAGTACAGTATTACCATTTTAATGATTACACATGAAATGGAAGTCATAAGGGACATTTGCAATCGTGTAGCTGTTATGGAAAACGGAAAAGTTATCGAAACAGGCAGTGTACTTAGAATTTTTTCTTCACCGCAAGAGGAGACAACTAAAAACTTTGTACAATCGGTAGTTCGAGATGAAATTCCACAATCTGTCTACGAGCAACTTAAAACGATAGATCATTCTAAAAAAATTTATAACTTGAAATTTATAGGTGTAGACGTTGGGCAACCAGTTGTCTCTCAAGTAGCAAAAAAGTTTGATGTTGATGTAAATGTATTGTTTGGCAATATTACAGAGCTACAAGGGATTCCCTTTGGTAATTTAATCGTTGAACTAGTTGGCGTAGACAAAGAAATAGAAAAGGCACATCAATTTATTCGAACGAAAGATATTCAAATAGAGGAGGTTATTGCACATGAAGGTGAGCTCACAAATCATTATCGACGCAGTGTTAGACACGCTGTACATGGTTAGTATTTCGTTATTTTTTGGTGCGATTTTAGGCTTTATTTTAGGGATTACTTTAGTTGTGACGAGAAAAGGGCATATTCTTGAAAATACAATGATTTTCTCAATCATCAATCCCATCGTCAATACCTTGCGCTCCATTCCGTTCATTATTTTGCTTGTTGCTATCATTCCATTTACACGCTTCCTCGTTGGAACAGCAATAGGTACGACAGCTGCCATTGTGCCACTCGTCTTGCATATCGGTCCATATATATCAAGATTAATAGAAAATTCATTATTGGAAGTGGATGAAGGCATTATTGAAGCAGCAAAGGCAATGGGTGCATCTCCACTTCAAATTATTCAAAAGTTTTTACTACCTGAAGCTTTCCCCTCTTTAATATTAAGTGTGACGACGGCAACAATTGGGCTTATTGGGGCGACTGCAATGGCAGGGGCAGTTGGAGGAGGTGGCCTTGGTGATGTAGCCATTACTTACGGCTATCAACGCTTTGACAATGTCACGATTTTAGTCACGGTGGTGATTCTAGTAGTACTCGTACAAATCATTCAAAGTATTGGAAATAGTCTTGAACGAAAATTACGCAGGGTGTCATAAAGGAGAATTAATATGAGGAAACTAAATTATTTTTTCGGTTTAATAACATTACTGTTCCTACTAGTTGCTTGTGCAAAAGCAGATGAAAAAGATGCTGTGAAGGTTGGAATCCGTAGCTCGGAATTGAAAACATGGGAGTTTATAAAAAAACAGGCTGCTAAGGAAGATATAAATCTCGATTTAGTGACATTCTCAGCACAATATGATCCGAACCAAGCATTGGCGGAGGGGGAGGTTGATATGAATGCATTTCAGCATGTAGCTTACTTAAATTTATTTAATACGAGTAACGATACAGAATTACAGGCAATCGGCACAACGATCATGGCTCCGATAGGCTTATATTCTAACAAATATAAATCCTTCGATGATATCAAAGAGGGCTCCAAAATTGCTGTACCAAACGATCCTTCTAACTGGGGTAGAGCGTTACTGCTGTTACAGGAGAATGGATTACTGACGGTTACAGATAATTTTGATGGCAACGGTGGAGAGGATCGGATTAAAGATAATCCGAAAAAATTGAACATTTTACCAGTAGATGGTGCGACGACACCGAGGGTTATGGAGGATGCCGATTTTGCGATCATTAATAATGGGGTTGCTGTCGAAGCAGGACTGCTATTGAAAGATGCCATTATTCATGAGAATGTAACGGCGAAATCATTTATTAATGTCATTGTGGCAAGGCCCGAAGATAAGGACAATGAGACATTGAAAAAAATTATTGATATTTATCAGCGTGAAGAGACGGCTACATTCATTAAAGATATTTCTAAAGGGAATTATATTCCGGTGAAAATGCCTTTAGATGAATTAGCTACATGGAAGGAATTTTACCTTCATTGACCAACACTTTATTTACCTAATGCCTTTGTTTATATATGGATAGTGAGATTGATTCATATGAAAGGGAGATGACGACAAAATGACTAAGAAAAAAGAGTTAAAGCTTGCATTATATTTAATTGGGGCAGGTATGCATATTGCAGCTTGGAAGCATCCTTTAGCAAAAGTTAATGCAAGCATCGATATTAAAGCTTTGCAAAAGGTGGCGCAAATTGCTGAAAAGGGTAAGTTTGATATTGCCTTTGTTGCGGATAGTTTAGCAATCAATCATGAATCACATCCACATATTTTAAATCGCTTTGATCCTCTAATACAGATTACAGCTTTGGCAGCTGCGACAACAAAAATTGGCCTTGGTGCCACTGCATCAACCACATATAGTGAGCCATATGTATTAGCGCGACAGCTAATGTCCGTAGACCATATTAGTGATGGGAGAGTAGGTTGGAATCTAGTGACAACAGCAGATGCCACAGGAGAGACGGCTTTAAACTTTAGCCGTGACAAGCATTGGGAGCACGATCATCGTTACGAACGTGCGGAGGAATTTATCGATGTAGTTCAATCATTATGGGATTCATGGGAGGACGGTGCTTTTGTTTACGACCGTGATAATAATATTTTTTATGATCGTAATAAAGTACATGAAACCGCTTTTAAAGGCGAATATTTATCAGTGAAAGGTCCATTAAATATTGCACGTTCCGTTCAGGGGCAGCCTGTTATTATTCAGGCAGGCGCTTCAAAACCAGGGCAAAAATTAGCAGCGCGAACAGCGGAGGTTGTTTTTGTTCATTGGGACGATATTGAAAAGTCCAAGGAGCATTATCGTCATTTAAAGGCACAGCTTGCTCCATTTGGACGCACCGAGGAGGAGCTTCTTGTGTTCCAAGGGATATCGCCAATTGTGGGGGATACTGAGGAAGAGGCTATCCGTAAGTATAATGAATTACAGGCGTTGATTGACCCATATGAGAGCTTAAAATTTGTTTCAGGCTATATGGGAAATGTGGATTTTTCTAAATACTCGTTAGATACACCTGCAATCGAAGTGGATTTTCCTAAGGTCAACAGTATTCAAAGTCATTTCTATGAGCATTTAGAAATTATCAAAAAAGAAAATTTAAAGGTTGGCGAATTATATGCACGCCTATTTGGTCCTGCGAAGCGCGATGCTTTTGTTGGAACACCAACACAAATTGCTGATGAGATGGAGCGATGGATTACAGAGGAAGCGGCAGATGGCTTTATGTTAATGTTTCCGTTATTACCACGTGATTTAGAAGACTTTGTGAACAAGGTCGTGCCTATTTTACAAGAGCGGGGTATTTATCGAAAAGAGTATACAGGTTCAACACTAAGGGAACATTTAGGACTGAAAAAACCACAAAATCGATTTACGAAAAGTAAGGTGACTCATTGATGAGTGATATTTATATTCGTAACGATCGTGAGCAAAAGCTAGTCCAATATGCTAGTGAATTGGCACAACAAATTGACAAGACTGCTGGTAAATATGATGAGAGTGGAGAATTTCCGTTTGAGCAATTTAAAATTTTAGAGGATGCTGGTTATTTTAAATTAACCGTGCCGAAAAAATACGGCGGTGAGGAAATTTCTCTTTATGAAATGTTATTAGTACAAGAACAATTAGCAAAAGGAGATGGTTCTACTGCATTGTCTGTTGGCTGGCACTTATTAACCTTTTTGAACGTTCGTGAGGCGAAGACGTGGCCCGAGCCAATATTTGCGGAATTAAGTCGTAAAGCCGTTAAAGAAGGTTCTCTATTAAATATTATCAATAGCGAACGAGGAAAAGGTAATATTTCTCGCGGAAGTTTACCTGGCACAATTGCAAAAAAAGTGCCTGGAGGCTATATCATTACAGGTGAAAAGGCTTTTGCTTCCCTAGCCCCCATTTTAAAACAATTTACGATTATCGCCTATATAGAAGAAGAGAATTTAACAGCTGAATTTTTAATAACTAAAAATGATCAGGTAGAGGTTGTTAATACTTGGGATGCAATGGGAATGCGTGCAACAGGTAGTCATGATATTATTTTTCATGACACGTTTGTTCCGCAGGAGGCATTGCTATACAAGCATCGTCCAAATGAAATAAACCGTTTTTTAGCTGATGGCCGTATCTATTCATTAGAAATTCCAGCTGTTTACTTAGGAGTTGCAGGGGCTGCTAGGGATTATGCAATAGATTTTGCTAAAAATACTTATTCATACAGTTTAGAAAATACAATCGCACTCGCAAGTCATGTCCAACAAAAAATTGGTGAAATTGAAATACTTTATCAAACGGCACGCCGAACATTGTATAGTATTGCAGCGCAAGTAGAGCAAAATCCCGCGATTAAGGATCAACTTTCTGAAGATGTTAGCATTGCAAAGTATGTCATTTGTAATAATGCAATTGATATCGTAGCAAAAGCAATGCAAGTTGTTGGTGGACGAAGTCTGTCTAAGACTAGTAAATTACAGCGACTATTTCGAGATGTTCAATGTGGCCGTTTTAATCCTCCAGCAGATGATGTAGTTATAACACAGCTTGCAAAGGGATTATTAGTCGATGTCAAACAAGGAGCTTTTCAATTATAGGTTCACTTTATCTTGATGTTTTTCAACCGTTCTTGTGGAAAAAATATTATTGAGTCTGCTAACAATATTGTTGGCAGATTTTTGTTTTTTATGAAGGGGCTTTCCATTACAAATAATCAAAACGACCCATTATTATCTTTCTAGTTTTCTCTAGTATGTTATCAATGCTTTAAAACTGTTTTCGTCTCAGCTTTTTTTACTAATTCTAGGGAATAAACTTTTATTTATTATACTCATTCTATTGTCGCAAGCTATTTTTTTATATGTGCTTTTTCTACTGAATTATCTATTTCTGTTTGTCGTGAAAGTTGATTTCTAGTATGATAATGGAGTGATAGGGGGGAAACCCGTGAATAACGGTTCAAAAAAACAAGAAATGTTTTCAAAAATGCAAGAAAGAAAATCCGAGGTAAAAGTTGTGAGAAAAATCGTTGCTATTGTTGCAATTGCTTTGGTCCTAATTTTAGGGATAGTCGGTTTAATTGGCTATAATTATGTGAAGAGTGCATTAAAACCAGTAGATCCAGATGCCACTAAAACAATAGCAGTTGAAGTACCAATTGGTTCAGGTTTAAGCTCTATTTCGACTCTATTAGAGAAAAAAGGGTTAATTAAAGATGCTCGTGTTTTTAAATACTATGCCAAATTTAAAAATGAATCTCAGTTTCAAGCAGGCAAATATGATTTATCACAGTCAATGACATTAGACGAACTAATCAAAAGTTTAAAAACCGGAAAGGTCTACCGTACGCCAGTCTTTGCAATGACCATTCCTGAAGGTTTAACACTTGAACAAATCGGTAATATTGTGGAAAAGAAAACACCTTACACTCAAAAGGAATTTATGGACTTAGTAACAAGCGATACATTTGTTCAACAAATGAAGGCTAAATATCCTGAGCTTGTTACGGATGCGGTTTTAGCCGATAATATTCGTTATGATTTAGAGGGCTATTTATTCCCTGCAACGTATTCTTATTTTGAAGAAAAACCAACATTGGAATCGATTGTAGACGAAATGGTAGGGGCAATGGACAAGGTTGTGAAAAATTACAGCGATGCTCTTACGGAAAAACAAATGTCAGTACATCAATTAATAACATTTGCTTCATTATTGGAAGAAGAAGCTACTGCTCAAACAGATCGAGAAACAATTGCGAGCGTATTCTATAACCGTATCAATCAAGGAATGCCTCTGCAAACAGACCCAACTGTTTTATATGCACTAGGATCTCATAAAGATCGTGTGCTTTATAAAGATTTAGAAGTAGATAATGCCTATAATACGTACAAAAATAAAGGCTTACCACCAGGTCCTATTGCGGGTGCTGGAAAAACTTCAATTGAAGCAGTGCTTAATCCAAGTGAAACAGATTATCTCTTCTTCTTAGCGGATAAACAGGGTGTCAATCACTTCTCGAAAACATATGATGAACACTTACAGAAAGAGCAAAAATATTTGCGCAATGCAGAGTAATTTCAGTTAATTTGTGAGATGTTAAGTTACTTTTCAGCGTGTGTCCATACATCTGCAAAAAAACGTAATTATGCCGAGATATACTGGATATTATTAAAAAATAAATAGTAAAAATGTGGGTAGAAGGAAAGAAAAATAGCTTTCCTTCTATTTTCATGCTATTATAAGTTGTGATTTTTAATCGATCCGCATGGGAAAAATTCAATCAGTCCGTTAATGCGGAAAAATATACGTGGTGGCAATTGTTTAAAGCTTATAAAAACAATTGCTCATTTTTGTATGACGAAGTACCAAGACATCACGTTTGGTCTTTTTCTTTTTGTTGTTAAATGATGAAGTACAGACAACGGGGATTACTCGTTGCCTTTTAACTTCTTTCAGCGAGTGTTTTTGTAGCGAAAGCGTAGCTTAGGTACAGATGTCCAAGCATCCGCTGAAAGAAGTTAAAGCCTCTGGCGTATGTCACGAAATCGGCTGTGTGCTTGCACAAAGCCGATTCCAGACGCAATTATGTCGAGGCATAATTGATATGAGGGTGAACTTAAAAATGGAATTATCAGATGCATATATTCAATCATTTATTCAACCACGTAATGAATTGCTTTTAGAAATGGAAGCATTTGCGGAGGAGAATCATGTACCGATTATGCAGCTTGCAGGCATTGATGCACTAAATCAACTGCTACGTATTCAAAATCCGTCGAAAATTTTAGAGATTGGTACAGCAATTGGTTATTCTGCAATAAGAATGGCCGACGCTTTACCTAACGTGCATATCGTTACAATTGAGCGAGATACTGAGCGTGTTGTGAGAGCAAAGGCTTATATTGAACGTTCTACAGTTTCAGATCGTATAACGGTCATTGAAGGTGACGCCTTAGAGGTGAACGATGAAGCAATTCATACGACCTTCGATGCAGTTTTTATCGATGCTGCAAAGGGACAATATCAACGCTTTTTTGAAAAGTATGCGCCTCTTGTAAAATCTGGCGGAGTTCTATATATCGATAATATGTATATGCATGGCTTATCAGATTTGGATTTAAAAGATGTACCGCGTCGCAAGCGTACAATGATTCGAAATTTAAAAAACTTTACCGATTGGATTATGGAGCACCCTGATTATACTAGTGCATTTTTACCGGTCGGTGATGGTTTATTACTATGTTTGAAGAGGTGACTATTATGAAAAAACCTGAATTGCTTGTTACACCGCAATCAGTGGACCATGTAAAAGCACTTTTACAGGCTGGAGCAGATGCTTTTGTCATTGGTGAACAACAATTTGGTCTTCGTCTAGCAGGGGAATTTACTGTTAGTGAAGTGGAAGAAGCTACAAAGTTGATTCATGCAGCGGGTAAAAAGGTTTATGTTGCGGTAAATGCGCTATTCCATAATGAAAAAATGGATGCGCTTGCCGAATATTTAAAGGAAATGCAACGTATTGGTGTTGACCGTTTAATTTATGGTGATCCGGCAGTATTAATCATCCGTCGTGAACAAGGTGTTACAATACCGCTACACTGGAATCCAGAAACGACTGCAACGAACTGGTTTACAGCAAATTATTGGGGGAAACGCGGAGCAACTCGCGCAGTACTTTCACGTGAACTTTCTTTAGATGAAGTGCTAGAAATTAAAGAAAATGTAGAAATAGAGGTTGAGGTTCAAGTACATGGAATGACATGTATGTTCCAATCAAAACGCCCATTACTAGGCCATTATTTCTTATATCAAGATAAAGTAATGGAAATTGAAAATCGTAAGGAAAATCGCAATATGTTCCTTCATGATGATGAGCGTAATAATAAATATCCAATTTATGAAGATGCTAACGGTACGCATATTTTCAGTCCAAACGATATGTGCATTATTGATGAGCTTGGCGAATTATTCGAAGGTGGCATAGATGTATTAAAAATTGAAGGAGTTCTTCAAACACCAGAATATGTAGTCACAGTAACAGAAGCTTATCGTCAAGCAATTGACACATATTTTGACGAATCAGAAGATGCGTATGAAGATATTAAAGATGATTTACTAGCTAAAATTGAAGAAATTCAGCCTGCCATCAGACCTCTTGATACTGGCTTTATCTTCAAGGAAACAGTTTACTAGGAGGTGGCAAGAACATGGCATTAGCATTAGAACAAAATGACAAAATTCGTGAGATTGTAGACGGGAAACGTGTCATTACAAAAAAACCAGAGCTACTTGCCCCTGCAGGTAGTTTAGAAAAATTAAAAGTAGCAGTTCATTATGGAGCAGATGCTGTATTTATCGGTGGACAAGAATTCGGTTTACGTTCAAACGCAGATAACTTCTCAATTGAACAAATGCGCGAAGGTGTTGAATTCGCTAATAAATATGGTGCTAAAATCTATGTTACGACAAATATTTTTGCCCATAATGAAAATATGGACGGCTTGGAGCAGTATTTAAAAGATATTGAATCTGCAGGTGTTACTGGCATTATTGTAGCGGACCCTCTGATCATTGAAACTTGCCGTACAGCTGCACCAAAGCTTGAAATTCATCTTTCTACGCAGCAATCTTTATCAAACTGGAAGGCTGTCCAGTATTGGAAAGAAGAAGGCTTACATCGTGTAGTATTAGCACGTGAAGTAGGCGGCGAAGAAATGAAGCTGATGAAGGAAAAAGTCGATATTGAAATTGAAGCATTCGTTCATGGAGCGATGTGTATCGCCTACTCTGGTCGCTGTGTACTTTCAAATCATATGACTGCCCGTGACTCTAACCGTGGTGGTTGCTGTCAATCTTGTCGCTGGGACTATGATTTATATGAGCTAGAGAATGGCGAAGAAAAGGCACTTTTCGATGATAATCACGCATCTTTCGCGATGAGCCCGAAAGACTTAAAGCTAATTGAAGCAATTCCACATATGATTGAGCTTGGTATTGATTCATTAAAAGTAGAAGGTCGTATGAAATCAATTCACTATGTTGCTACAGTTGTTTCAGTGTACCGCAAAGTGATTGACGCTTATTGTGCGGACCCTGACAATTTCAAAATTAAACGTGAATGGCTTGAGGAATTAGACAAATGTGCTAACCGTGACACTGCAGAAGCATTCTTCCACGATGCGCCTGGTCACGAGGAGCAAATGTTTGGTGTACATGGCCGTAAAACGACTTATGAGTTTGCTGGTTTAATTTTGGAGCATGACTCAGAAACGAAAATGGTAACAATGCAACAACGTAACTATTTTAAACCTGGCGATGAGGTAGAATTCTTTGGACCAGAAATCGAAAATTTCCGTGTTACAATGGGTGAAATTTGGGATGAAGATGGCAATAGCTTAGATGCTGCGCGACATCCTCTACAAATTGTTAAATTTAAATGCGACACACCATTAAAACCACATAATATGATGCGAAAGGAGAATAATTAATGGCAGCAAATCGTCCAGTCGTCATCGGAATCGCTGGTGGCTCATGCTCGGGAAAGACGAGTGTGACACGTGCTATTTATGATGTTTTCCGCGATCATTCAGTAGTTGTAATTGAACAAGATTTTTATTATAAAGATCAAAGTCATTTAACGTTTGAGGAGCGTTTAGGTACAAACTATGACCATCCGTTAGCGTTTGATAATGATTTATTAATTGAACAACTAAAAAAATTATTGGTCCGTCAACCAATCGAAAAACCAGTATATGATTATGTGCAGCATACAAGAGCTAAAGAAGTTATTCATGTAGAGCCTGTAGACGTTATTATATTAGAAGGTATTTTAGTGTTAGAAGATGCAGATTTACGTGATTTAATGGATATTAAATTGTATGTAGATACGGACTCAGATTTACGTATTATTCGTCGTATAATGCGTGATATAAAAGAGCGTGGACGTACAACAGATTCTGTCATCGACCAATATTTATCGGCAGTGCGACCAATGCATAATTTATTTATTGAACCAACGAAACGTTATGCTGATATTATTATTCCTGAAGGCGGGGATAATGAGGTTGCGATCGATTTAATGGTAACGAAGATTAAAACTATTCTTGAAACCGACAACGTATTGTAATAAGATAGAGTGGTATTGACAATATTTACATGCGTATCTGTACATATTTCAGAAAGGCATGCATACTATTAGGTCAAAGCGTAATTTGAAAAACGTTTAAAAATAATAAAATTCGATTAAATGATCCTACAAGGCATTTAATCGAGTTTTATGTTTTTATATTGACGAAAACAAGGAGTGAAGAACTTTGGCAAACGAAAAACAGTACCCAATGACAGCTGAAGGTAAAAGAAAATTAGAAGAAGAATTAGTGAAATTAGAAACGGAAACTCGTAAGGAAATCGTAGAACGTATTAAAATCGCTCGTGATTTCGGGGATCTTTCTGAAAATGCTGAGTATGATTCTGCAAAAGAAGAACAAGCCTTTTTAGAAGGTCGTATTTCTACATTAAAATCAATGATTCGTAACGCAGTTATTATTTCTGAGGACGAATCAGATAATAGTGTCGTATCATTAGGGAAAACGGTTACATTTGTAGAAATTATTAATGGAAAACCATCAACTGATGAGGAGTCGTATACAATTGTTGGTTCGGCTGAGGCAGATCCAATGGAATTCCGTATTTCAAATGAATCACCAATTGCTAAAGGCTTGCTAGGTCGTGCTGAAGGCGAAGAGGTTGTCGTACAAACACCTGGTGGTGAAATGAAAGTTAAAATTATTTCAATAAAATAATTTTTGTACAAGCAGTTAGCTTATCTTTGTAAAAGAGAGCTAGCTGCTTTTATCTTCATCCAGCACAATGTATTGTATCTACAGTACCGCCAAGGCGATACTGTTCTTGATTCTTTCGTCTATGTGAGTTTTTACTTCTTTTAGCAAAAGGCATTTGTAGCGACAGATACAGGAGTATCCCACTTTTATTTATAGGTTGTAAGATGAATGCGGAGTATTGTAGCAATTTAACTGTGCGAATGCGAAGCGACAACAACATATGACTGAATAACCAACGTCGCGTTGGCCTAAAGCCGATTCCGTACACAATTACGCCGTTGCATAATTGATTTAATAGCCGAAATCCAATAAATACCTTAAGAGGTCTTTGGTTTTGTCTATGATATAATAGGAGCATAATTATTTTGCAAGTGCTGTTGAACTTGATAAAATATTGGCTAGAGAGGGGGAGACTTCATGAGTGAACGAAAAACTCGAAGCAGTCGTCATTTGCAGCCATCTCATAATAAAAAGCTAGATAAACTATTGAATGTATTAATTGGTATTGTCGTGATATTAATTATTATAGTAGCCACATTTGTGTTTAAATGGCAGGATGATGCAGGGCAAGTTGAGAAGGACGAGCCAATACAGGAGCAGAAGAACGATAAAGAAGACGTGAAGGAAGAGCCTTCTAAAGAAAAAAATAATGATGTAACAGCTCAAGAGGAAACAGAGAAAGAGCCTACAGATGAAACTCAAACATCTGAACAGGATGCTACTACTGAAACCACGTCAGACAACCCAAATGTTGATAAGGTTGTAACCAATAAAAGCTGGAAGCCTACACCTACAACACAAACAGGTCAGCATGTTTCTTCTTACGATGATAAATCTGTAGACTGGGCTGAAAAGGTGGCCACAGTTACAGCTGCTACTGGCATCGAAAAGGACAATATGATTATTTGGCGTTTACAAAATAACGGTGGCGCTAATTCGGCTATTGCAACAGTTTCAACTAATGATAAGACACAAATGTACCGTGTCAGCATGGAGTGGGTCGACAACGAAGGCTGGTTACCAGTGAAACTTGAACAACTAAATACATTAAATGGCGCCTATTGACGAAAGTAACTCGTTTTATTATTTTTAACTTATATCAGCAGATGTACAAACATCCGCTGATATAAAGGAGCTCAGTCAAAGAACGCCACGTCCTGTGGCAATTTATCTGTG
>NZ_JBNNUW010000007.1:67677-147938 GCF_050280125.1 Lysinibacillus sp. NPDC093692
TGCGAAAGCGAAGCGACAGCAACATGGTTTTAACTGTGCGAAAGCGAAGCGACAGCAACATGGTTTTAACTGTGCGAAAGCGAAGCGACAGCAACATGGTTTTAACTGTGCGAAAGCGAAGCGACAGCAACAACAACAACACACGACTGAGTGACCAACTTCATGTTGCTGCCGCTACGTTGCACTACGCTTTCGCACAGAAAACATTTGTTGGCCCAAAGCCTCCGGCGGACGTCGCGGTAATCGGAAAGGAGTGCTTAAAAAGGATGTTAGCCTAAAATCATCGCATCCATGCGATAACGGCTAGCTGACCTGCATCGGTAAAAACGCCACGTCCTGTGGCATTTCCGAAATGACCGACATCGTGTCGGCCCTCGTGCAGGCCTAAGCACAAAGCCGATTCCCGGACGCAATTATGCCGAGGCATAATTGATTTGAAGTGCATAAAGAAGGGAAGTAACGTAGATATGAAAATCGCAGTAATTGGCGCAATGGAAGAGGAAGTAGAGCTTTTACGAGCGTCTATAGAGAATGCAAAAAGCACAACAATTGCAGGAAGTGAATATACAACAGGAACTTACAAAGGCAACGAGGTAGTTTTATTAAAAAGTGGTATTGGTAAAGTGAATGCTGCAATGTCAACTACTATTCTATTACATGAATTCAAACCTGATGTAGTCATTAATACGGGTTCTGCAGGAGGCTATGATGAAAAGCTTGAAGTAGGCGCAATCGTTATTTCAGATGAAGTCCGTCATCATGATGTAGATGTAACGATTTTCGGTTATGAAATGGGCCAAATGGCTGGTATGCCAGCAGCTTATAAATCAGATGAAAAACTTATGAAAGTGGCTGAAGAGGCAGTAGAGGCTGTTGGAGAGCACCAATATGGTATTGGTTTAATTTGCTCAGGTGATGCTTTTATGAATGATCCTGTTCGTGTAGAAGCAGTCCGTCGTCACTTCCCGCAAATGAAGGCAGTAGAGATGGAAGCAGCAGCTGTTGCACAAGTATGTTACCAATTTGGTACTCCGTTTGTTGTTATTCGTGCTTTATCAGATATTGCTGGAAAAGAATCGAATATTAGCTTCGATGAGTTTTTACCAGTAGCTGCAAAGCATTCAACACAAATCGTACTAAAAGCTATCGAATCGTTATAAAGTCTATTATCAGCAGAGTTTTCTTTATCCCCCTGAGTATTAGGCTTCACCAATCTGCGGGATAAACTACACAAAAAAGTCAAAATGAGTGCCTTTTAGTGTGAGAAAAATCACAGTTTAAAAGTCGCACGAATGCTAAACTGTTGTTAATTAAATCTCTTCATATTCAGATGGGAGGCATGCATAATGCTATTTTTAACAGCAGGTGTAGTCATTATAACAATGTTAATCGGTACTCTTATTTCAGCAGAACTTTCAGAATCTGTTGAAATTCATTAAGAGAAAAAGCTCTCTTGCGACATTTTAATGACGCAAGAGGGCTTTCTTTATTTTAGCAATTGTTTTCGTAGCGAAAGCGAAGCGTCAGCTACAAATGTCTCCTTTTGTACCGATAAAAATACAAGATTCATTGCGGAATAATGTCATGTATTTATTGAATTATTATTAGTATCAATTTACAATATATTACTCAATAATTTTTTGATCTCGTTTATATAATTGATAGAGTTTAATAAGTGCTCGCTTTTCAATGCGAGATACATAGCTACGAGAAATATTTAAACGTGCAGCGATTTCCTTTTGTGTGAGTGCATCCTGCTGGTTAAGACCATAACGAAGTGTAACGATTTCGAGCTCACGTTCGTCGAGCATATGCAAATAGTGATATAGTTGTGCAACATGCTCTTTATGTTCAATTTTTTCAGTTGCACTTTCTTCATCGCATTGTAAGAGATCTCGGATTTGTAGGGCATTACCATCTTTATCTGTACCGATTGGCTCAAATAAGGAAACATCTTTTTGCACTTTTTTCTGTGTACGCAGATGCATTAAAATTTCATTTTCAATACAGCGGGCGGCATAAGTGGCCAGACGGGTTTTTTTGTCAGGCGTATAACTTTCTACAGCTTTCATCAGACCAATCGTACCGATGGAAATATAATCATCAAGTTGCTCATGCTTTGGGTGAAATTTTTTCACAACGTGTGCGACAAGTCTCATATTACGTTCAATTAGATCAAGACGCGCTTGCTCATCACCGCCTAAAAATCGTTCAATACAAGCAGCTTCCTCTTCTTTTGAAAAGGGTTTATGGAAAGTTTGCCCCTTTAAATAGCCAAGTAATGCTGGGATCTCAAGCCATAACTGCAACATAGATGTAAAAATTCCGCTCATTGAATGATTTCATCCTTTCCCCATTTTTCGACAGTATATGTTTTAAAGCTGTGTTAAATGAAAAAAAGTGCAACAGCAAATGCGCTGTTACACTTTTTTTAACGTGATTGTACTAATCATTAGTAATGCTAGTATTGGGAATAGGAAAAGATAAAATACTGGGTGGAACGTATTAGATGCGAAATACGTTAAAGTTAAGACTGTACCTGCCGCAGTAATCGGTAACCCTGTAAAATAGCCGTTTGCTTCTGAAATGTTGAAGCGGGCTAATCTCATCGCACCACAGACAATATACAATACTGTCATTGTCATACCGACAAAACCAAAGTCGCCTAAGACAACTTTATACATTAATAATGCAGGTGCCACACCAAATGATATAATATCACTCATAGAATCTAATTGTTTACCTAAATCAGACACTTGTCCAAGTGCTCTAGCCACCTTCCCATCATAGCGATCAAGAAGGGCTGCGATAAAGATAAACAAGACACTGTAGCTATAGTATTCATGTAGTGTAGTCATTATGGCCGCGCCGCCGAAAGACATATTACTGATTGTGATAAAATTTGCTGCTTGCGATTTCATTTTCTTAACCGTGGTATCCACCAACTTGTGATAAAAAAACAAGGGGGATCACTCCTTTGCACTTAAGATATTGTACCATTATACTTCGAATGCGAAAAAATTGACAGTCTAAATTAATCGATAGGGGTTTTGTTTTATGAAAGAAAAAATATATCAACGCTTGATTGAGTTAACAAACGGTAAGCAATCTTCCCAGCTTTTGCAATCTATTGCAAAAGCAAAGTGGAGTAAACGTATTATCCCTAGTTACATGAAAGTATACGATATTAAACTTGAAGAGGTTGCGAAACACCAACAACAATTTTCAAGTTTACATGATTTTTTTACAAGAGAGCTTTTAGAAGATGCACGTCCAATTGAACAAAATCCCAGTACTTATGTGAGTCCAGTGGATGCCAAAGTAGAATCGTTTGGGCGTATCGAATGGGATATGACATTCCTTGTAAAGGGTAAACCTTATTCATTACAAGATTTACTTGGCAATACAGAACGTGCTTCACAATATGCAGATGGGCATTTTATCGTGTTTTACTTGAGTCCGGCAGATTATCACAGAATTCATAGCCCGATTGATGGAAAGGTGCTACGACAGTATACACTTGGTCAAAAATCCTATCCTGTTAATCAGCTCGGTCTTTCATACGGTAAAAAGCCAATATCGCACAATTATCGTTCTGTAACGGAGCTGAAAGTGGCAAATAAACAACAGATAGCGTTTATTAAAGTTGGCGCTACCTTTGTAAACTCTATTGTGCTCACTAATACAACAACACAATGGCATAAGGGTCAAGAAGTCGGATATTTTTCATTTGGCTCAACAGTAGTTATGCTGTTTGAAAAGGATGCAATAGAATTTACGGAAAATGTTGTACAAGGAAGCCCAATTCAAATGGGTGAAGCCTTCGCAAATATGCTATAATGGTCGAATAATACGTTTAGATTAGGGGTCGCTATTTTGTATAATTTTTTATTACCAAATGAATTTGTCACGAGTATTTATGAAATTACACCGGAAAAGCTTCAAAACTTAGGTATTAAAGGGATTATTACGGATTTAGATAATACGCTTGTGGAATGGGACCGTGCAGATGCAACGGAAGAGCTTATTGTTTGGCTTCGCATTATGAAAGAATCTGGCATTCGTGTTATTATTGCGTCGAATAACAAAGAAGCACGTGTTAAGCAGTTTGCTGAGCCATTAGGTATTCCTTATATTCATAAGGCGAGAAAGCCACTTCGTAATGCCTTTTATAGCGCCATTATTCAATTGGGGCTACGACCACAGGAAGTAGTAATGGTAGGAGACCAACTACTAACAGATGTAATGGGCGCAAATCGTCTAGGCTTGCATACGGTACTAGTAAAGCCGGTTGCACAATCAGATGGGCTCGTAACAAAATTCAATCGATTTATTGAACGCCGTGTGTTCAATACTTTAA
Organism: Lysinibacillus sp. NPDC093692; assembly: GCF_050280125.1. Taxonomy (NCBI): domain Bacteria; kingdom Bacillati; phylum Bacillota; class Bacilli; order Caryophanales; family Bacillaceae; genus Lysinibacillus; species Lysinibacillus sp. NPDC093692. Next base: position 72,038 of record NZ_JBNNUW010000007.1, read on the forward strand.
AACGAAAAGGAATCAGTACTTGGGAGGAAAAAGAATGAACGAAATGCCAAATTGTATTGGCTGTGGTACAACAATTCAAACAGAAGATAAAACAGCAGTTGGGTATGCACCCCCATCATCATTAGAAAAAGACGTGGTCATTTGCCAACGTTGCTTCCGTTTGAAAAATTATAATGAAATTCAACCAGTGTCATTAACAGATGACGACTTTTTACGTATTTTAAACGGTCTTGGAACTCAGCAAGGCTTAATCGTAAAAATTGTTGATATTTTCGACTTCAATGGGAGCTGGCTACCAGGACTGCACCGCTTCGTTGGAAAAAATCCTGTGTTATTAATCGCGAATAAGGCCGATCTATTACCGAAATCTGTGAAACCGAAAAAAGTGATTAATTGGCTAAAACGTGAAGCAAAGGCTCTAGGTCTACAACCTGTTGATGTACTTTTAGTAAGTGCTCATAAAGGAAAAGGGATGGCTGAAGCGATGGAAGCCATTGATGAGTACCGAAATGGACAAAATGTTTACGTTGTAGGCTGTACAAATGTTGGGAAATCCACGTTCATTAATCGCATTATCAAGCAGGCTACGGGTGAAGGTGAAGTAATTACAACTTCTCATTTCCCAGGTACAACTTTAGATATGATTGAAATTCCACTAGATGATGGAAGCTCATTATATGATACACCAGGAATTATTAATCATCATCAGATGGCGCACCATATTGACGCTAGCGAATTAAAATATATTATGCCTAAAAAAGAAATAAAGCCAAAAGTGTATCAACAAAATGCAGGACAAACATTATTTATTGGTGCCCTTGCTCGTTTTGACTTTATTCAAGGAGATCGTTCCGCATTTACGGTACATGTAGCAAATGACTTACCAATCCACCGTACAAAGCTTGAGAAGGCAGATACATTGTATGCAGAACATAAGGGGGAGTTGCTTGCACCTCCAACTGCTGAATTTATTGAACAACTACCGCCATTAGTGCGTCATGAGTTCTCAATCAAAGAAGCGAAAACAGATGTTGTATTCTCAGGTCTTGGGTGGATTACTGTTCAGCATGCTGATGTAGTTGTAGCAGCTTATGCACCAAAGGGTGTACAAGTTTCTATTCGCCCATCACTAATTTAAGTTGTACAAGTAGAGAAGAGGGACTAGGAAATGAAGAAATGGTTTGCGGTTATTGGTGATCCGATCGAGCATTCAAAATCCCCTGCGATGCATAATGCTTGGTTCGAGGAACTGTCGATAGATGCGACATATATTCCAGTACGTGTATCTTCTGAAAATTTGGAGGCAGCGGTTGCTGGTCTAAAAACATTAGGTGCAAGTGGTTGGAACGTTACAATTCCACATAAAACAGCGATCATTCCTTATTTAGATGAGCTAGATGAGTTGGCAGAAAAAATGGGAGCTGTCAATACGGTTGTCCGTACAAAAGAAGGAAAATTAAAGGGATACAATACAGACGGTGTTGGTTTTGTGCGCTCGCTTGAAGAGGCGGTTAGCAAGTCACATAAAGACAAGCCAGTTCTTCTGATTGGTGCGGGCGGTGCTGCTCGTGGCATTGCTTTTGCAATGCAGCAGCAAGGTTATACGAATTTAACCATTGCCAATCGCACAGTGGCAAACGCAAAGGCAATTGTCGATGAAATGGGTATAGGTAATGCTATTTCTTTAGCAGATGCGGAAGAATCATTAGCTGATTTCGGCATTTTAGTGCAAATGACATCGGCAGGCCTTGCTACGGGCAATTTTTCAATGCCATTTTCATTAGAACAACTTGCAGAAGGCGCAATTGTGGCCGATATTGTGTATAATCCATTAATGACGCCTTTTTTAAAAGCGGCTGATGAAAAAGGAGCAACCGTCGTTACGGGTCTTGGAATGTTTGTTCATCAAGGGGCTATTGCTTTTGAGCATTGGCTTGGTGAATACCCGAATACAAATTCAATGATTGCCCAACTAAAGGTGCAATTAGGAGGATATTAATTTTTATGTTAACAGGTAAACAAAAACGTTTTTTACGTGCAGAAGCACATCATTTAACACCAATTTTCCAAGTAGGAAAAGGCGGCGTTAGTGACGAAATGACAAAGCAAATTCGTGAAGCATTAGAAGTTAGAGAGTTGATTAAGGTACGTATTTTAGATAACTGTGAAGAAGACAAGCATGAAGTGGCAGAAGCACTTGCTAAAGGTGCTCATGCAGAGCTTGTACAATTAATTGGACTAACAGTTGTTTTATATAAAGAGTCACGTAATCATAAAAAGATTGCATTACCAAAAGCAGCGAAATAAGGTGAAACGATGAAAAAGGTCGGTTTACTGGGAGGTACATTTAATCCACCGCATATTGGACATTTAATGATGGCTAATGAAGTACTTCATGCTTTAGATCTTGATGAAGTTCGCTTTATGCCCAATGCATTACCACCACATAAGTTTGCACGTCATGATGCTAGTGATGTGGAGCGCCTTGAAATGGTGAGGCGTGCAATAAGTCCATATCCGTATTTTTCTGTGGAGTCGTATGAGGTGGATAAGGGTGGCGTATCCTATTCATATAAGACACTTTCTGCGATGTGTACAAGAGAGCCTAATGTGAAATTTTACTTTATCATTGGCGGCGACATGATTGATTCGCTTCATTCATGGTACTGTATTGATGAATTAGTGAAGCTTGTGCAATTTGTAGGAGTAAAGCGTCCAGGAACAGAGGCCACAACAGAGTATCCTATACTAATGGTGGAAGCTCCCCAAATCGATTTATCGTCCACACTGCTTCGTGAACGCCTTGCTACTGGAGGAACGGTTACTTTTTTACTGCCAGAAGCGGTAGAGACGTTCATACGAGAGGAAGGTCTTTATGGAACGCGAACAGTACCTAGCGGCGATTAAGCCACGCATGCCTGAGAAGCGCTATATTCATACCATTGGTGTAATGGAAACTGCCATTGAGCTAGCGAAATTTTATGGTGAGAATGAAAAAAAGGCTGAAATAGCAGCCATCCTTCACGATATTGCTAAATATGCAGATATTGAATGGATGGAGCAAATCGTCCTTGATGAAAAATTAGATGCTCGCCTTATTGGTTGGGGTAGTGAATTACTACATGGTCCAGTAGGTGCTTATATTGCAGAAAGCGAATTTGGCATTGTTGATGAGGATATGTTAAATGCTATTCGTTTTCATACAACAGGACGCGTGGGCATGAGCCGTTTAGAAAAAATTATTTTTGTTGCAGATATGATCGAACCGAATCGTAAATTTGATGGTGTCGATCGTCTGCGAAAAAAAGCAAAGAAAAATTTGGATAAAGTGATGAGCGCTTGTGTACGCCATACATTGGCATTTTTAATTGACACAAAACAACCAATTTATCCATTATCAATAGAATGTTACAACGATATGATGAAAAGAGAGGACAGTGAAGGATGACTTCAACTTTATTACAATCAGCTTACAAAGCAATTGACGACAAACACGGTGAGGATATTGTCGTTTTGAATATGGAGGGCATTTCACTTTTAGCAGATTACTTTATTATTGCTCATGGTAATTCTGATCGCCAAGTGCAAGCAATCGCACGTGAATTACAAGAGGTAGCAGTAAAAGAGGGCTATGAAATTCGTCGTGTAGAAGGCTTCGATGCAGCACGCTGGGTTCTTGTGGATCTTGGAGATGTTGTAGCGCATGTATTCCACAAAGATGAACGTGCTTATTATAATTTAGAACGTCTATGGGGCGATGCACCGCAATTAGACATACCAGAGGCTTAAGTGTGAGTAGCTACGAACGATTTGCACACGTGTATGACGAGTTGCAAACGGATATCCCTTATGAACGTTATGTAGGATGGGTTTTGCAGCATGCACCGAGCACTCAATATCAGAATCTTTTAGATATCGGCTGCGGTACAGGCGTGCTTAGCTTGTTGTTCGCGCAGGCAGGCTACAAGGTGAGTGGGGTTGATTTATCGGAAAGTATGCTCTCCATTGCTGCAGAGCGCTTTGCTGATGCAGGATTACATGTGCCTCTCTATTGTATGTCGATGGATGAATTAGATGGCTTTGGTGCGCTTGACGTTGTAACGATTGCTATTGATTCGCTGAATTATGTAATGGACGAAAAAGCTGTTTATTCAACATTAGAACGTATTCATGGTGCTTTACGAGATGAAGGCCAACTGTTTTTTGATGTACATTCGTTATTTAAAATGAATGATATATTTTTAGACGGTCCGTTTACGTATGACGATGGTGACATTAGCTATGTATGGCATACGGAGCCTGGAGATTTTGAACATTCCATTGTCCACCAAATGACGTTTTATGTGCGTGATGCTGCGAGTGATTTGTATGAACGCTTCGACGAGGAGCATAATCAGCGCACGTTCTCAATCGATCAGTATATGGCATGGCTTCAGGAAATTGGCTTTAAGCATGTAGAAGTAACAGCTGATTTTACTGATGAAGGTCCTGAATATGAAAGTGAACGCATTTTTATCCGTGCGGTGAAATAGAAGAACAGCTTGCTGGTAAACTGACCAGCGAGCTGTTTTTTGCTTTGTGAACAAGTTCTTTACTAGAAAACAGAATTGTAATATCGATTTTGAAGTGGCGAATAATATTCTCTTGGGGATTCTATCCCTGATACATTTTCAGAATCAGTTCGATATATTCAATTAAGAGAAACGAAATTAAAGCCAGCTGAAAAATTCATGTCGGACACAATCAAACTAGTTTTTGATCAAGTATTAGAACTATTGGATGAAAAAAATCAGAAAACAAATGAGTTAAGTGCTGTTAAGTTGGCATTTGAAAAATTGTTTTTAGAAACGACAGATTGCGGATATATAGATTATGATTACGATATAGCCGAGTTAGTCTCTACTGAGCAAGCAGCAGAATATTTAGGGGTTTCAAAGCCAACTATTTATAAGTATCTAAATAATGGTCTAGAATATAAAATAATTAACAACGTTAAAAAAATTCCTAGAGTTGCACTTAAATTATGGTCCGATCCAGTTACATCGTTTGAAATGCAACGGATACACCAAGAGAAAAATAGTAGAGCCCAAACACTGGAAGAAAAGTTGGAGGTTATCCAAGGTAGAATAACTGAATATGAAATTGAATATGGCGGAGAGTTTGAACATCTGTATGGAAATAAAAGTGATAGCCTAATTGATGGATTAGATGAGGCTGTAGACGTTTTTGATTGGAAGGGGTATATAGTGCAGAAAAATGCTTTATTAAAGCAAATACAGGCTAAGAAAGGTACAAATGCCTAAATTAACTGATTATGCGCCATATTAACTCGCTTTAATCCAATCTTACGTCAACCTACAGATTTATTAGTTGAAGATGATCCTATTAATCCAGACAATACAGTAATTAAAATTACATTCTACTTTCTTAGCGGTTTTTATAGCGAAACCCAACTTAGGGTTCGTGAGTGGTTTGATAAAAGTGACAATAAAATACAATACCGCTATTCATGGGAAAGAAATAGAAAGAAACCTGGTCATATCAGTGCCTGGGAAAATGAGCACCATTTTGTTCCGCCCACATGCTAACAGAAGTGCTCAAAAGTACCAGGGGATAGGGCACAATTGCAGGATAATTGGACAATAAGAGATTTAGAGAGCGTGTTAACCGTTGTGGAAGAGTTTATTCGTGAAAATAAACCGTACGATAGTAAGATGTTGTAATCAGAATTCTGAAAATAAAGAAAATGTTAAGAAGTGGTTTGTGTCTATGCATACAACCGCTTCTTTTAATAATGCTATAACCGAAGGGCTACCAATAAGTTCTTTAATGAAAATCCTGATTACAACAATTGAGTTTGTCACGAAAGTGAACAGAAAACTGCAAAAGAATAAGAGATAATTCATTTTCGATTCAGAATACATTGCATGCTAAATAAACGAAATAATTGTAAGAGTATTTTTTCTAACTACTCAATTAAAGGAGCTGAAATTATGTGGCACTTAACAATGCAAGATAAAAAAGCATATGAAAATGCGATGAGACTATTTATTTACGAATCAGATGAGGAATGGACAGATTACCTTGCCTATGCAAAGGAAAATGATATTGATCCATATAAGGAAAAGAAGCAAGAGTTAGATGTAATACGCGATAGTTTAATGAACTATTTACCACTGCGATTTCATACATATATTTTAGATAGTACGTTGAATACACCAGATGTTCCTAAAACATATACGAGAAGATTTTTTAGGATGGAGAAATGAACAGGAGCAGCTATTTGAAAATATTCTCGATGCGGCATATGAGGAAAAGCAGAAAACGTTAGCTTATATGAAACCGAAGGAGAGAGAGGTCTTTGAACAAAGCCTTCATGATGCAACAGTAGTTAGTATTCAACGTAATGATACTCAAGTTGAATTAACATTTGATATGGCAGGGGGCTTTACTGCAAAATCAATCATCTCTCTAACGTTTAACAATATTATAAGTGAGGTAGGTCAATTAGAACAAGAGCAGTTTTATATTTATGATGAGCTCAGAAAAACAGCGAATGGAATGGCACTACGTGTTATTTTTGATTGTCCAGAAGTGGAATGGACGATTGAAGCAGAGGAGTTAGACGCTGAATTTTATTATCGCCCAAAAACATATAGTGATTTTGCTGAAAACGGTAATTTTTCTACATACGTTCAAACATTGCAGCTAGGGCATGGCTTAATCTTTATTACACCTCAATTTAAAAAAAGAGTAATCGGGATTCAGCAACACGCACCGTTTTTAATTTTAGAAAATAGCAATCTATATGAAAATGACCAAGGCGTTTTTGTAGATACAATACGTGTGGCAGACAAATTAGATGATTGTATTCATTTTTTACATACAGATACATATGAAGATCCGTATGCACATTTTAGTGAGCCAGTACCTATCCAGGACTTGGAGGAGGCGGCCCTAGGTATAGATTTAGAGTTAAAGGTGCGCGCATGGAATACGATGTATGCCAATCCAGTACAGCTCGCGGAGAAGATTAATCATATATTAATGCAGATGAATCCCGCACAAGAGGATGATATGATGCAAAATGTATTTATTCGCCATTTTTACAATGAGGGAATCTTAACGGCTGAGCTCCAAGTGAAATTTAATGACATCTTAACAGAATAACGCGTGTAGAAAGTAAAAGTGCCACACTGTCCAATATGCAGTGTGGCACTTTTTACATTATGACTATAAAAATAAAAGTGACGGATAGAACGTCAGAAAAAGAGTTCTTCACCAAAATGTTTGAGAAAGCAACACATTGTGCTCACCTATGCATGGCGATCTTTACTAAAGTCTAGGGTCGACAGGATCACTTTCGAGTGCTAGTGTCCCGAGTACACATTCATGAATGCGGGCAGTCGATTCACATTTAACAAAACGTTCTATTCCTTCTAGTCCGAGTGCGAATTCACGCAATGCATGCTTCATTTTTTTACTTGGATTACGTTCCTTCAGTTTCGTTAAATGTGAAGGCTCTAAATAGTCCATACCATAAATAATTCGTAAATACTCACGACCACGTACTTTAATCGCGGGCTGAATGAGCTTGCCATTATATTTTGTGACAAAAATTTCAGGTTTAATAACAATACCTTCATGACCAGCAGCAGTCATTTCCTCCCACCAAGTAATAATCTCTTGTTCAGAAGCTTCATCCGTAATGACTTTAAACGCTGTCTCAATAAATAGTGTTGAATTTTTGGCAAATAGTCGATTCATTTCCATATGCCATATATGCGGTTTATGGAAAAACGTTTCCGAACTATGTGCTAATACATGGAAGGGTGCAATTTGAATAGATGAAGCATCCTGGACATCCCAACAATAATTTTGGTAAACAGTTGAAAATCGTTGTGCATTTTCAAGTAACCCCTTATACTCCTGAAGCCATTGTGAAACATCGATTTGTACTGTGTCACGTAGTTTCTCCATAAGCTTTGTACGGTCCATTAATGCTTGCTCAGCTACATGTGCATACTGTTGATCGATTAATTGTTGCGCTTTTAAGTTCCAAGGTAAAATTTCTGCATCGAGTAGTACGAAATTTGTATTAAACTGTTCGAAATAATTTTTCTCTATTAATTCTGTATGAAGTTGTTGCAAAATTTTTTGTTCCGTCTCTTTATCGAAAAACCGTCTTCCTGCTCTAGTTGTAATGATACCAAGTGTTTCTGTATCAACGTATTCCTTTGCAATAAGCGCATCTTTAAACAATAAAAGAACAGCGCGACTGCCCATATGTTTCTTCTCGGCAATCATTGTCTGGACACCGTGCTTTTTATAATAAGCAAATGCCTCAGAAGGGTGTTCCAACGTATCTGCTAACGAAGATGTTTGTGGTGTTGGGCTCATCGTTGGTGGAATATAAACTAGCTGTTCTAACGGCAGTGCATAATGAGAAATACTGTCGATCGCTGCTTTTGCATGAGCACCGCCTATTTGTACATTGTTAAAGTAGGCAGTTTCCACTGTGAATCCTTCTAAAAATGCTCCGATGTTTGGTGGTGTAAAACGTTGAGCTTTTGCCTCAAGTAGAGGATTTCGTTCGATACCGGCATAGTTTTTATACGCCTTCACAAACTCAAGAGTCTTTTCAGGATAGCGAAAAGCAGTTAGCTGCCCCCCAAAAACAACTCCTTGATCAATATTCAACGTATTATTTTGCTTTAACGGCTGAATTTTAGGATCATGCCCCCAAATAATAAGCTGTGATGTTTGATGCTCTATAAACCAATCATTACGAATAGGTTTTCCAGATTTATCTTGCCCCTGAACATCTCCGTAACGACAGAAATCAGAAATTCTTGTCGATTGTTTGCCTATATAACGGTCACGGATACCTGCGTGTGTAACTACAGCTGAAGAAATGCCATTATTCACTAACAAATAGTGAGAGGGAGCAGCGAGTAAACATTTTGCGAGACGAGCTTTTAAGGCATTTGTTTTCTCCGCTCCGAAATCTTCTTCATAAACGTTAAATTCAGCTTCAACTAGCTCATCTCCATGATGTAATGTTACTTTGCGTCCATCTAACCAACGAGCGATCTTCCAGCCATGATTACTGTCAGTCATATAGGCAAGCCCACGCTCTATATGGCGCTCAAAAAAGTCCATTGTTGCGATCGATTTTGGTCCTCGGCTCATAATATCACCAACTGAAATAAAGCGTCGACCTTGTGGATGAATATAGTAACCTTCCTCATTTTCTTCGTAGCCTAGCTTACCAAGTAATTCAATAAATTCATCAAAGCAGGCATGAATATCACCAATAATATCAAGCCCAGCCTCTACATTTAACAGTAGCGGTGACTTTTGTTTTGATAATGTTAGTCCATCCGTCTCGGTCACAATATAGGTTTTAGCAAACGACTCTTTTTTAATAAATCGTTTTTCTGCTTTTAATAAGCGTGCCTGCTGTTTAATACGTTTACTACCTCTTGGGTCTTTGCGCAAAGTATCTCGATGTAACAATGCATCAAGAGGAATGTCCAATACAATTGCACTAACCGGAACATGTAGCTTTTTCCCAAGCGAAATATATTTTTGACGTTCCTCTGATTGTAAATGTGTAGCATCAACAAAGGTACATTTATTTAATGAGCTTCTAGCCTCTAATACGCGTTTCATAACTGCAAAGGCTTGTGCTGAAATAGCGAAATATTCATCATACAATAAATCTGCTTCTTCCTTCGAATGATGTTGAAAATCGATATAATCTGTATCTGAAACAAGTGTCCGATAAACATCAGAGCTAATAATTTCAGAAGGAGAAAGCATACCTGTATTAACCCATTGTTGTAAAAGAGTAGATTTTCCACTATTGGATGGACCAATTAGCAGAACAATCCCTGCATGTGGAATCTTGATGTTCATACATTCTCCTCCTTTTTCGTATAAATGCACATTTGGGTAGGTTGTCCGTAAATATCATGTTGATCGCCGATGCCAGTAAATGAAAGCTCATATTGTTCATTGCGACTCATCGCATGACACCACTCTTGAAATTGTTTGCGTGTCCATTCAAATCGGTGATCCTCATGACGCATTTCATCTAATTTGTAAACAGCATTGTATTCAGCATTTGGTGTTGTCACAATTAATGTTTGAGGACTATATTGTGTTAAAAGCAACTCCATTATTTTAGGTAATCGTTCCTCATTAATATGTTCAATGACTTCACATAAAACAATGACGTCTTTATGTACTAATCGTGCATCGTAATAAAATAGCGAGCCCCATGTAGGTTTTGGGGTTACAAATGCATCCTCTAAGCCTTCAAAACGCTTGATTGCTTTTTTCATTGCAGCTTCACTTGGTTCAACCGCAAGCAACTCGTCAATTCCTTTGACGTAGGCAAGTAAACTTGAAAGCTTTCCTTCACCAGAACCAAAATCAACAATTGATGATCTTCGAGGTAGATTTTTAATGGTTTCAACAATTTTTTCGTAGCGCAATGTATTGAGTGACCGCGTTACATTTTGTGGTGCTGTGTTTCCATCATATAAATGGGAGAAGCGTAGAGCTTTTTTATAAATAAATTCTTTCATTGGATGTGTATCTAACCAGCCTTCTCCGTATCGTTTAAGCTTATCAACTTCCAATTCATCGATAAAGTAGTGCTTATAATCATCTAAAACAGGGATCAGTACAAAGAGATGCTGTAGAGCTTGTTGTAGCGTAATGTCCGCAGATAATGTGAGAAAACGCGCGCGATGGTCGTTAGACAAAGCTTCGATGTTGACAGTGTATCCAAGAGGCTGAAACAATTCATTTATCTTTTCATTTGTCATAGCAGAAGCGATTGGACCGAATTCAAATGAAAATGAAAATGTTTGAGCTACCCATTCAATATATTGTTCTTTTGGTTTGCCATTTAACGCAGTACCTAAAGCAGAACGGATAAGGGATAAAAAAATACTACTAGCGGCGAATTCACGGTCATTAATATAATGTGTAATATCAAGTGCATTGTCATTTTGAACAAGTGCGAGTGCATTTGGTGTAACAAATATTGTCACAACAAGGCTTGTTTCAGAAAGCTCATGATAAACAAGTCGAACTAAATGATCTTTTACACGCCGTTCATATAAATTATTCGGATTTTTTGATAGTAAGTAGGAGATAGCTTTCACATTTTCTCCCTTTGCCTGTATTGTTAGCTGCATATTCTTCCTCCATTCAGTACAAAGGCATAATGGGTCTTTTTTATTGTGGCTCATCACCAAAAGTGGTAGATGACAATTTTTTAAATATATGCGCTGTAAATTAGTTGATTTCCGTTCGGATGGTGAGCCTTTATGATTCCAATAATAACATGATTTCACATCATTATGTCAGTGTCATAATAAGCAAAGGGTAGGGATATCTTCGTTTTTGTCTTAATAGATAATTTATCTTTTCAACGCATGAATGATATTGTAAGATGAAATAGACTCCATATGATTACCTTTTGCAAAGGAAAGGATGTTAGTTGATGATCCAATCTTTTTGGCAAAAGTATAAAAAAAGTATGTTGATCCCCGGCATACTTGTTATCAGTGGACTTAGTTACTTCTTTTTTTCGAGTTCTGACTCTTCACCTCCCCAAGAAGAGCTCATTGAAACAATCCAACCTATTGAACAACATGAAATAAAAGAATCTGTTGATGAAGCGGTCATACAGCAGGTGTTTGTTGATATAAAGGGTGCTGTTATGTATCCTGGTGTCTATGAGTTACAGCCTGATAAACGCATTATAGATGCCGTACATCTTGCAGGTGGCTATACCCAGGATGCTGATACGCAACTCATTAATCATGCGCAAAAAGTTGAGGATGAAATGGTTATTTACATTCCTCAAAAGGGTGAAAAGCTAGACGAGATTACCTCATCTATTTTGACGATGCCTACTGGTGGAACTTCACAAGGCGACAACGGTATGAAAGAGCAAAAGGTCAATTTAAATAAAGCAGATGAAGCAATGCTTACGACATTATCAGGTATTGGTCCATCAAAGGCACAAAGTATTATTTCGTACCGTGAGGAAAATGGTGGCTTTAAAACAATTGAGGATTTAAAAAAAGTGAGTGGTATTGGCGACAAAACATTTGAGAAACTGAAGGATTTTATTACAGTTAAGTAATGGTAGCAGGTATGTTTATTTGGAAAAATAGGTCGATAAAAGATATTTTTTTGTTGCTATTTGCTAATATATTCCCATTTTCAACTGATTGTAGCGTAGGGCTACCCGACTCCAGCAGGGAAGCGAGACAGACGAGACCTACACGGAGCGAATGTTTTCCGTGCGAAGGCGTAGTGCTAACGCAGCGAAAGCAACCTAGCGGAGGAAGCGGCTCGACGCTCGTCCGCAGGAAGCCTTGCTTTGTGCGAAAGCGAAGCGGTAGCTCGTAGCGGAAATCAGTGCCTTCTAATTAATTAGAGTGGATAAGAATGGTTAATTAACACACCTGTAACGGCAGTAAGTTTTGAGATATTGACGACTCTTTTCAAAAAGGGCTACACTATAGTAGAAAAGGACTGTTGCAATAAAAGCACAGCGTAAATAAACAATATAAGTAAAATTTCGGAGGTAGTCATATGGAGCGAATTACTTGGGATCAATTTTTCATGGCGCAAAGCCATTTACTCGCATTACGTAGTACATGTACAAGGCTTGCAGTAGGAGCAACTGTCGTTAGAGATAAGCGAATTATTGCAGGTGGCTATAATGGCTCAATTACAGGTGATGAACATTGTATAGAAAATGGTTGCTATGTGGTTGATAACCATTGTGTGCGCACAGTGCATGCTGAAATGAATGCACTACTACAATGTGCTAAATATGGGACGCCTACAAAAGGTGCAGACTTATATGTTACACATTTCCCATGTCTACCATGTACGAAATCTATTATTCAAGCAGGGATTGAACGTGTGTATTACGCTACGGATTATAAAAATAACCCTTATGCACAAGAGTTATTTGAAAAAGCAGGTGTAGAGGTAGTACACGTTCCGTTTGATGAACGTAAAATCGACTTCTTAAGCGACGAAAAATTAGCCTTGTACATAAACATGCTAAACGAACTTCGTGAAAGTGGTATGCCAGCAGAAAAATTGCTTCCATATGAACAGAAGGTGAGTTCATTATTTGGCAAAAAGCTTTAAAGCATAAATGGATTTACGTAGCACTAGCTGTACTTGTTGCTTCAATAGCGGCACACAAGTCAGCTTGGCTACTTGCCGTTCTTCTACTTTTCGCATTCTGGATTAAATGGAAAGGTGAAATACGTTTAATTTCAGCGCTTGTGATTGTCTTTGGATTTCTTTCCTATTTCTTCATCATTACATTCCAACTGACGGGTTCTTCCCCTCTACCGTCAACATTCCCAATAACTTGGTCGAGCGAATATAAAATAAATGGTCAAAAGCTCAGAGGCTTTGTAAAAACTGAAACAGATGAGAAGCTGTATGTCGTCTATACTTTTTCGTCAGAAGATGAGAAACGCTTTTATGAAACTATGTCATTGACAGGTAGGACCTATCTTGTTCAAGGAGAACTAATAGCACCCCTTCCACCCGCGCATGAGTATGTGTTTTCTATGGAAAAATATTTAATCAGTAAAGGTGCTAGGGGAATATATGAAGTTTCAAACTGGACCTTTATAGAAGAGAAAAAATCCATTCGTTCGTTTCTTGCTAAACAGAGACACTATATGAAAAAACATATTGAAATAACATTCCCGAAGTCGCTAGTTGCAGAGGCACAATCACTTCTAATAGGATTGCAGGATCAAGTCGACCATGATCTTCAAAGAGCTTATCAAAAGCTTGGCATCACACATATATTTGCTATCTCTGGTTTACATGTGGCGTTCGTCACATGGTTGTTTTTTGAAGGTCTTCTACGTATAGGCGTAAGGACGGAAATAGCGACCTTAGTGTTACTCATTATCTTACCTATATATGGGGTGATAGCTGGAGGTGCTCCTTCCGTATGGCGTGCAGTATCTGTCGTAGAATTAATCATGTTAATGCGGTACTTTAGGTGGCACGTATCTATTGATGATGCACTAGCCATTAGCTTTATTTGTTTTGTTCTTCTTGAGCCAGGTGTCATTTATCAGATTGGCTTTCAATTGTCATATTTAGCAGCGGTTAGTCTCGTCTATTCAGCTGTCATTTTTAGACTTTTCGCGAACTGGTTAATCCGCTTATTTTTCATTACATTCGTGTGCCAGCTTCTTGTTTATCCATTATTGCTCCATCATTTTTATGAAATTTCTATTTCTTCATTTCTAGCAAATATTATTTTTGTACCACTGTTTTCCTTTGTCATTCTGCCTTTTAATATGACCATGTTTGTTATAACAATACTATCAATGCCAGTAGCAAAAGCTTTATTTGATTTGTACGAGCCGCTCCGTGTTTGGCTTACGAAGTTTATTTTATATCTTCAGGATTTGCCGTTTCAGCTGTGGTCGCCAGGGAAGCCTGCTATATGGCTTATTTGCGTGGCGTTAATAAGTGTATTAGCAGGCCTCTATTTTATCGAGATAAAACAGTATGGCAAATTTGCAGTTGTGATCTTCATTCCTGCATTATGTATTCATTTTTTGCCGATGCTGTTTAGCGAAACTAAACTGACTTTTTTAAATGTTGGTCAAGGTGATTGTACAGTTATTGAATTACCGTTTAGAAAGGCTGTGTATGTCATTGATTCCGGTGGCTTACTACGCTTTGAGCAGCAGGATATATGGAAGACGTCAGAAAGTCCATATGAGGTCGGGAGGCAAGTTGTTGTACCGTTTTTGAAAGGAAAAGGGATACGAAACATTGATATTTTTATCGCCACTCATGCAGATGCTGATCACGTAGAGGGCGCTGAAGAGATTTTGCAAGAGATTAACATGCATGAAATTCACCTCACCCCTGGTTCAATGGACAAGCCAGTAATGCGGGATTTACTGATGGAAGCCAAAAAGAAAAGAGTTCCTGTGAAAGAAAAAATGCAGGGAACAGCGTGGCGCATCGGAAACACTAGTTTTCATTATTTATGGCCCCGAGACACTCTATATGAGGGCAATGATGATTCAATCGTTTTATATATGCAACAGGGCTCATTTCGAACATTGTTAACAGGTGACTTAGAGGAGCATGGCGAACAGGAGCTTCTTCAACTTTACAACAAGCAGTTAGCGGATATGACATTGTTGAAGGCCGGGCACCATGGTAGTAAAACATCAAGTATTGAGCCGTTTGTAGAGCTGTTACGGCCCGAACTAACCATTTTCAGCGCTGGGCTCAATAATCGTTACCGTCATCCAAATGAAGAGATTGTGGAGCGTTTTACAAGTCGACATTTATCTACATTAACAACTGGAATAGATGGGACGATTGAAGTAAGAATTCGTAAAAATAGTTGGTCTGTGCAATAGGAAAAAGACCTTGTCCAATGAGCAAGGTCTTTTCCTAGACATAAAATTAATTATCTAGATGCTACTTCTACTATAATTGCGATAAGAAACATAAGCGTAAACATCCCAAATGATACACCGAAGCCAACTCCAGAATCGGTTGCATCGTTACGGCTACATTGTATGTTTTTTCCTTCAAATGGATTCATTGTTATCCCTCCAATTCTGTTATTTATTATAAGACATCAATTTCATAAAAGCTATAAAGAAACGGAGAATTTGCCATATGGCAAGGAATCGACACAATTCGGTCAAAGTCACAGAGGAATAAAAATCATGTATACTAGTAGTATTGCTACATGGAGGGAAAATTATGATTTCAACGGTTTGGAATAATATTAAAAAAGGACAGCTCTCACCAGTTTATTTACTCGTTGGTGAAGAAAGCTATTTTATAGACGAAACAGTTAAACGGTTAAAAGAAGCGATAGGGTCCGAAGAAGAGATCGAGATGTCAACATTTGATTTGGAAGAAATGCCAGTAGATGTCGTTATAGATGAAGCAGATACCATTCCTTTTTTCTCTGAGCGAAAGCTTATTATTGCTAAAAACGCATCTTTTTTAAAGGCAACAGAAAAGGGAAAAGAAAAAATTGACCATGATATAAAGCGTTTAGAATCATGGCTCGCTAACCCTTCTGATTTTTCAGTAACAGTATTTATCGCGCCGTATGAGAAATTGGATGAACGTAAAAAAGTGACAAAGATGATGAAGGAGCATGCGTTATTAGTCCAAGCTGAAACTCCAAAGGAACAGGACTTAGCAGTGTGGATACAAAGTATAGTGAAAGCAGAAGGCAACAGCATAAAACAAAATGCGATTGAGCAGCTTGTCGCAATGGTTGGACCAAATATGCTACAGTTGCAAATGGAAATTGAGAAGCTGACTATTTATGTTGGAGATGGTGGTGAAATAACTGCCACGCTAGTCGAGGATTTAGTAGCAAAAACATTAGAGCAGGATGCCTTTAAAATGTTAAATGCTTACTTTGCAAACGATTCTGTTGGAGCATTGTCTATTTATCACGATTTACTACGTCAAAAGCAAGAGCCTATCATGCTTGTTGGATTACTTGCATCAAATGTGCGTACGATGTCCAATGTCTTTTATTTATTAAAAAAGGGTTATCATCCACAGCAAATCGCAAAAAATTTAAAAATACATCCTTATCGTGTCAAGTTAATGGTTGAGCAGCGTAATCGTCCGTCAGAGGAAAGCTTATTGAAGGCTTTATATCAGTTAGCAGAGGTCGATTTACAACTGAAATCAACAGGAGGCAATCGTGAGCGTTTTTTAGAACTCTTCTTACTTCGCCGACTTTAAGGGATAACGGTTGTGTAGAATAAAAACAACTATTGATGAGCTGTCCGAAGCGATATGGGCAGCTCTTTTAGGCGTAATTGATTTTTCTTATAAATAAAAAGATCAGCAACCCTTAATAGAGTATACTGATCTTTTACAACAATTACGCTTTTTTAGCAAGGCGAGACTTTTTACGAGCCGCCGCGTTTTTGTGGATAAGTCCTTTTGAAGCTGCTTTATCTAAAGATTTGTAAGCTGCTTGTAAAAGTTCTTGTGTGTTTTCAGCTTTAGCAGCAACAGCGTTTTCAGCTTTTTTCACTGTAGTACGCATTGCAGATTTAGCTTTAGTGTTAGCAGCGTTAGCTTTTTCGTTAACTTTTACGCGTTTAATCGCAGATTTAATGTTTGGCATATGTTTCACCTCCTAAAATAGGTACGAGATGATATCTTCTCATTGATTTCTTGTGTCAATACAACAAAAATCATTTTAACAAACGCTTGGCCAAATTGCAATAGATAAATGCAAAGAATATTTACTTGACAGTTTGAACAAACTACAGTTGAGGTGAACTGTATGCAAAATTTTAATTGGCAACGTACAGATTTAATCGATGAATCTGAAGAGGTTGTATTACATCAAACGAAAGAACAAAAAGAAACGCTTGAAGAGTCGAGTGGTATTCAAATTGAAGATCGGAATGCTGGTCGGGTAAAAATCACTGATGTAGTAGTAAGTGCAGAAGGCGAGCAGCAAATTGGGAAAAAGAAGGGGCAGTACATTACTCTCTCTGTGCCTACTTTGACGTTAGAAGATCGAGATGGATTTGAGCAGCTTGAGAAAGAATTGCTTGGGAATTTTAAAAAAATGCATGAATCCATGTCATGGAAAGAAGATGACAAAATATTAATTATTGGTCTAGGTAATCGTACAATTACACCTGATGCTATAGGACCATATCTTATTGATCATTTGCATAGTTTAGATGTAATTGATGAAAAGTTCGTCATGTATGCGCCTGGTGTAACGGGGCAAACAGGATATGAAACTGGTGAATTTGTGGCGGCCATAGCTGAACGTTTAAAGCCAAAATTAATTATTGTTGTAGACGCACTTGCAACAAGAGCTAGTGATCGCTTATGTAAAACAATTCAATTAACGGATACAGGGATACACCCTGGTTCAGGCGTAGGAAATAAGCGTAAGGAGATCTCATATGAGATGTTAGGCATTCCTGTTACTGCAATTGGTATCCCTACAGTAGTTGATGCACCTGTATTAATTGCCGATGCTGTAGAGGTAATGCTACGCTCTATAGCTGCACGAGTGTCAGAGCGGAGTAACCCTTCATCAAAATTGTCATTGTCTTCTTGGCAACCAGATATAAATAAAGAACTAGACATGTCTTTAGTACAGCCGATTTTTGGTGAATGGGCTACGTGGTCTAAAGAAGAGCGTCAGCAATTGTTTGCAGAGACTTTCGCAGGCTCGCATAAACAGCTGATGGTTACTCCAAAAGAAGCCGATTATTGGATAGATAATTATGCAAAACTCGTATCATCTATGCTTATGAATTGGGCAAATAATCTATAATTTTTTCCGTTCTAAAAGGCACATCCTCTCCATACGATAAGGGGAGGAGGGTGTGACTTTGCTAAAAAAACTACAGTGGTCATTTGGTTTATTATTGTTCTTCTTCGTATTACCTGTCATTGCTGGGCAACTTCCGTTCAACAAGCAAGCATCGACTCCGATTAAAGAGCCAGAGGATAAACCAGTCGTGTTTGCCGCTACTAATTTACCTGAACAAAGTGTCCTAGAGGAGACAAAAGAGGAAACTAAAGAGGAAATAAAAGATCCATTTAAAGTATTGTTAGTATTTACGCATTCACAGGAATCATATCAACCAATGGTGCAAGCTGTTAGCGGGAAAGCGGCAGTTTATGATGAAAAAACAAATATTTTTAATTTAAAAGATACTATTTCTAAGCATTTTAGTATGAACGGTATACAAACGGACGTTTTAGATGTTGATGTGATGAAGGAATTAAAACGTCAGAAAAAACTTTTTCCGGCAGCTTACAACGTTGTACGTCCTTATTTAGCAAAACGTTTACAAGAGCAATCCTACGATTTAGTGATTGATTTGCATCGAGATTCTGCCAGGAAAAATGCGACAACGATAACTCATAATAACGAATCATATGCACGGATTGCAATTGTCATTGGTGCAGAGCATAAAAATTATAGATGGAATACTGCGTATGCAGAAAGTTTATCAGCTACAATGAATGAAATCGTGCCGAAAATTTCTAGAGGTGTTATATCAAAAAGTGGTGACAATGTGGATGGACGTTATAATCAAGATTTAACAAAAGAAATGATTTTAATCGAAATAGGTGGAATTGACAATACAGAAGAAGAATTGAATCGTACAATTGCTGTAATAGGAAAAGCTATAGCAAAATCTTTTGTTACAGAAAAACAATAGTAAAAACAATAATATTAGAGAATATCATAATAGTCTCTATTTTTGCCAATTAGGCGTTACATTTAATATTTTTAAAAAGAATAATTGTTTACAAAAATGCTAGAAATTTTTTTAGGAAAAATAGAGGTTAAGCCTTTTAATTATTCGTTTCTTGCCTTATAATTTTCGAGTCAGCACATAAAGATTTGACTTTGAATTGTAAAAGTTTTGCGGCATATGCAATAGGCGAAATACGCTTTTAAAGCATCTACCTTTTTGGAGATGCTTTTTTTATGGGGAAAATGAACCTTTATTCCAAAAAGGATAAAGGGGGCAACTATACATATGAGAAAAATTTCATGTTGTTTATGTGATAAAATGTAAACTTTTATCAATACTCATCCGTCATTTATATAAGTGAATGCACTGATTCAATCGTTAAAAGGGGACGATGTAACTTAAAACTAACGTTTACACTATAAAAATGTCGCAAAGGTTTATGGATTACCGGAAGAAGAGGACGGAATATTATGTCAGGCAAGGCAGTCAATCATCGTTATATCCCTGGGTTAGACGGGGTTCGAGCTTTAGCAGTACTAGCTGTGATAGCTTATCATTTTAACTTCAAATGGGCCAGTGGTGGGTTCCTAGGAGTTGATATCTTTTTTGTTTTATCGGGTTACTTAATTACTTCTACTGTTTTACCCTTAAAAGGAAATCAGTTAACGGTAGGATTAGGGGCATTTTGGATTGGGCGATTTCGACGCCTACTACCTGCTGCATACGTAATGATTATTACTTCATTCGCTTGGGCTACCTTATTTCATAAGGAGCTTCTAGATACATTGCGTGGAGATGCAATATCCTCTATTTTTTATTCAAGTAATTGGTGGTTCATTTTTCATAAACTCTCTTATTTTGATAGTTTTGGATCTCCTTCACCTATAAAAAATTTATGGTCTTTAGCCATTGAGGAACAATTTTATCTAATTTGGCCAATTGTGTTAATTCTAGGGCTTTATCTTGTTAAAAAGCAGGCTAAATTAGCCATTTATATCTTTATCGCTGCAATATGCTCAGCTGTGTTAATGGGCATAATGTATGAACCAGGAGCGGATCCAAGTCGAGTATATTATGGGACAGATACGCGTTCTTTTGAATTACTTATAGGCTGCTGGCTAGCGCTCGTTTGGCCGATGAAAAGACTATCTTCTCAAAAATTATCTACCGACCATGTCAATAAACTAAATGCAATAAGTTTGGTTGCTTTTAGTATTTTCATTTTAAGTATTATTTTTGTAGATGAATATCAAACTTTCTTATATAGAGGAGGTATGTTCCTATTCTGTTTGAATGCAGCTATATTAATAGCGTGTGTTTGTCATCCAATTAGCATTTTAGGAAAAATACTTTCGTTGAAGCCTCTGCGTTGGATAGGTTCAAGATCGTATGGAATTTATCTATGGCATTATCCGATTATGGTATTGGGTACGCCAGTCCATGAAATAGGTAATCCTGCGTACTGGCGAGTTGCATTACAATTAGTTCTTATTTTAATGATTGCTGAATTATCGTATCGATTTATCGAAATGCCAATACGGAAGGAAGGATTCCGTGCCTACTATCGACAGCACCTTGTCGTTAATAAAAATAAGTGGAGCAGCCTTACAATTGCTAGAAAAATTTCAACGGTGCTCGTTCCACTATTCCTGTTAGTATTTTTTACTGGGATGACAGGTGTAGTAGGTGAAGAAAAAACGGAGTCAAAAGAGTCTCAACCAACAGAAATTAAAATCGATGGTGGAGAACAACCGTCTAAGCAGAATGATGCCGTAGCGGAAAAAGAAGCACTAGAAAGCGACTCAGGGAATGTTGAGAATGAAAAAGCTGAAGCTAGCCCTCCTGACAAAGAAGAACCTAAGCAGGGTGAAAATGATACAACTGCTAACCCTGAAAGTGAATCCTATAATGGAATATTAGCAATTGGAGATTCTTTAATGATAGACATCGCTTCAAGTTTGCATAATATCTATCCAAACATTACGATTGATGCAAAAATTGGCCGCCAAGTTTCACAAGCAATCCAATTGGCACCTAATTATGCTAGTTTTAATCAGCCAAATAAAGCTGTTATTATTCAACTTGGCACAAATGGTTTCTTTACGAATGATCAGATTGATGCACTACTTGGAGCTTTCGTCAATGCCGATATTTATTTAGTGAATACTCGGGTACCACGTGCTTGGGAAGGTAAAGTGAATTATTCATTACAACAAAAAGCTCAAGAGCATGATAATATTACATTGATTGATTGGCATTCGACTGCTATTAATCATCCAGAATTTTTTGCTCCAGATGGCGTACATTTAGAACAAAAAGGTATTAATACGTTAACGAGCCTAATTCAACAATCAGTCAATATATAATTTAGTAATAAAATATCCAGAGTGCACGTAAGTGTAGCTGGATATTTTTTGTAGGAAAATCTTAAGCACTCTGGCACTCTATTTAAAATAACCATTGATTTAACTTCTTTCAGTGGTTGTCCAAACACCCGCTGAAATAGAGGAACTCAGTCTAAGTACGCCACGTCCTGTGGCAACGACTGAGTGACCAACATCGTGTTGGCCCAAAGCCTCCGGCGGATGTCACGGAATTATGCCGTTCTAATGTTGTGGTTTGTATAAGGTTCATAGTATAATTCATACTTGTTTGAAGTTTCAAGAATCCCTTTTGTATCAAGGGTTCAGAGCGTTTGAGACTAGTTATTAGCCCCGGAATTTTCCCCACTTGCCAATAAACTTTGACTAAACAATTTTACAGACTGCTCCTCTAATTCCTTCAATACATGACCGTAAATTTTTATAGACTCAGCCTACAGTCCAGATACGAGATTTTCATTCTACATTGGCGTTCCAGTATACTGTACTTTATTGTCGATACATATTTGCATAAAAAAAGATTAATGAGCCTAGTTACAAACCATTTTTAGATGCACAATAAATGACAAAGAAATTAAATAATCCAACTTTATATAAATAGTAGTTGTATGCATCCATTTTTCTGCTAAATAATCAGAAAATTTAGGTAATTAAGATGAGTTGAAGGGAATACTGAGTGTGTGTGGTTTTTAAATAAGAAATAATCCATTTGACTACCCTCAATTCATTCTAGTTTATTTCTCAGTCTAGAGATAGAATATTCAGAATAATTTGACGTTACTATTTATCTTTGATAATATGAAATCGCATACATCACTTACATAGAAACTGGGGGGAGTAAAGCAAATGGTGAAAACTCTGTATAAACTAGATTTAAGCAAATCAATGGAAGAACAGGCGCATCCTGGTCACAATCGATGGCATCCAGACATACCAGCAGCATTTTCAGTAGATCCAGGCACTTCTTTTAGAATGGAATGTAAAGACTGGACAGATGGACAAATTAAAAATGATGATAGTCCAAATGATATTCGGGATGTGAATCTTGCACGTGTTCATGTGTTGAGTGGACCGGTTTATGTGAACGGCGTTGAACCTGGAGATTTACTTGTCGTAGATATTTTAGATATTGGTACTTTTCAAGATTCGGCGTGGGGGTTTAACGGCATTTTCGCAAGAGAGAATGGGGGAAGTTTCTTAGTTGACGAATTTCCAGAAGCAACTAAATCAATCTGGGATTTTGAAGGCATTTATACGACTTCGAGACATGTACCTGGTGTGAAGTTTGCTGGGATTGTCCATCCTGGCTTAATAGGCGTTGCTCCCTCTATGGAACTTTTGCAAAAATGGAATGAACGAGAAAAAGAACTCATCATGACCAACCCGGCCCGGGTTCCAACGTTGGCCAATGCACCGACTCCGGAGAGGGCAGTGCTCGGCACATTAAAAGGGGCTGAGTTTGATCGAGTAGCTAAGGAAGGAGCTCGAACAGTACCACCAAGGGAAAATGGCGGAAACTGTGATATTAAAAATCTATCTAAAGGGTCGAAAATCTTCTTCCCAGTATTTGTGGAAGGGGCTAAGTTATCGGTAGGAGATCTTCATTTTTCACAAGGGGATGGAGAAATCACATTTTGTGGTGGTATCGAGATGGCAGGATGGATTGATCTAAAGGTGGATGTCATTAAAGGTGGCATGGAAACCTATAAAATTTACGAGAATCCTGTATTCCAACCGGGCCCAGTAGATCCAAACTATAATGATTTCCTCGTTTTCCAAGGGATTTCAGTAGATAATAAGGATGGGAAACAACATTATTTAGATGCTAATCTTGCGTTTCGTCGGGCATGCTTGAATGCCATTGAGTATTTAAAAACGCTTGGTTATACAGGTGAACAAGCCTATATGTTGCTGAGTACAGCACCAGTTGAAAGTCGAATCAATGGCATAGTTGATGTTCCAAATGCTTGTTGTACCATTGCAATCCCTACAAAAATATTCGATAAAAATATTATGCCAAAATGATAGGATAAGGAGGTTTATTCTTGCCTAGTTACACATTTCGTTGCAATGATTGTGGAGATTTTACGTTATTTTTTAAATCGATGGCAGGGAATAAAGACAAATCAATTTGTCCTATTTGCCAATTAGAGTCAAATCGAGTCTATTTTGCACCGAATGTGTATACACTTTCGAGAGCACTTAGTTCGCAAATCGAAAAGGGAATGGAACCCCAAATTATGAGTCGAGAAGAATTAGGGACCAATAAGCCAAGGAAAAAGGCGGGCGCAAATCGTCCGTGGCAATTCGGGTAAGCACCTATTGCTTCATTGGATATATTGGATAAAGATGCCATTCTATCGTTCAGAGGCGCCTACTGTGATAGGCGAAAATAATTGTCGGTAGTTTTTTTTTCAGATCCCGACAGAAGACTCCCACTTCAAGCGTTAGCTAAGTGGCGAGTAGTTTTCAATTCAACGTATATTAATCATCTCTAAACGACAAAAAAGCTGATTGCCCGTTGTAAAATGGCCAATCAGCTTTTTGTGGAGTCTTGAAGTGCATTATAAAAGCGCCTAGCGGTTTAACAGCTTGTCTGGACATAACTTAGACACAATTCTGACAAACGGAGAGGCATATCATTTGTTAAGTAATTTGTTCGATTTCTAATAATTAAGTTAGAACCGTAACATAATCCACGAATATCTTCATCAAACATCAGTGTATGGATCTCTAGCCAATTCCAACAAATACTCCTAATATTTCGCAGTGGATTTGATCATTTTCATCTGTGAGGAAGAGGTCGATCTCTTGATATCTGCCTCGTAAATCTTCTGGAAATTTTTCGAATTATACTCGTGAAGTTTATTATTAATCGGATAAACAATGGCATGTCTTTTTAGAGAGTGGTATTTTACGTGATAAAAATGTAGATAAATGCGAAAGATGTTCTGAACATATTCCTTGGACAAATATGTATAGTGCTATTTTTATGTAAGTGAGATATTCTTATAATTTACCAACAAAAAAGATTGAAGCAATTAGCCTCACTCTTTCTGACTTACGCATTCTTTTACACACGCTCGCCGTATTTTATTAGTCCCAAACTAGCCCCAAATAGCCTCGAAATCATGCTGTAATATACATTAACCTGCAAAATCTAAAAACCGCATAAAACACTTACAAGTATTGATGTAATAGGCTTTCTAGTCTAGTTGTTGTTGTACTTTGCATATCATTCATAGTATAATTCATTATAGTTTAATTAGGAGTGGAAAAGATGAACCGAGAAGCACGTTTAAAAAGACAAGAGAATATTCGAAATTTCTCTATTATTGCACATATTGACCACGGGAAATCAACGCTTGCTGACCGTATTTTAGAGCAAACGAAATCATTAACATCTCGTGAAATGAAGGCACAGCTCCTTGACTCAATGGATTTAGAACGTGAGCGAGGCATTACGATTAAATTAAATGCGGTACAATTAAAGTACGAAGCAAAAGATGGCGAAGTGTATACATTCCATTTGATCGACACACCAGGGCACGTCGATTTCACATATGAAGTATCACGTAGTTTAGCTGCTTGTGAAGGTGCTATTTTAGTTGTAGACGCAGCACAAGGTATTGAAGCACAAACACTAGCAAATGTTTATTTAGCTCTTGATAATGACCTTGAAATTTTACCAGTTATCAATAAAATCGATTTACCAGCTGCAGACCCAGAACGCGTTCGTCAAGAAGTTGAAGACGTAATCGGGTTAGATGCTTCTGAAGCGGTTTTAGCTTCTGCTAAAGCTGGTATCGGAATTGAAGATATTTTAGAACAAATTGTAGAGAAAGTGCCTGCACCAACTGGTGATCCAGAAGCACCTTTACAAGCCCTTATTTTTGACTCTGTTTATGATGCTTATAAAGGTGTTATTATTTCCATTCGAATTATGAATGGTACAGTAAAACCTGGCGATAAAATTCGAATGATGGCTACTGGAGCAGAATTTGAAGTTATCGAAGTTGGTGTACACACACCGAAAGTTGTAGCACAGTCTGAATTAACAGTTGGTGACGTAGGCTATTTAACAGCCTCCATTAAAAATGTAGGGGATACTCGTGTCGGGGATACAGTTACATTTGCTAATCGCCCAGCAGCTGAGCCATTAGCAGGTTATCGTCGTTTAAATCCAATGGTATACTGCGGATTATATCCAATCGATACAGCGAGATATAATGACTTACGTGAAGCGTTAGAAAAGTTAGAGCTTAATGACTCTGCACTTCAATATGAGCCAGAGACATCGCAAGCACTGGGATTTGGTTTCCGCTGTGGCTTCTTAGGGCTTTTACACATGGAAATCATTCAAGAGCGTATTGAGCGTGAGTTTAACATTGATCTAATCACAACGGCGCCTTCTGTAATTTACAATGTTCACATGACAGATGGATCTTCAGTTAAAGTTGACAACCCGTCATTTATGCCGGATCCTCAAAAAATTGATCGAGTGGAAGAACCATATGTAAAAGCTACCATTATGGTACCGAACGATTATGTAGGAGCTGTTATGGAGCTTTGTCAATTAAAACGCGGTAACTTCATGACAATGGATTATATCGATACTACACGTGTCAGCATTATTTATGAAATGCCGTTATCAGAAATCGTTTATGATTTCTTTGATTATTTAAAATCAAATACGAAGGGCTATGCGTCATTTGACTATGAACTCATTGGTTATCAGACTTCAAAACTAGTGAAGATGGATATCTTATTAAATGGTGAGCAAGTCGATGCACTAAGCTTTATCGTGCACCGTGACTTTGCGTATGAGCGAGGTAAAGTCATCGTTGAAAAACTAAAAGAATTAATCCCACGCCAACAATTTGAAGTACCAATTCAAGCAGCTGTTGGACAAAAAATTGTCGCTCGTTCAACAATTAAAGCGATGCGTAAAAACGTTTTAGCAAAATGTTACGGTGGGGATATTTCTCGTAAACGAAAACTTCTTGATAAACAAAAAGAAGGTAAAAAACGTATGAAACAAGTAGGTTCAGTCGAAGTACCACAAGAAGCATTCATGGCTGTTCTGAAGATGGATGATTCGAAGTAATTCAGTAGTGATAAGTCAGTAGTGATAAGGGTTTGTAACGTATTTAGATAATTTATATAAGGGTTAAATGGTAGGGTTCCCCACCATTTAACCACCATAAAAAAATACGTTATCAATTCTTATATATCTTGAGCGAATGAATCAAAGATGTTCGCATCATCTCTGGCCATTTTCTCGGTGAGGTGGACATAGCGATCTTCTGTTACGGCAGCTCAGCTATGCCCCAATCTTTTTTATACAGTTTTAACAGGTGAGCCATTCTCATTAATATTGTTGCATGTGTGTGACGCAATGAATGATAGTTAAACTGATTTTAATGTTTCACTAATTTTCCAAGTATTATATTTGATGACACTTGGCGTACAATGTGCGCCATTTTCTTTTTTACATACATAATCATGTTACAGTAAACGAGTAAATGTAGCATAAGCTAGCGTTATTTTTATGCCTTCATCCATCTTTTTGTTATGATTAAGTAGCATCAAGGAGGGAACAAAATGAAAATATATAAAAATGATGACGAAATGATTGATGATTTATATACAATCATTCGGTACATTCAATCGAATCACCAAGAAAATTCTGAGGTACTTGAAACATCTTATGAAATAGAAGATGCAGTAAGCAAAATAAGAGAATCTTTAGGCGTTTAATTCGTAGCCCTCCACAATCATCTGTGGAGGGCTTTTAATTTGCAGAAAAGGAAGGTGTCAGATGAAAACAGACACATTATATACATCCATATAATAGCCACTTTCTTGATTCAACAATAGAGTGGACCACCTCTAGAGCATCCACTGTCATACTCTCTTTGGTAGAAGGGAGTAATTAAAATCTTTAAAACTGATTCAACACATCATGATATATAGAATCATGTAATTATTGAGTCATTCTACATGTGAAATATTTAAACTGTATTCCTTCTTAAAAGTTTCAATAAATTTAATAGCACTTTTTGAAAGGTAACGGTCCTTTAACCAGATAACGGCGGAATCTGATTGAATACTTAGTTCTTCAAGCTCCAATATTTTCAGGCCATTCATAGAAAATGAATGTAAGACAGACCTTGGGAGTAAGGAAGCACCGACACCTTCTCTAACTAGGGACATAATCATAGCAGCGTCTGAACATTGACAGACAATATTTGGTTCATAGTGATATTTTCTACAAGCTTCTATAACCAGTTCGTATTGACCAACACCCTTAAAACGTTGTAGCAACATTAGTGGCATACTTGAAAGTTCATCTAGTCTTAATGTATTTTCATAATTCCACGTCTCAGGGATAACGGCAACAAAATGGTCCGGAGGTAATGGCAGTGAAGATAAGTCATCTGATTCTGCTTCTAAAGGTAACCGCACTATCGCAACCTCAATATGCCTATTTCTTAAATCTTGTAATAATCGATAGGTATCCCCTTCGTATAAACGAAATGTTACGTTTGAATACTTTTCTCGGAAAAAGCGAATGCGTTCAGGTAGGTAAGAAAAGCATGTTTTTACAGATCCAATTGATAAGATTCCCTTAAGACCTTCTCCTACCTCTTTCACTTCCATAATTGTTTCTTCAATCTGATTTAAAAGATTGGTAGCTCTCTTATACAAAACTTTTCCTGCTTCTGTTAGTTCTATATTCTTTCCATTTCGTACTATCAAAAGAGTACTAAGTTCTTCCTCCAGCGCTTTTAGCTGTTGACTAAGGGGGGGTTGGGCCATATGTAACTTTTTCGCTGCTCTAGTGATTTGGCCTTCTTCAACAATAGTGGCAAAGTATCGCAATTGTCTTATATCCATGAAATTCCTCCTTAGAAAGCATATTTATTTTATATACGTTACAAACTTTTTAAATATTTTAAATATTTTAAACTTAATGATACATTAATCTTGAAAACGATTCCATGAAAAGGTAGAAAAGGAGAAGATAAAATGTCTAGAATTCGAAAAGCTAAGGAAAGTTTAAAAGGTTCGATTGCACCAGTTATTACACCATTCAAGGAAGATGAAAGTTTAGATTTACAGACATTTAAAAGTTTAATTAACTGGCAAATAGAAAGTGGGAGCCATGGTATTTCGGTAACCGGGACTTCTGGGGAACCTAGTTCTCTAACAATCGAAGAGAGAGAGCTTGTGATGGAGACAGCAAGTAAAACGATTAACGGACGAGTTCCATTTATACCAGCAACGGGATCAGTTAATCATAATGAAGCGCTTCGGCTAACAAAGGCTGCTCAAGAAATGGGAGCAGATGCTGCGATGGTCATTGTTCCATACTATAACAAGCCTTCCCAGCAAGCATTATATAAACACTATAAAACTATTGCCAATGCCGTGGATATTCCAATAATTATATATAACATTCCTGGAAGAACAGGAGTGAATATGGAAGTAACAACAATGGCTCGACTTGTTGAAGATTGTCCGAACATTATTGGTGCCAAAGAGTCAAATAAAGATTTTGAACATGTCAATCGGGTGCTATTAAATTGTGGTAGAGATTTTAGTCTATTCTCGGGAATTGAACTTCTTTGCTACCCAATGTTAACAATCGGTGGGAAAGGTTCTATTAGCGCTACAGCAAACGTTGCACCGGCGAAAGTAGCAGAAATGCACAATGCTTGGGAGGAAGGAGACACTGAAAAAGCGTTAGATCTTCATTTTGAATTAATGACATTAAATGATGTGTTATTTAAAGAGACTAACCCTGGACCAGTAAAAGCAGCGCTGGGCATGATGGGTAAAATTACGCCAGTTTTACGCAAGCCAATGGATTTACCATCTGAGGTACTTCAAAACGAAATTCGTGAAGTTTTAAATCAATATGGCATCTTGTCAAATGAGATTGTAACTAAATAATTATTCAAAATCTAAAAAATTCTCTTACTCCTTGTTATAGGAGTAAGAGAAGAATGAGGAGTGTAATAACATGCAAGTTCAAGTAACTGAGACTCAAAAAAATCACGTACACAAGCAAGTAGCAAATGTAAAACTATATATTAATGGACAGTTTGTCGACAGTAAATCAGATGCTATTTTTGAAAATAAAAATCCATTTACTAATGAAATAAACAACTATATCGCTGAGGGGCGTGAAGCGGATATAAATCAAGCAGTTCTTTCAGCAAAAGAAGCGTTTGAGAATGGTCCGTGGGGCAAGTTGAAATTGAAAGAAAGAATGAAATATATTAATAGAATTGCAGATCTCATCGATGAGGAGATTGAAGAAATCGCTTTCTTAGAATCATTAGATACAGGTCTACCAATTAGCCAAACGAGAAATCAAACCGCACGTGCTGCAGAAAATTTCCGTTTTTATGCACGTATGGTTGAGACAAAATTGCATGGCGAATCTTACCCAATGGATGATGAATTCATTAATTATACAGTTTATAAACCATTAGGAGTTATAGGGTTAATTACGCCATGGAATGCCCCATTCATGTTAGAGACTTGGAAAGTAGCGCCTGCATTAGCAACTGGAAATACTGTTGTGCTAAAACCAGCTGAACTTTCACCATTGACTGCAAATAAATTAGCTGAAATTATTCATAAAGCTAAAGTTCCTGATGGAGTCTTTAATGTCGTTCATGGATTTGGAGAAACAGCAGGGGCTGCTCTTGTTGCTCACCCAAATGTGAAAGCGATTTCATTTACAGGTGAAACGACTACAGGTTCCACTATTATTAAAAATTCTGCGGATACTTTAAAGAAAACCTCGATGGAGCTTGGTGGGAAATCACCTTTAATTGTATTTGATGATGCAGATCTTGAACGAGCTTTAGATGCAGCAATATGGGGGATTTTCTCTTTTAACGGGGAACGTTGCACATCCAATTCTCGAGTATTCTTGCATAAAAATATTAAAGTTCAATTTGTTGAAAAATTATTAGCACGTGTCGCAAACATTAAAATTGGTGACCCAATGGATTCATCAACTGAGCTTGGTCCGCTAATTGAAAAAGGTCACTACAACAAAGTAAAAAAATATATAGAAATCGCTAAACAAGAAGGTTGTGAAGTAGTTCAGGGCGTGGTTCCGGAGAAGGTAAAGGCAGGTAATTTTGTACCACCGACACTTTTATTAAATGCAAAAAATGACATGAGAGTATGTCAGGAAGAAATCTTTGGTCCCGTTATGGCCGTAATCGAATTTGAAACAGATGAAGAAGTACTTCATATGGCAAATGACGTATCTTACGGACTAGCTGGCTTTGTATGGACAAAAGATTTAAAACGAGCACATCGTATGGCGGATGCTATTGAAGCAGGTATGCTTTGGATTAACGCTCAAAACGTACGAGATCTTCGAATTCCATTTGGCGGTATGAAAGATAGTGGAATTGGAAGAGAGGGTGGTCATTTCGCAATGTTTGAATTCTATACAGAACCAAAGGTAATCCATGTTGCTATAGGTGACCATCATATTCCGCAATTTGGGAAGTAAAAACTATTTTCTAAGGGGGACACAATAATGCCAGCAAAAACAGGAGAGCAATATATTGAAAGAGTCGATAATGCACAGGCAAATATATGGATTGATGGCAAACGAGTAGAAGGAAAGATTTCAGAACATCCAGCTTTTAAAGGAGTAATGAAAACTCAGGCAGAACTTTACGATTTGCAACATGATCCAGACAAAAAGGATTACATGACATATGTATCTCCAACAACTGGTGAACGGGTAGGGACATCTTTTATTCAGCCAAAAACAAAAGAAGAATTGGTGACACGTCGCAAAATGATGCAAGAATGGGCGAAATATAATGGTGGCATGATGGGACGTTCCCCTGATTACATTAATGTCGGGATGATGGCGTATGGTTCGGCTGCAGAAATGTTCGGAAAACAGGACTCCATCTATGCCGAAAACATGGCCAACTACTACGAGTATTGCCGTGAAAATGATTTATCTTTAACACATACGTTGATTCAGCCTCAAGTCAATAGGGGAGTAAATTCAGCACAGCTTCCAGATCCGTATATTGCAGCACGAAATAAAGAGAAAACATCTGAAGGGGTCGTTATCAAAGGGGCAAGATTACTTGCTACTCAAGGTGGTATTACCGATGAAATCATGGTATTCCCATCTACTTTGTTAAAACAATCAGCTGAAGAAAATCCATATGCATTTGCATTTTCTATTCCTAATAACACACCGGGCTTGAAATTTATTTGTCGAGAATCTTTTGATTATGGTAAGTCTCATTTCGACCATCCACTAGGATCTCGCTTTGAAGAAATGGATACCATTGTTGTGTTTGATGATGTTGTCGTTCCGTGGAATCGAGTCTTTGCTCTTGGTGATGTTAATGTGTGCAACCAGGCCTACAATGAAAGTAATGCAGTTGTTCATATGACACATCAAGTTGTATCAAAAAATATCGCGAAAACAGAGTTTGTACTTGGTATTCTTCAATTAATGGCAGAGACCATTAATATTGGCCAATACCAACATATACAGGAGAAAATCTCTGAGGTAATTATTGCACTTGAAACGATGAAAGCATATGTCGTTGCTGCCGAAGCAAATGCAAAAGTGGATAGATGGGGAACTATGACACCAGAATTTGCACCGTTAAATGCAGCGCGTCATTACTTCCCGAAAATTTACCCACGCTTTACAGAAATTATGCAATTAATGGGTGCAAGTGGCTTAATGGCGATTCCAGCAGAAGCAGACTTCAATTCTGAAATTCGTCCGGATCTTGATAAGTATTTACAATCAGCCACTGGAGATGCTTATGATCGTGTGAAACTTTATCGTTTGGCATGGGATGTATGTATAAGTTCATTCGGTACTCGACAAACACTTTATGAGCGCTTCTTCTTCGGTGATCCAGTTAGAATGGCAAGTACGCTTTATAACGGGTATGACAAACAAGAATATGTTGATCGTGTAAAAGAATTTTTGAATCGATCAGAAGCGTTAGTTAAAAAATAACTAATTAATCGATTAAGGGAGATGAGGAGTATGGATTTCAATATCATTCGTATTGCCAGAACTGTTATAAATGTGAAGGATTTAGACCGTTCAAAAGATTTTTATGTAAAAGCGCTCGGTATGATTGAAACGGAAACTAAGGACGACTGTGTTTATTTGAAAGGGCTTGAAGAACACACACACCACAGCTTGGTCCTTAAAAAGTCCGAGACGTTAGGGGTACACGCACTCGGTTACAAAGTAGAAAAAGAAGAAGATCTTGACCGTCTGGCTGAATTGTTTCAAGCAAAAGGCTTAAAAACAAAGTGGCTAAAGGAAGGTACTCAGCATGCTCTTGGGCGTGCACTGCATGTACATGATATTTCAGGAATGCCTCTTGAATTTTTCTGCAAGATTGAAAAAGCAGAGCGCTTACTTCAGCGCTACGATTTATACAGCGGTGCACGAATTCAGCGGATTGACCACGTAAACTGTGCTGTACCGGATGTAGAAAAAGCTTACAACTTCTTTATCAACGAGCTAGGCTTTGCATGTTCTGAATATACAACTATAGAAGATGGAAGTATCTGGGCTACGTGGCTCCATCGCAAACAGACCGTGCACGATCAAGCCTTTATGAACGGAGATGGTCCGCGTCTTCATCACTTTGCTTACTGGCTACCGGATCCACTTGCTCTAATTCATTGTTGCGATGTTTTAGCTTCTCTTGGTTATTCAGAGAACATTGAAAGAGGTCCAGCACGCCACGGTTTATCCAATGCGTTTTTCTTGTATTTAAGAGATCCAGATGGATATCGCATAGAGCTGTATAACGGAGATTACTTAACAAGTGACAATGACTTCGAGCCGATTCGATGGGATTTAAATGACCCACGTCGTCAAACATTATGGGGGGCAAAAGCACCGGACAGTTGGTTTAATGAAACATCTCCGTTTTTAGATATTGAAACGAATGAACAAATTCAATCAAAAGCACCAAACCTAGCACAGCGCAAACCAGAGCTTGTTATTTAAATAAAAGGAATGGAGGAATTTTAATGGATGATCGTACATTTCGAGATGCGATGGGTAAATTTGCAACGGGCGTAACAGTTATTACAACGGACATTGATGGAGAGCCACATGGCATGACAGCAAATGCCTTCATGTCAGTGTCGCTAAACCCAAAACTCGTACTAATATCAATTAAAGAAAATGCAAAAATGCTCGATAAAATTAACCGTTCCGGTAAATTTGCAGTAAATATTTTATCGGAAGACCAGCAAGAAATTTCCATGTTATTCGCCGGCCAGATCAAAGAAAAGCGAGAACCAGAATTTGACCGCCTAAACGAAATCTCGGTAGTAAAGGATGCACTAGCTAATATTGTATGCACTGTATATGGAAAGCAAGTAGCTGGTGACCATACACTGTTCCTTGGAGAAGTGGAAGAAATTGTTCTTCGTGAAGGAAACCCTCTGACATTCTTTGCAGGAAAATATGGCCAGATCACTGCACCGCAGTTAACTTAACATAAAAGGAGAGGGCAAACGATGGAGACAATTACTATTAAAAGTTCAATTGATAAATCAAAGTTCACTGAAATGGAAGCTTGTGTTTTGGCTCTTGGTTTTTTTGATGGCGTTCACATCGGCCATCAAAGAATTCTTGAAACAGCAAAACGAATTGCTGTGCAAAAACAATGCGCCTTTGGTGTTATGACGTTTTATCCGCACCCAAAAGATATACTCTTTCCTCATTTGGAGCCAATGACTTATTTAACTCCGCTTCCTTTGAAAGAAGATCGGTTTGAAAAGCTGGGTGTTGAGAAGTTATTTGTTGTTGAGTTTAGCCCTGAGTTTGCTCGTCTTTCTCCTAACGATTTTGTTGAACAATACATTATAGGACTTGGATGTATACATGCTGTAGCAGGCTTTGATTATCATTATGGCTATAAAGGACTCGGTAATATGAAAACGTTATCAGAGTATAATCCCGGAAGTTTGGAAGTAACGACTGTTCCAAAGATCCAACATGATGATGAAAAAATTAGTTCAACAGCAATCCGAAAATTGCTTGATGAAGGTCATGTGCAAAAGATTCCTATGTACCTTGGCGATTTTTATGAAATTAATGGAGAAGTAAATCAAAGTTCCCTTTTTTACAACAACCATCAGTTTCTTAAATTAATAGTAAAAAAGAGATACCGAATGCCTAAACCAGGTATTTACCATATTCAAGTTGAAATAGATGGTAATAATTATGATGGAACCTGCCACCAAATATCTATAAATGAGCAACACCCTTCATTATTAATACAATTAAAAGATTGTTCTGTATACCCATACAAGAAGCGGATTAAGGTAAAGTGGCTAGATTATAAATATGGCAAGCAGAATGAGTCCTACGGAATGAATGAATACATGAAAAAAGATGAGCTAGTGATCTAATGAATAGAAAGCTAGAAAGGAGTAGACTATGAATTTAAAAGTACAAGCAAGAAAGAAAAACTTATACATTGATGGTCAATGGCAAGAGGCCACTGAACATGCATCCCTAACATCTCCATACTCTGGAGATGTTATTGCATATATTCCTAAGGCTAATGAAAAAGAAGTGAATGAGGCAATCGAAGCTGCATGTCGTGCAAAAACAGTAATGGCGAAAATGCCAGCTCACGAACGTGCAGCTATTTTGGAACGTTTGGTAGGTTTGTTTGAGAAGCGTTTAGATGAAGCTGCAGAAATTATCGCTTTAGAGGCAGCTAAACCAATTGCTACTGCGATCGAAGAAGTGAAACGGACAATACAAACGTATAAGTTTGCAGCTGAAGAAGCAAAGCGAATTCATGGAGAAACAATTCCATTGGACGCTGCACCAGGTGGAGAAAAACGAGTTGCATATACGGTGCGAGAACCTATTGGGGTTATTGGAGCGATTACTCCATTTAATTTCCCGATGAATTTAGTTGCCCATAAAGTAGGTCCTGCCATTGCCGCAGGAAATACAATTGTATTAAAACCAGCATCTCAAACCCCACTATCTTCTTTCTTTTTAGCAGAGTTGTTACAGGAGGCTGGTTTACCTAATGGAGCTCTTAATGTGATTACTGGAAGCGGAAGAGTCGTGGGAGATAAAATCGTGACCGATGATAGAATTGCAGCTATTACATTTACGGGAAGCCCAGCTGTTGGAATTGGTATTCGAAACAAAGCAGGACTGAAGCGCGTGACATTAGAACTGGGTTCAAATGCTGCCGTTATTATTGATAAAGGGATCGATATAGATTCAATTATTAATCGTTGTGTGAAGGGAGCCTTTTCTTTCCAAGGTCAAGTATGTATATCATTACAACGAATTTATATTCATGAAAGTTTGTACGAAACATTTGTGCAAAAATTCGTTGAAGAAACTCAACAACTCAAGATTGGTGACCCTTTAGATCCACGTACGGATGTTTCAGCGCTTATTTCAAAAGAAGATGTGGGACGTACTTTAGATTGGATTCATGAAGCGAAACAACATGGAGCAGAAGTAGCAACCGGGGGAATCGCAAAAGGGAATATTCTATTGCCAACAGTATTATTAAATGCAGATTCTTCTTTAAAAGTTTCGTGTCAAGAAGTGTTTGCTCCAATTGTTATCATCAATAAAGTTCAAACAGTAGAGGAAGCAATTGAGCAAGTAAATGATTCGAGATATGGTCTCCAAGCGGGAATCTACACAGATAATGTTCATACAGCGTTAACAGCAGCTGAAAACCTTCATGTTGGAGGCGTAATGATTAATGATATTCCAACGTTTCGTGTAGATCACATGCCTTATGGAGGTGTGAAGGAAAGTGGAGTTGGAAGAGAAGGAATAAAATATGCTGTAGAGGAAATGACAGAGCTAAAACTAGTAGTTTTTAATAGAAATTAAAAATCGAAAAATTAGAAGCATTTAAGAACC
The DNA here is from genome assembly GCF_050280125.1 of Lysinibacillus sp. NPDC093692. Taxonomy (NCBI): domain Bacteria; kingdom Bacillati; phylum Bacillota; class Bacilli; order Caryophanales; family Bacillaceae; genus Lysinibacillus; species Lysinibacillus sp. NPDC093692. The sequence continues at coordinate 108,727 of NZ_JBNNUW010000007.1, forward strand.
CTATTAAATTATTAGGAAGAGGTGCTATCAATTTGGAGCTAGTAAAAGAACAGAGTAGTGTAAAACAAGACATCGAACAACAAGACAACAAACAAATAGATTATAACAAAATTTCCACTTCGGAGGATTTTAAACAACTACTTTTAAATAAGAAAAAGTTTATTATTTCATACACCATTTTTTATTTGGCATATTCTCTAGCTTTACCATTCCTAGCCTTGTTTACAACTATATTAAACGTCCAAGTAATAGGAGACATTACGTTAGCGTGGATTTACGGTATTTCAATTATCTTCATGTCATTTTGGGTATGCAGTGTTTATGTAAAGAAGTCTGCTGAATTTGACGAAAAAGTAAAGCAAATCATAGTAAAAGAGGGGCTGTAGACATATGGGATGGGATTTAATACTTCTTTTTGTACTTATGTCAATAGGGGTACTTTTCATTACGTACTATGCTTCCAAAAAAACAAAAACGGCGGGTTCATTCTATACAGCTGGAGGTGGTCTGACTGCTAGACAAAATGGGCTTGCTTTAGCTGGAGACTTTATGTCTGCATCTACCTTTTTGGGGTTAATTGGAGCCTTTTCTTTAACGGGATATGACGGATTTTTCCTTATGTACGGTGCCCTAGTTTCTTTTCTTGTCATTTTATTTTTAGTTGCAGAACCATTAAGGAATCTTGGGAAATATACGTTAGGTGATATGATTACTGCTCGATTTAAGTTTAAACAAGTACGAGGTGTAACAGCCTTCAATACAATAATCATCTCAGTTTTTTATATGCTTGCACAGCTTGTTGCTGCAGGAGCTTTATTCAAATTATTATTAGGCATTCCGTATAATACTTCAGTCCTTATTGTTGGTGTTGCTATGTTAGCTTTTGTTTTGTTTGGAGGAATGACCGCAACAAGCTGGGTTCAAATTATTAAAGCCGTTCTTTTAGTAGGTGGAACCTTTATTATGTTTGTAATGGTTATGTGGAAATTTAATTTTAATTTTATTGGCATTTTTACTGATATGAAAACAGCCACTCCTTTTGGAATTGATTTCTTAAATCCTGGTTTAAAATATAAAAATGGTTGGGATGCAGCTTCTTTAACTCTTGGGCTCATTCTTGGGACAGCGGGTCTACCCCATGTATTAGTTCGCTTTTTAACTGTACCTAATGCTCAGGTTGCCAGAAAGTCAGTTGTTTGGCTTATGTGGATCATGGGGCTATTCCATATTATGGTCATTTTCCTTGGGTTTGGAGCAGCAAAGCTAGTTGGAACTTCGAATATTATAGAGGCTAACCCAGCAGGGAATATGGCAGCGCCGTTATTAGCAAGGTATATTGGCGGAGATTTTATGTTTGCTTTCATTTCTGCGGTTTCTTTTGCTACGATTCTCGCAGTTGTCGCTGGAATTGTGGTTACGGGAGCAACAGCATTTTCCCATGACTTTTATAACGAAATTTTAAAAGACGGGAAGGCAACCGAAAAACAGCAAATGTTTATGGTACGTCTTGCATCGATTCTCATCACTGCTATCGCCATTTCCTTATCACTATTTCTTCAAAATTTCAATGTTGCCTTTGTAGCATCAATCGCTCTAACATTAGCAGCGAGTTCGAATTTACCAGTTATTTTATTAACTATTTTTTGGAGAAAATTCAACAAAACTGGAGCAATATTTGGGATGCTTATAGGATTAATTAGCACGATTGGTCTGGTCATGTTGAGTCCAAATGTTTGGAATCCAGAACCAGGTGTAGCTTTATTTACTGGTAATCCTATTTTCCCTCTTGCATCACCAGGAATTCTTTCTATACCGCTAGGTTTCTTAGGCTGCTATATTGGTACATTAATAGGGGCCCGCAAGTCAAAAAATGTAGAGGATAATTTTTCGGAAATTATCGTTAAGTCAAATATAGGTAATGATGTTAAAGGTGTAGTTAATCATTAGTGTTTAAGTAATCATCAGAAGAATTTACGAGTTTATGAGAGGAGTGAATTGTTATGAGTAAGGCAATTATTAAATTTAGTGAAACCCTTCACGCAAAAGAAGTGGAAGTAGATCCTCAAAGCAATACAATTATTCTCGGTGATAGAAATTTAACAGTAGAGCAGTCCTCTTTAGAGGCGCCGATTTCAGGTACAGTATATGGGGCTTTATTAAATTATAGTGGCGAGCTTAAAGCATTAGGTTCATCGTTAACGAACGAACCTTATAAACAACCTCCCAAAGCGCCTGTCTTATATATAAAACCGGTGAACACCATTACTGGATTTAAGTCTTCAATTCCATTACCCGAGGATACGTCTCATCTGCAAGTAGGTGCCTCATTAGGCATTGTCATTGGAAAAGATGCTACTCGTGTAACAGAAGAAAAAGCTTTAAATCATGTATTAGGATACACCATTGTAAATGATGTGAGTATTCCACATGAGAGTTTTTATCGACCAGCTATTAAGCAAAAAGCAAGAGATAACTTTTGCCCTGTAGGTCCATGGATTATTGAACGAGATGCAATCGTTGACCCTGATAAGTTGACAATTACTGTATTCGTTAACGATGAATTAAAACAAAAGAATACAACGGCTAATTTAATTCGTCCTGTATCGCAATTGATTTCTGAAATTTCTGAATTTATGACGCTGTATGAGGGAGATGTTTTACTGATTGGGGTACCTGAAAATCCTCCGCTTGTTAAAAAGGGAGATCGAGTACGAATTGAAATCGATGGAATCGGTTATTTGGAAAATACAGTTGAATGAGAATCTCATTGTTTTAAAAGGAGCGCGATTATTATGAAACATGCACGTGTAGTATTTCAGGATGTCGTTCATCACGCAATTGAAACAGATGACGGTCATCTTAAACTAGATAATGGACAAATTGTTTCTGAGGAGGAAGTGGTCTGGCTACCGCCTGTCCAACCTAGAACTGTTTTTGCTTTAGGACTAAATTATGCAGATCATGCAAAGGAACTTGCTTTTCAAGCACCAACTGAACCTTTAGTTTTTCTAAAAGGTCCTAATACTTTTATCGGTCATCGAGGTCAGACTTACCGACCGGATGAAGCTACCAATATGCATTACGAATGTGAACTTGCAGTTGTCATTGGGCGTTCCGGGACTAACATTAAACGAGAAGATGCATATGATTATGTAGCAGGATATACCGTTGCAAATGACTATGCCATCCGTGACTATTTAGAAAACTATTATCGTCCGAACTTAAAAGTAAAGAATAGAGATACTTGTACACCAATTGGTCCATGGCTAGTCGATGCACAAGATATTGAAGATCCTATGAATCTTACATTGCGTACTTATGTAAATGGAAAAGTTACGCAGGAAGGCACAACGAAAGATATGATTTTTAATATTCCTCAATTAATTGAGTATTTAAGTAGTTTTATGACATTAAATAAAAACGACATTATCCTTACTGGTACGCCTGAGGGCTTAGCTGATACAAAGGAAGGAGATGAAGTCATTACTGAAATTGAAGGAGTGGGACGACTAGTAAATACCATTATTAGTGAAAAACATTTCTTAAGAACTAAAAGTGATAACGCTATTTTTAGTCAGTGAAAGGGTGAAAATACATGCCGCATTTTATTGTTGAGTATACCGATAATATAAAGAAAGAAGCAGACATTCCGAATTTGCTTAAAAAAGTGAATGATATTTTGATTAGCCGTAGTAATCTTTTTCCGACTGGAGGAATTCGATCAAGAGCAGTAGAACTTCAAAATTACCGAGTAGCAGATGGAGCGGAAGATGATGCATTTGTTCATGCTATATTAAAAATTGGGGCGGGGAGATCGACTGAAAATAAGAAAGAAACTTGTGACGAACTATTCGAAGTAATCAAGGATCATTTTGCTGATTTATTTTCTAGACGATATCTGGCATTATCTATGGAATTGATTGAATTCAGTGAGGAAGGTACTTACAAGTATAACAATATTCATAAGCGTTTTAATAAGTAAGAAGGCTGAAAGTCAATCTGCGTTAAAGGTAATAGATTTAAATTTGGCTAAAAGAAGTTCTCTAGATTTTTAATCTAAGATCTTCATTACTGTTGTTTCATTGATTAAAAGGCTCATAGTCGACATTTTTCAGAGGGTATGAGCCATTATATCAAGACAACATTCAGGAGGATTCGTTAATGAAGGGAAAAAATGGGAAATACAATGTGGACAGGACTATAAAAAGAAAACAGAAGTTATATAAAAACCATTTGCTCAGAACTTTTGCTTAGGGTAAATAATTTAGTTTGTAAGAGTAGTTCCGCTTTTTACAATAAAAAAACAATTGATATCGCTTACAATTTAGGTTACATCGCGTTAAGTTTAGATTTTCATTTCAGAAAGGGGCCTTTAAATGATAAAGAATCAGGCTTTAGATGTGAACTGCATTGAATGGGCAAGTAAAATAAACAAAAGTTATATTGGAGGTCAATGGGTAGAGGGGGGGAGTAAAAGAATTTATTCAATAAAGGATCCGTATGATCAGTCAACTATTACATCTGTAGAATTAGCGAATATAGAGCAAATAAAAGACGCTTATCACAAAGCAAAAGCAGCACAAAAGGAATGGGCTAAATCTACTCCAGAACAAAGAAGAGAGGTTTTAACAAAAGCATTAGACTATTTAGAGAAAAATAAAGAGCATATTTTGGAATTAATTACACGAGAAACAGGTGGAACACTACTTAAAGCTCATATTGAGTTTGGCTTTGGGGTTAATGACATAAAAGATTCTATTAATATGGTTGATGAAATATACACACCCAAAAATTACGTATCTACTACGCCAGGAAAGGTTAATCGTGTATATCGATTACCTTTAGGTGTTATTACGTCCATCACGCCTTTTAACTTTCCATTTAACATGGCAACAAGAACAATTTTCCCTGCCATTGCTCTCGGGAACAGTGTTGTTCATAAACCAGATCTCCAAGTTGGAATAGTTGGTGGACAAGTTTTTGCAAAGGCTTTCGAAGAAGCAGGACTTCCAGCTGGAGTGTTTAATTCAATTTTAACTGATCTTCAAGAATCAGGAGATGAATTCCTGTTAAATACGAATTCTTCGTTTATCAGTTTTACAGGATCGACTGCAGTAGGAAAACATATTAATAAGGTAACAGGCGGAACATTAAAGCAAATGGCATTAGAACTTGGAGGCAATAATCCTTTAGTAGTTTTAAGAGATGCCAACGTTGAACAAGCAGTGAAAGTTGCCATCTTCGGGAAATTTCTGCATAGTGGCCAAATCTGTGCGATAACAAACCGAATTATTGTTAATAGAGATATTTATGATGAATTTGTTGCTAGATACGTAGAAAAAGTAAAGGGATTAACAGTAGGAGACCCCAAGGACCCTAACACAATTATTGGACCTGTTATAAATGAAAAACAAGCTGATAAAATTATGGATTTAGTTAATAAAGCAAAGGAAAGTGGATTAAAAGTTGCTATAGAAGGTGACCGTACAGGGAATGTTATTTCTCCATTTGTATTTGTTGACGTACCAAATGATTCAAGTCTTGCATCTTGTGAAATCTTCGGTCCTGTTGCACAAATTATTCCGGCTGAAAGTGATGAAGAGGCCATTCGTTTTGCTAATGACACGGAATATGGATTATCCTCTTCCATTATGACTAGTGACTTAGAAAGAGGGGAAAGATTAGCCCTTGAGATCGAATCTGGTACAACACATATAAATGATATGCCTGCAGTGCTAGAAGGAAATGTTCCATTTGGTGGAGTGAAACAAAGTGGAATTGGACGTTTTGGATATGAATGGATTGTAGAGGAGTTTACTGTTGCGAAATGGGTATCTGTACAGACGAGTAAATTAGATTATCCGTTTTAGGATTACAGTGAAATTCAAATTACAGATTTTCCGAACGAGCTACACCCTGCATGCGCTTTCTCGTTTCGGAAAATCTGTAAATAGAGAGCCAGAGAGTAGACGTAGATGAGGACCAACCGTTAATAATTGCGAAATAACTACTTACACTTACTTTCTGTAAGAAAAGTAGTAAATCGTTGATTTGGCTGTTACTTGATTAATCGAGGATATATTAAGTATCGATTTGTAAGCGCTTACTAATATGTGTTAAAGGGGGTATAAGTGATTAGTTCTTTAAATTCGAAAATAATTAGTTACTTGCCGTCTCAGCCTGACTTTGAATTTCAGACAGATTACTATATTGAACAAAAAGTTAGAATTAAACCAAACCAACCATCTATTCTGTTTTATCAATTTAAAATGGGAGGGGTAAGTAGTCAAATTTCTGTTATCCCGGATGGGTGTATCGATATTCTCATTAATTGTGATCAGCATTACGGTAATATTTGTGGAAGCGTTACTAAAAGTAGAGTGATTAACCTTCTCCCGAACAGTACATACTTTGGTATGCGTTTTCTGCCATGTCTAGATATTAAGAAAATAAAATTCGGTATAAAAGACCTTACAGATAAAGAAATTTCCTTAAATGAAATGTTTCCTGTAAATACGAATATTTTAGAAAGGGTAGTAACCGACGAAAGTTTTGTGGAGAGAGTCAATATATTCAATGAAATATTGGAAAACCAAATTTTTGAGATGGATAAATCAACAAAACTAATAAAACAAGCATTATATAATATATACGCGACAAGAGGTAATATTACCATAACTCAACTTGCAGAAGAAGTAGGATATTCAACTAGATATTTAAGAAAACAATTTGAAGACCATATTGGAATTTCCCCAAAATTATTTAGCCAAATAGTAAGATTTCAATCATCACTAAATATGCTTCTAAGGACAACCCACTTTACGTTAAATGATGTTATTTATGAGAATGGTTATTATGACCAAGCCCATTTGATTCATGAGTTTCGGAATTTTGGATGCATGACACCTTATCAATTAACTGGGCAAAAAAGTTGCCTGAAAACCAGCTAAATAATGTTTGTATTGCTAAAGCAATTACTTATTTAAGTAATTGCTTTTTACGTGCGCCTGGCATGAGCATATTGGAACAATTCATGAGTAAAAATTTAGAATGTTCCGGTTTTTACAATATTAAATGATCTTCATCTGATAATCTGTAATTAATATTAAGAATGCTTATTGTTCCTACTACAGTTCGTAGGAAAAAATGGCAATAAACAAAACGAAAGAGGGGGAGTCAGATGAATGACGAAATATCAACTGTTTATTAATGGTGATTGGGTTGAGGCTGTGTTAGGCAGAACGTTTGAGTCTATTAACCCCAGAACTGGAAATGTACAGTTAGACAAAGTATGCCTGAGTTGACTTGAATGAAAAGGTTTGAATATGGAGGATAACGCTTTGTATAAATAACAAAATTATAATAACGCCAATGGGGGTAGGGATTATAGAAACACAAAAATCAGTAGAGAACATTCAAATTTTATCAGATGGGCAAAGTCTAAAAAGAAGTTTAAAGATGCGTGATTTAGTTATTTTTGGTCTTGGCTTTATGGCACCAGTTGCAGCGATGTCAATGTTTGGAATTATCACTTTGGTATCTCAGGGCCATTCTGTCCTCTCATATGTTCTTGGTTTTGTTGCAATGTTATTTACGGCGTACAGTTTCGGTAAAATGGTTGAAGCTTACCCAGTTGCGGGCTCAACCTATACCTACGCCCATCAAGCGCTACACCCTAAAATAGGATTTATAGCTGGATGGGGAATGCTCCTTGATTATCTGTTGATACCCATGCTAACTTTTTTGATCAGTGCAAGTTTTGCAAACGCCCTTGTACCAAGTATTCCGGTTTGGGGTTGGGTTCTCATTTTCGCTATCCCAATCACGATTGTAAATATAATTGGAATTGATATAGCGACTAAGTTGAATTCAGTTTTAGTGCTCTTCGGTGATTGCCTTCGTTTTCAGCGCAAGTCACTTTATTATAACGGGTGAGTTATCTTTAATAAGCTATAAGGCAATTTATGATGGTGATTCATTTTCAATAGGAGCAGTTATTGGCGGGGCAGCTATTGTTATTGTCGCTTACCTAGGTTTTGATGCTATAACAACCTTAGCTGAAGAGACGAACGTAGCGGGGAATAAAATTGGTTTGGCCATTATGTTTACCTGTGTCATTCAAACGGTATTTTATGTTTCCGTCACTTATTTAGCAGTGATTCTTGTAGGAAATTATTTAACCATTGATAATCCCGACACAGCCTTCTTCAACATTTTAGAGACGATAGGGGGCGGGTTTCTTCAGACTTTTATTACATTTACGATTATCGCATCTGGAATTGCAAGCGCCTTAGCAAGCCAATCAGCTTCAAGTCGTCTGCTCTTGGGGATGGGACGTGACAATGTCATCCCTCAAAAATTTTTTAGCTATATCCATCCAAAGTATAAAACACCGATGAATAATATTTTATTAATGTCAATCATCGGAGTTATTGGTGCAGTATCTTTGGATTTGCAAATTGTCTCCGACTTAGTTGCATTTGGTGGATTATTAGGATTTGCTTTCGTGAATATTTGTGTAATTAATCATTATTATTTAAAAAATAAGCAAAAAAATATCGTTAAACATTTGATTGTTCCATTAATTGGGATGTCAGTTTGTCTTTATATTTTGTGGGGGCTTTCAACAGCTGGAAAAATAGTTGGATTTACTTGGATGGGAATTGGTGTTTGTTATTTCGCGATTCGATCCATGTATTCAAAAGAATCCAAGAAACTCTTAACAGATATAGAAGGGCAGAATATTAGTTAAATAAAATAACAATTTTTATACCTACTCAGAGCATTAGCTAAATGAATTAACAAAGGCTTTATTGATAGGACAACTAGTTAGGAAAGTTAATTATATTTGTCTATTAAAGGAGGAATAAAATATGCAATACGTTACAAAACGGAATAACCTAAGCAAATTGGAATTATCAGAGCTTGATAAAAAGCATTATTTGCATCCGACTACACCACCAAGAGCTCATTATTTATCAGGGCCTTCAACAATCTTTACAGAAGGTAAAGGAATTTATCTGAAAGACATAGAGGGGAAAGAGCGTATTGATGGGGTTTCGATGCTTTGGAATGTTAATCTTGGCTATGGAAATGAAGAGCTTGCTGAGGTAGCAAAACAGCAGATGTTAAAACTTTCTTACAGCTCTTCATTCAGCGGACAATCCAATGAGCCCGCTATCCTTTTAGCACAGAAAGTGGCCTCGTTAGCACCTGGTGATTTGAATGTTTGCTTCTTCACATCGGGAGGTTCGGAATCTAATGATACTGCATTTAAACTAGCCCGTTTTTATTGGAAAGTAAAAGGTCAGCCAGAGAAAACAAAAATTATTTCTCTTGAACAGTCATTCCATGGGGTTACAGTAGGAGCCACAAGTGCTACAGGAATCGAGGGATTCAACAAATTTACGAACTCCAATGCTCCGAACTTCCTTACAGCTGCAGCGCATGTTTTGAATGCAGAGCTTGGTGATAAAAGTGATCCAAATTACTCGCGTTCGATTCGTGGGATAATTGAATCAGAAGGATCCGACAACATAGCCGCTGTCATTCTGGAGCCAATCCAAGGAGCAGGCGGGGTAAGGTTCCCTCCTGACGGATACCTTCAAGCTGTTCGCAAACTTTGCGACGAACACAACATTTTGCTTATTGCAGATGAGGTGATTTGTGGGTTTGGAAGAACTGGAAAGACCTTTGGTGTTGATAATTGGAACATTGTTCCGGACTTTCTATGTGTTGCAAAAGGAATCTCAAGTGGCTACGCACACTTGGGTGCCGTAATTATGAGAGAGCATGTAAGAGAAGCATTTATTCAATCAGATGAAATGATGTTCCATGGATTCACATACAGTGGACATCCAATGGCTTGCGCGGTTGGTTTAAAGACACTTGAGATATTAGAAAGGGATCAAATTGTTGAGAATAGTAGACTTCGCGGTGAACAATTATTAAAAGGACTTAAGTTTCTCGAAAGTAATCATAAACATATAACGAATGTAAGAGGTCTTGGTCTACTTGCCGGTATTGAGCTAGTTAAAGATCCTGAAAACGGCATCGCATTTGATCCATCGGTACACGCCGCAGCTCTGTATACAGATATATGCATGGACTTAGGGCTACAATTGCGTTACTTCGATTGGAAGGGAACAAATACGGTTGCTCTTGCTCCACCGCTTATTATTACAAGCCAACAGGTTGAAGAGATTATTAACAGAATGTCTGACGCTCTTAAAAGGTTCGAAAAACAAATTTAATTCACGCTAGCAAAATCTATTAAGACTATTGATAGTGATAGTAAAGACTATATCCAATGAACAACTGTTGACCAGGCGCTCATAACATATGAGTACCTGGCCTTTTTGTGTTTATTCATCATACGGTCTAAACTTGTTACGGAGCAATGTAAGTTCATCTTTTTCTCTAGTATCATACTTTTTAAAAATAATTTCGGTTGTTCTTTAGCTACTATTTAAGAAGTAACCCTGTACATATAACGTAAGTAAGGCAAAAAGCAAGACAATAAGTAGGATATTTATTGTTCCTAAGTAGTCATAGTCAAAATTACTATGGATAAAAAGAAGGTATACTAACGATTGCTAGTACATTAAGAGCTGTATTTGCAGGGGCTTATGGAAAAGCTTAAAACGAGTAATTAATTAGACAATTGAAATATCATCTGTGGAGGACGAAGCGCATAGAGAGAGCCCTGTACCGTTCAATTACTGGCTAGAGGAAAGGGGTGTTGTTTTTATACAATATTAATTCCTGCACTCGCATTACCAAGAATAATGTCAACGGCAGTTTCTCCTGGTACCGATGAAATATAAAATACCATTAATAAACGATCACCTGCAGTTACTGGTACGGGTGAGATAGTAGCCGATGCAAATACTAAAAGGCCTACGGGTATAGGTTCTGTAATAGATGGAACTAAATCAACGCTAGCACTTGTACCAGTAAAAGTATTACTTCCTACAGGTGCAAGAAAAATTTGAGCACGGATTGTCACAGATCCTGATTCTACCTGCCCAGCAAGTGCATTATATGAGGCTGAAATAGCAGTTATATTCCCGTCACGTGGGACGGTGAAGGCTTCACTTAAAAGTCCGGTTAAATTAATCGTATTATTTGCAAGAGGTACAAGGTCTACAGCCGAACCAAACCCTATGAGACTAGCAAGTCTATTGCCAAGTATATTTTCAACGACTGTTTGTCGTCCAGAGGAGAAGGGAATTATTGAACCACCTTGATTTTCTCTGCCATTCCCAATTTTTGAATTGATACAATTGATATCTGTGGCCACAAATGGTCCTAAGTTATTACAATCTTTACTTGCTGATGAACGATTACAATTATTTTTGCACACAAATTTCCCTCCTTTCATCGCTATGATATGTTGAAGAAGGGAAGTGAGAAGGGCTATAAACTTTATAATTATTTCTTTATTTTTAAACGATGAAAAAAGCCTCTCATTTTGAGCGACTTAATGTTGTTGTTTCTATTGGGAGAAGGGGGCATGCTATCAAAAAAATCTCTACATGTCGTAAGTAACGTTTGTTTATATATTGAATACCATTTTTCTCTAGTCTTTAATAATTATTAGCGCCAAATTTAACTTGCACATTAGCATCCTCGCATTCTTTTATTACCAGATAGATAATTCCGTTTGCGGAATATTTAGATAGTTCCTTTGCCATCACTGTTACAGAAACTTTTTTGCCTTCTATTCTTACTAAAGCATCGGGATAGCCTAGTGACTTAATTTGCATCTCAAGCATTGTTTCTGTGGATTCTTCTTTATTGAGAGTATCAATTTCAATAGCTGCCTTGTTTTTTTCTTCAGCAAAATACCCATCTGATGTAATTTTTCGAGTTAATTTTTGGCGAAGTTGATTTCGTTCATTACTAACTTGTAGGCGCGTTTCTTCAAATAAAGAGCTTGGAGAGGAAACTTCTTTTGTCACATTCTGTAAAGTTTCTTTTTGATCTGCATTTTTTTTAAATGTAATCTCCTCTTTTGATTGTTTTGGTGAATCTATCAAAGAATAGACTGAAATAACCGCTACTAGAGTTAATAATATAAGTAACCAAGACGATTTACTTTGTAGGTGCATGTACTGTCCCTCCATCAGTTTAATGGTTAATGAGCCATCACTTGAAAGATAGTTAAGAGAGCATCGTTTTATTTACCTTAAATATATTCCTAAGAGACCTAATTCTTACATAAACCTTGAAAATAAATTAAGTCCACAAATTTGCACAAGTCTGTTATGGATTGTTATAAACTTAGAATAAGAGAAAACGATTTAAGGAGGAAATTATTTTGATAATTATAGAAACAGAAAGGCTAGAATTACGAGAATTTAATGATGAGGATATTTCTGTCCTTTACACAATTTTTTCAGATGCTGAAACAATGAAATATTATCCATCCTCATTTAACTTAGAACAAACTAAAAATTGGATTGAGAAAAATAAACAAAGATATCGAGAAGATGGTTATGGTTTATGGGCTGTCTGTTTAAAAGAATCAAAAGAATTAATTGGAGATTGCGGCCTTGTTAAACAAATCGTTGATGGAAAAAATGAAGTTGAAGTGGGCTACCATATTCATAAAAAATATTGGTCTAAAGGATATGCAACTGAAGCAGCTAAAGGTTGTGTGGAATATGGATTTGCACATTTGGGACAAGAAAAATTAATAAGTATTATTGATCCAAAAAATGGAGCTTCTATTCGTGTGGCTGAAAAAAATGGCTTAATGAAGGAAAAGGAATCGTTTGTTTTTAATAAAACTCACGATATATATTCATTAAATAAGTTGTAATTGTAAAACATAATGAAGACTAAATGATTACAACTACAACTTTTTGATACTTTATATAGAGGATTATTTATTATTTTAGTTAGATAGGAAGTTCCTTTAGGAGATTTTTATGAAAGATCCTTTTTTAAATAGTAGTGCTTATAATCCCGTCCAACATTGTCCAATGTACCGTAAACTTGATATCCGTGATTTTCATAAAAATCTAAAGCCTGAAAACTTAAAGTATCGACCTTTATGAAATCACAGTTGTTATTCAAAGCTATTTGTTCGATTTCTACTAATAATTTAGAGCCATAACCTAATCCGCGAATTTCCTCATCGATCATAAGTGTATGTATCTCTAACCAATTCCAACAAATTTCTCCCAATATGCCACCACGGACTTGGTCATTTTCATCTGTAATGAAGAGGTTGATTGCTTGATATCGGCCTCTTAAATCTTTTGGAAAGTGTTTTAAATTGTATTCGTAAAGCTTTTTATTAATTAAAGATTTTTTATGTTCATTTTGCTCCTGTAAGATTTTATATTGCATACATTTTTCCTCCTCTTTTATAATGGGAAATTTCGCTTCCAAATTATATGGTGGCTATTCTCATTCTAATAATGTTCCGTTTTCGATTGTTCACATTTGCGGTAAATTTTAGATAATAGTAATAAAGAAAAGAAATTACTATCCGTTATCTACCTTCGATATAATAAAATAGGGTTATCATAAAAGTTTGGGATGGCATTCGTTAAAATGTGTGTCACGTTATAAGTTTGGTGATGAACTATACAATAGCAGGATTAATTTTTGTAGGTAAAGAAGCGGGTGGTAAAGTGAATTATATTCAAATTTATGCTGGCCCAATGCCCGTTTGCAGTTGGTATTATAGATGATTTGAAAAATATAGAAGAGAAAAGGGGCATTCCTTTTCATACATATCAACTAATGGCGAAAGATGAAGCACAGAATGCACCTATCATATGGACGACCTTTGGTCTATTTTACAATGGTCAGTTTATTTCATATGAAATTATGAGCGCAAACAAATTCGAAAAAGTATTTAATTACATTATGAGTAGGGAATTTATCCCCTTTTGATGAACATTAAAATTAGAGCAAATAAACAAATACCTATAAAAGAACCTAGAGTAAACGACCAAGAAAAATAATCGAAAAAGATGTATGCAATTACGATAGCAAGCATATATCCGAGAACAGTGCCCAACAATTGTTTTTGGATATTCAACGTTCTCACTCCTTACAGCTTAGGATTTTTAAAAGTTATTACCCTTATTTATATTTTATAGAATTATCAGGTAAATATCCATAAGAATTAAGAATTCAGGTAGATCAGCTTTGAAAATTAGCAAACAGTATACAGAACATTAAATATAGGGAGATCAACAGGATGGATGGCATTTAGTGAAATAATGATCTCAGTATTATTTATGAGCTTATGGCTGCTAAAACAGTTGAGGTAAATCATTATCACCATCATGCACAACAATTTTTCTTTGTGGTATTTGCAACAGCAACGATCGATATTGCCGGAGAACGAATTGTGCTACAAAAAAACGCACCAGATGGTAGAAAGTATAGTAAAGATCACAAGTACAAAGGAGATGTTTTACGACCAGTCTCCTTAAGTGAAGCAAATCCAACAATAGAGGAATATATAGGATTACACCCAACAACAGGCTGGAACGCTCGGTGAGGATGAGAAAGCTCCTCGGAAGGTTTCATTTTGGAGTAGTCACAAAACTGCTATATAAAGGAGTTAATTTTTTGAAAGCAAAAAGCATTAAATTATATGAATTTGGAAGCCCTCGGGAAGTTTTGAAGTTTGAAAATAAAATGATTCAACCTCCTCAAGAACAAGAAATTCTTGTTCGAATGCTGGCACGCCCTATTAACCCTTCTGATTTAATCCCAATATGGGGGAGTTATGCCCATCGAATTTCTTTGCCAAATATTCCTGGCTATGAAGGGGTAGGTATTGTAGAGGATGTAGGCCCGTGTGTTTCTCAGAATCTTATCGGAAAGCGTGTATTACCTTTGCGAGGGGAAGGAACTTGGCAGGAAATTGTAAAAACAAGCGTAGAATTCGCAGTACCCATTCCAGATACTATAGATGATTTTACTGCAGCACAAATGTATATCAACCCAATGACAGCTTGGGTAACATGTACAGACATATTACAATTGCAGCCAAATGATGTTTTAATAGTCAATGCTTGCGGGTCCGCAATTGGACACATATTTGCTCAGCTAGCAAAATTGTTAGGTTTTCAATTAATCGCGGTTACGAGAAATAATAGACATACTGACGATTTAATTCAGCTTGGTGCTTCCTATGTAATAGATACTTCAAAAGCACCGCTTTATGAGACAGTAATGGAACTAACAAATGGTCGGGGCGCTAATGCTGCTATTGATTCTATTGGGGGGACAGCTGGCAATGACCTTGCTTTTTGTCTGAAATCTGGAGGGGACTTTTTAGCCATTGGTCTTTTATCAGGTGTGCAAGTGAATTGGCAGAGAATCGTTAAAGAGGCAAATGTAAATGTAAATATGTTCCATTTGCGTCATTGGAATAGGCAAGTATCGGTGGGAAGATGGCAACGTACATTTCAGCATTTAATCCATCTAGTTAATAGTGGAAAGTTAAAAATGATGACGGTGGATTCTCATTATGATTTGTTAGACATTAATAAGGCGATAACGGCTGTTGACTCATCTAAAACTACTAAAGGAAAGATTTTTTTAACAAGTTATAAATAAATAGAAAGACCGAACTATCCCGAAACACTTCATGAGCGTTTCATTGAGCTAGTTCGGTATTTTTGTTAGCTGAAACACTTTTGTCCCAGCATCTTTCCTTATAAGTATGATTTGCCAAAAAAATCTAAGCTTACTGTGATTCTAAAATAAATCAGTTGATAAATATCGTAGACCAGTATCAGGTAGGATAACGACAATTCGTTTTCCTTTGTTCTCTGCACGTTTTGCAAGAGCTGTGGCGGCAAATATAGCAGCACCTGATGAAGTACCTACTAATATACCATCTGATTTTGCAACTGCGCGTGCAGCCTCATAAGCTTGTGTAGTTTCTACCTCAAGTACTTCATCAATTATATCTAAATGAACATTCGATGGTACACGGACCTCGTCAGCATCGGAGAAGCGGTGAACACCTGTGATTTCAATGATATCTGGATTATGAACGGTAGCAATGGAATTAACAGCAGGCTCTACACCAATGATCTGAATAACTGGATTTTTAGATTTTAAGTATGCTCCAGCACCACTTATCGTACCCCCTGTGCCGATTGCTGCCACAAAGATATCAATTTGTCCGTCCGTATCCTCCCAAATCTCAGGACCAGTAGTTAACCTATGAACATTTGGGTTGGCATCATTATTTAACTGATTTAAAAACACAACATTTTCTTCTTGTTCAACGACCGTTTCTCGAAATACTTTATTCGTTTCAACAAAGTCACCCTCTGTTTCCTCAAAAGCAGCTACCATTTCTGGGACATCTGAAAAAGGGACAACCTCCGCTCCGTATGCCTTTACAGCCTTTGTGCGCTCTTCACTAACACCATCCTGCATGTAAATTCGAAGCTTATAGCCTTTTGCTGCTGCAATTGCTGCTAGACCAATACCAGTATTGCCACTTGTTGTTTCGATTATTGTTTTATCTTTTGTTAATACACCACGAGCTTCAGCATCCTCAATCAACGCTTTAGCAACACGGTCCTTCACACTATTAGCAGGATTAAAATACTCTAGTTTTACGATAATTTCGGCTTCTAGCTGTTGCTCTTTTATATACTGATTTAATGCTAATAGTGGTGTATGACCGATTAATTCTGTAATAGATTGTTTGATCTTATTCGTTACAATTTGACCCATCACAATCAACCCCTTTAATTTAACCTACTTATCTTACTTGTTTTATAGGAATTAATGGAATTGTATCATGATAAATCCATTGAAGCAATAAAGTGCCTGATAGAAAGATTGAATCTAATGATAGAAAAAAATGATGAATCATATCTACACATTAATTTTTCCTGGGGCTATGCGAAAGTGAGTCGAGTGTAACACAAATTGACGTCTTATCAGAAAGAAATTCCTTCATTATTTTTGATTAATTAAATTTTTTTAATCCAAATGAACTAATAGTAGGTTTAAAGTAATCTTTAAAGTGCATAAATATATGTTTGTTTGGAGGGATTTACTTTAAATTTGCTAATTAACGATATTTTGGAATAATATTTGTTAAAATGTAGCCTTGTATAAAAGTTGGTTTGAGTGGTAACTAGGTGACTACTTGAGATCAACGGTAAAAAAGAGCTATTAAGTTAGCTTGATGTTATTTGGGAGATGAAAGTATGAAAGAAACAATTTCTTCAGTTTGTATAACTGCTGAAACAAAAATTAACATGATGAAGCATAAGTCTGCTAATTATTTATTATTAGCTATTTTTGGCGGACTTTTTATCGGATTTGGAATTTTGCTCATCACTACTATTGGCGGCTTATTAAGTCCGACTGAGGTACCAAGTATGAAAATCTTACAAGGATTAGCATTTGGTGTGGCGCTTAGTATGGTTATGATGGCTGGGGCAAATTTATTTACTGGTGATAATCTAGTTTTAACGGTTAGTACACTATCAAAAAAATCATCGCCATTAGAGATGTTGGGCATTTGGTCGTTTAGTTACATAGGAAATTTCTTTGGTTCTCTTTTAGCAGCCGCATTATTTTTTTACTCGGGGTTAGCAGTTGGAGACACAGCAGCTTACATTGAAAAGCTTGCTACAGCTAAGATGAATGCTAGTTTCGTTGAGCTTTTATTGCGAGGTATTTTATGTAATTTACTTGTATGCTTGGCCGTATGGTGTACGTATAAATTGAAAACAGAGGCAGGAAAATTAGCGATGATTTTCTGCTGTATTTTCCCTTTTGTCACAATAGGATTTGAGCACTGTATAGCAAATATGACATTGTTTTCTCTTGCTCTTTTCATACCTCATGGTGAACTAGTATCGTTTGGTGGAGCCATTTCAAATTTATTGCCTGTAACACTAGGAAATATTATTGGTGGAGCTGTTATTGGTTTTGTTTATTGGGTAAATGGCAGAGATTAATAAATCACTAAATATTGCTAATGTAGTCAGTTTAAGTAGAGTAAAATACTTCTTGCCATGGCAATTTGAGAAGTGATTGTAAGTACCTGTTGACATATACAGGAATATAAAGCGATGCGATTATATCAAGTGAAATTAACGGATGAATACTTGATAATTTCCATCTCTTAATACTTTGACTTTGAGATAAATCGTAGATAGAATGACAGGTAGAGTTGCTTATGTAACTCTACCTATTTTTATTGTGATTAATACGAGAAATTAATAGATAATGTAATAAATATAAAAGAGCGGAGGAACTCGAAAATGGAACAAGAAGTCAACCAACATACGATTCTTCAAGCAATTTTAGAGCTTTCAAAGCAAATGCAAGACATAAAATCGGACCTTCAACAACAAATCGAAGCAGTTGAGAAGAGATTAGAAGGAAAACTCGAAGCAGTTGAGAAGAGATTAGAAGAAAAAAACGAAGTGTTGGAAAAAAGATTAGACAAAGTTGAACAAAATTTAAGTCGAAAAATTGATCTTGTAGATGCAAAATTTGATATTTTATCATCGGATTTAATAACGACAAAAGCTGAAGTATCTATGCTTAAACAAGTAAAATAATATCAGTTATGCCTCGGCATAATTCTGTGACACATGCTACCGTATCCCTTAAGGTTACGGTATTTTTTTATGGTATAATAAATGTCACAAAGGAGTGAAAAAGATTGTTAAAAACAGAGGTATTTGAACAATTAAAAAAGGCAATGAAAGAAAAGGATGTATTAGCAAAAGGCGTATTAACGCTTTTGAAATCTGCTCTAGATTTAGCTGAAAAAGAAAAGGGAGTAGCTTTATCGCCTGAAGAGGAAATGGCTATTATAAATCGTGAAGTAAAGCAAACAAATCAGGCTCTTGAGGGCGCTCAAAATGCAGGTCGAGCTGACTTAATTGAAAAAGAAGAAGCAAAATTAGTTCTGTTAAAATCATTTTTACCAAAGCAATTAACTGAAGAAGAAATTGCAGAAAAGCTTGTGGCAGCTGGCGTTGTAAAAGGAATGAACATGGGTGAAGCGATGAAAATTGCAAAACCTTTATTAACTGGTCAAGCTGAAGGCGCTGTTATTTCAAAAGTTGTGAAGGGCCTTATTTAATATCGTTAGAAACAGCCCCCTACTCTTAAGTAGTACGGGGTTGTTTTTTGAGTTACTATATTTTTGTGTAGCTATTGCCAAAAGATGAAAGTGCTTTTATACTTATTGTTAACCACTGGTCAATAAGGAGGGTACTATGTCGCCACGTAAGCCATCAACAAAAGATTTGACGAAAGAAATGATTGTAAACGAGGCTCATAAGCAATTTATTACGAAGGATTTTCAGCAAATATCAATGCGTAGTATTGCTAAAGAGCTTGGTTGTAGTCATGGGGCTATTTATTATCATTTTAAAAATAAAGCCGAAATATTTTATGCGATATTAAGTGATTATTTTTTTGAACTAAATAATACTTTAGATGAAAATATGAACGGTCCTGAAGATCATGACACTAAACTGCTGAATGTTTTTGTAGGCTTTATGGCGTTTGGTTTAAATAATCAAAGTCAGTATGAATTAATGTTTATCATGAGGGATAGCGAAATTGATGGGCTATCGCAAGAGGCAGCAAACCTTAGCTATGAAAAATTTGCACAATCTGTACGTTTCTTATCAACAACAGAACTGTTGATTTCAGATATTCATTCTACATTCATTGCTCTTCATGGATTTGTTGCACATTATCGTCATTATGTTAAAAATTATGAGGAAGCGAAAGAAGCAGTGGATGTACATGCAAAATTTCTTATGAAGGCTTTAACATTTAGAGAGTAGCTCTAGAAAAAAATCTAGAGCCTTCTTTTAACAGTTATTTGACCGGTGGTTAATTAAAGGGGGAATATAGTTTGCAAAAAGCATTAGTTATTGGGGCATCTGGTGGTATGGGTTATGCGCTAGTAAATGAACTAGTTAGTAGAAATATACAGGTAAAGGCATTTGCTAGAAATGAAGAAAAGTTAGTTGCACTTTTCCGGCAGCACAAAAATGTCGAAATCATTTCAGGCGATGTATTTAATGAACAGGACATGATGAGAGCTTCAAACGGTGTGGATATTATTTTTCATGCTATTAGTTTTCCGTATCAGGATTGGAAAAAACTCCATTTGCGATGCTTAGATATGGTGATCAACATAGCCGAGAGGCGAGGAGCGAAGATTGCATTTGTAGATAATATTTATGCATATGGAAGACAATCGACAAACCCTGTAATAGAGCAAGCTAGAAAGGAACCACAGACGAAAAAGGGGAAAATTCGCTTAACGATGGAAAATAAATTGAAAAACAGTAATGCACCCTCGTTAATTGTACATTTTCCTGATTTATACGGACCAAACGCAGAGAACACAATACTCTATGAAACATTAAAAAGTGTTGCGCAAGATAAAAAAGCTAATTTTGTAGGGAATATGCAAGTGAAGAGGGAATTTCTTTATACAGTTGATGGCGCAAAGGCTATGGTAGAGCTTGCTTTGCGAGACGACACCTATAATCAAAATTGGAATGTGCCAGCTGCTCACCCAATTGCAGGGGAAGAACTAGTGAAAATTTTACGTGACATTACTGGCTACAAAAAGGGTATTCGTACAGTTTCTAAAGGCATGATCCGGCTGATTGGAATATTTGCTCCTTCTATGAAAGAAGTAGTTGAAATCTTGTATTTAACAGAAGAACCAGTCATTTTAAGTGGGGAGAAATTTGAAAAGGAAATAGGCGCTTTACCAAGTACTTCGTATAGAGTAGGGCTAGAAGAAACGCTTGCATGGATGAACAAGAGAGTATAAAAAGACTTTTAAGTGACAATGAAAAAATCCGCATAAACTTCTGTTGGTAGAAACTTACCTACAGAAAGCATAGCGGATTTTTTATTAGTATTTCTTACAGCTGAAATTTTTGTATGATATTACGAAGTTGTTGTGCCATCTCAGCTAAATTATTTGAAGACGCCGTAATCTCCTCAATACTAGCTGATTGTTCCTCAGAAGCAGCAGCCACATTTTGAATGTTTCCAGACGCTTGAACGGCTACTACACCAACTTCCTCTACAGAAAATGCAATGTTGTTAACCCCGTCATTAATGTTAGAAATGATATTATTGACAGAATCCATTTCTTGAGTTAATGAAGTAATATTCGAATATATTTCTTTAAAGGCTACACCTGATTCATTAAAGCTAGTAGAGCTTTCTGCAAGATTATTACTGCTAATCTCCATAGATTTCACAGCTTGAGTAGACTCTTCTTTAATCGTCTCAATGCGTGTTCGAATACTATTCGTCGCTGCTAAAGATTGGTCAGCTAATTTACGCACTTCTTCGGCTACAACTGCAAAGCCTTTACCATGCTCACCAGCACGTGCTGCTTCAATAGAGGCATTTAAAGCGAGTAAATTTGTTTGATCCGTAATCTCGTTAATTAAAGTGACAATATCGCCGATCTCGTTTGAATAAGTGCTTAAACGTTTCACAACATCTGAAGTCTCTTGAATAGCATTAGATGTTAAGGCCATTTTTTCTGTAGCACTTTGAATCGTCGTATTACCTTTTTCAGAAATAGAAGATGCATTAGATGCTTTAGTAGTGACATCATTTACGCTCGCTACAACTTCTGACATCTTTGTGGAGATTGTCGTAATATGAGTTTCTACTTCTTCAATAGAGGAAGTTTGTTTTTCTGATCCTGCAGCTACCTCTTGCATTGAGGATGTAATTTGTTGAATAGATGCACTTGTTTGCTCAGAGCCTGCCGACAACTCTTCTGACATAGCAGCTACTTGCTCAGCATTTTCAGCAATTTGCTGAATTAGTGAGCGTAAGTCTCCTGTCATATTTTCAATGCCATCTGAAAGCTGTGCAATTTCATTAGAACCCTTTATGTTAAGTGATTCAACAGCTAAGTCGCCTTGTGCAACCTTACCAACATAACTAGTCATATTTTTAATTGGTTTAATAATACCTTTACTAATGACATAAGCCACAATAATACCGAATATCAAAAACATCACGGTCATGATGATACAAATCCAAAGAGTTTCTGTTTGAAGCTTAGAAATAAAGGAAGCGTCCATATCTAAACCAAAAAGAATATCAGTATCTTTAAATGGTAAAAAAATCGATTTATGAATTCCATATTCATCTTCATAAATATCGCTGGATTGAACAGTTCCATTATCTAGTGCATCATTCATTTCCTGGCTAAAAGCATAGCTCTCTTGATAATCATCTTTATCACTTAATGCCACGATATGTTCCTTACCGTTTGCCCGGGAAAGAACGTAGGCATTTTGAATATCATACTCTTTAAGAGCTTCATTTAATTCCTTTAATATGTCTTCATATTTATCCTTATCACCGTCATCTGCAGCTTTGACGTCATTTATGTCAATATCATCAAAAATTACATTTGATATAATTTCTAATTCTGACTCAAATTGTGTAATAACGAAATTATCGATGATCCGATTAGATGTAATAAATAATACGATACTAAATATTACAGAAATAATAGCAATTGGAATAGTGAAACTGGCAATATATTTATAGAGTAAAGAGCTTTTAAATTTTTTGACTATACTCAACTTTAGCAGCCTCCAATACTTTCACCTTTTGTTGTAAGAACTGAACCATATCACTAATATGTTCTGTCTCAGTATAAGGAGAGATTGAAAAGAATTTTGCAGCAGCGACTGGAAGTTGTTGTTTTGTATCGCTAGTGTTGACAGTGCAAACACGTGTTGTATCACCGAAAAATACTTCGTCGCGACCTTCTCCTATAATTTCAAATAAAGAAGCATTTAGGCCATTAATATATTCAATTTGATCTTGTGTATAGCTACCTGACTGTTCAGAATTCCAATTCAAACCTTCTGGATATAAACGGAAGGCTGTGACTGGTCCAATATTAGACTCATTGACTACTTGTAACATTGGCGTTTTCTCAGCTAACTGCGCACGGAACGCTAAATTTACACGCACATAATTAGCTAATATTTGTTGGTAGCCTTCTTTACCAAACGCCTGTAATGCAGCATAAATAGCAATTGAACTACCCATACGAGAGCACTCTAATGTATAGCCTGTATGGTAAGAACCATAGCCTCGATTACCTACATAAGGTGTGTCAAAGTCCTCGATATCTAATAGCTGCAAATGTTTTCCTTCTTTTATTAAGAATAAGCTTGTTAAATACGGTGTTTGACCAAGCTTTTGGAAGTCGAAGCAAAGGCTATCTGCAATAGGTAGATATTGCATACGTTCTCTAATTTGTTCAAGTCCTTGTAAAACATCAGTTTCTAGTTGAAGTGGATTTGCCTTAAAATCATAATCGTTGAAAAATGCGTAAAAACCACCTAACGCTGAATCAGCGTGAATATGTATAGGCTTTAAGGAATGTTTTTGTTCTAGCTCAGTTGTAACAATTTTGATTGCTTGTACATCATCTATAGCAAATTGATCTGTAGCGCCTGTTGTAGCAACTACATAAACTGGAATACCACCTTTTTCGATAACCTCAGTCATACGCAAACGTAAGTCTTCGATATCCATTGAATGATCTTGTCCAGCTTTAACACGAATTAAATGCTTGCTACCGATGCCGACTGCTTCAATTGATTTTAATAAGCTGTAATGAGCATTTTCTGAAGCAAAACAATATAAATTATTAGGTACGCCATCTTCCTTTGCGTTAGGGAATTGTTTAGCGATTGCAAGACGTAGCCCACTGAAAACAGCCCCTTGTCCACCCCAAGTTGTGTAACCAAAGCTTTGTGTATAGTCGTAGCCAACTAACTTCGACATCATTGCTACTACTTTTACCTCACATTCTGCGGCAGCAGGTCCGTATACATCCCATAGATTGTTACCATTAAGTAGAGCATTTGTGAATTGGCCCAATATGCCTGGAATGCTTGCCATTGGCAAAACATTTGTTACAAAGTTGCGTGTATGGTAAGGATGTCCTTGCATCAATTTTGTTAATTCATTTACAACTTGATCAAGCCCGACACCTGAAACTGGTACTTGATTTTCTTGCATTAACTCTTTATAGAAATTGTCAGAGCGTTCTTTCATCGGTCCAAGAGTCGTTGTTTGTGGATCTTTTAATTCATCTAATGATGTAACAATTTTCTCTAATAGGGTTAAAAAGTTCTCTCTTTGTTCGATATTTCCATCTTCACTTTGGAATAATTGCTGGATTTTTTTCATATTCATCATCCTTTGTAGTTCGTTTTTCCCCTGTTTTTTTATTTCATAAAAATAGGTCGTTTTACTAAAATAATGATAACATATTATAACAAAAAATGAATTTATATTTTATCGGAAAATTAATTTTAGACATTTCTAAATAGTCTAACTTGTTTTGTGGTGAAATATTTGGGGAATTTATATAATGGATTATTTCTGTTAATGTTGATTTTAAAGGGTTTTCATGACATTTTTTTATGTATTTTTGCAAAGTTAGTGAAGGGGGAATTCTATGAGGAAAAGAAACTTTTTATGGTGAATACTATGCAAATAATAATTTTAATTTAATAAATAAATGCGGATTTTTTAATGCTTTATGACTATGAATGAGAAGCGAGTATAAATGATGTGATATGTTTGTCCTGCATCACAAGCTGTTGTAAACAGCAGGACTTTTAAACACCATTCGCTGATGTGAATACGTATGATTTCCAATTTGGTGACCTGCCTGGACAATTTTTTTAGCTTCCTCTGGATTTTCCTCAATTTCCTTTCCAATTAGAAAAAAGGTTGCTTTAGTGTTGTAGTCGTCTAATAAGGATACAATGGCGCTAACATTTTTAGTAGGGCCATCATCAAAAGTTAATGCTACGACCTTCTGATGTGTTTCGACATGTGAAGTAATAGTGCCAAATAGTTGGTACGATCTAGCATTCATCAACTTATATGTACCAAATCCTAAAGCAACAATGAATAATAGACCAAGTCCTAAATAAGTAGTCCTCTTTTTCAGCATAAACACTCCTAACAATACCGATAATTTTTTAATGTTAAACCATACTAATTGGGAGGTGAAAAAATGTACAAATTGCTATCACATAATGATTTAGATGGAATAGGTTGCGGAATTTTAGCCAAACTTGCTTTTCAAGATCAAGTGAAGGTAAGGTACAATTCGATTTCAGCGCTTGATCGCGAGATTGAATTTTTTTTAGACACGAACGAACAAGGTACATTTTTATTAATTACAGACTTATCTCCAAATGAGGAAAATGAAAAGAGATTAGATGATTATTATACAGCAACTGGCAATGTTCAGTTGCTTGATCATCATAAAACAGCTTATCATTTGAACGATTATGAATGGGGTAAAGTAATAGTAGAAGATGAAAATGGATATTTAACATCAGCAACGTCCTTATTTTATCAGTACCTTGTTTCACATGGATTTTTAGAACAAACAAATGCCATCACAGAATTTGTAGAGTTAGTGAGACAGTACGATACATGGGAATGGGAAAAGAATGATAATCAACAAGCACGTCGGTTAAACACTCTCTTTTTTTTAGTATCAATCGATGACTTTGAAGAAAAAATGCTTGAACGATTAAAGACAAGCGAACACTTTGACTTTGATGAATTTGAAAAGAAAATGTTGCGTATGGAAGAAGAGAAAATAGAACGGTACATCCGCCGAAAAAAAAGGGAGCTAGTTCAAACATCGATAGGAGAATACTTTACAGGTGTAGTGTATGCAGAATCTTATCATTCAGAGCTTGGGAATGAATTGGGAAAAGAAAATGTACACCTTGATTTTATAGCTATATTAAATATGGGTGGCAAAAGAATTTCCTTTCGCACGATTCATGATCATGTAGATGTTTCAGCTATTGCAGCAGAATTCGGAGGGGGAGGGCATCAAAAAGCAGCTGGTTGCTCTTTAACAGATGAAGCTTATGAGAAGTATGTAACACAAACATTTCATATAGCACCAATACCTGAAGATGCCAAACGAAATCGCTATAATTTAAGGTTTTCTTCGTTTGGGACAATGTATAAAAATCTTGAAGAAGAAAATTTCCTTCTATATTCAATAAGTGATTTTGATTGGATAATTGAAAAAAATAAACTGCCATTAGATCAAATCTTTACAAGTTTTTATGAAGCGGAATGGTTTTTAAAAAGAAATTATCAAGCATGGTTAGTGAAAGATGAGTTATTTGTAGAGTATTTAATGGAAGAGGCCAAAAAGGTTCGTCATCAAGAGTAAGGGATATGGACTATTCCTAAAGTAGTGTTGAAAAAATGGTCAAGGGAATCTTTTAGATTGTGCAACGATTTAAATGAGAGGATTTCCTCTTATTATCAGTGACGATACTATGCTGTGTGGTTGATTGAAGTGGTGACGGGGTGACTCCTTGGGGATCAGCAATAGGGGAACGAAGGCTAAAAAAATCATACCCTGTGATAATGCCTTCGTGATCAACATCGTGCTGTCGCTGCGCTTTCGCACAATCAAAACCCTCTGCTGCCGCTACGTTAGCACTACGCTTTCGCGCAAAAAACATCTGTTGGCCCGAGACCCTGCAGCGAAGCGGCAGCAACAAAGCGCCCAGTCGGAACGGAAATCAACCCCTCGTTTTGCCGAATAGCAGTACTTTATGTTCATTCAGAATAAAGGAATATACATTATTCCTTTAGATACATAGCGAAATCAGCCAAATCAAGACAACGTTAGAGGTTATATAATGTTCAACTGAAAACTACAATAAATAAAAAGCTTTTGTGCAGACATACTTTCTTAAAATGAGGTGTACATGATGTCCGATATGCTTCTAGTTGAGAATCAGCCAAAGGGAAACCTAGGACGCAAAATATGGTTTATTGTAGTATTGCTTTTATTGGTAGCTACTTGTGTCATTGTTTATTATTTTTTATTTAAGAAAGATTTGAATTTTGAAGCATACAAAACAGTTGTCGACAAAACTACTGAAAATGCTCTCGGACGTTTAACGTTAAATGAAATAATCATTGATGATAACCAAATATTACTGAACGCTACTTTTAAGCCAGTCAAGGACTTAAATTTCGACAATCAAATCTTTTTCTTTCCACAAGTTTTTGTGAATGGAAAAGAGCTCACGGTTAGAAATGGAGGACAGACAATCCAACAATCCGATAAAAATTATACAATTTATAGTAGTGTGAAATTAAGAGAACTACCAGCAGATAAAATATTAAGCTTAGATATTCGTTATAACAACTGGAACGGGGAAAAAAAGATTGACGAGCCATGGGAATTTCAAGTGAAAGCTTCGCAAGAGCAATTACAAGAAGATAGAAATACCTTCTCTGTTGAGAAAAAAGTAAAGCTGTTAGATGGTCAAGAAATAACGATAGAAAAGGTTGTTTCTACACCAATATCTACTACGATTTACTTTCATTCCGAGAAAAGCTTACTAAATGAAGCGATACATTTTAAAATTCAATCAGCGTCAGGGGAAACTTGGCACATTAACTCTGCTTATCCTTTAAATGAAGATTATACAAAATGGGGTGTCCGCCTCGACGCATTATATTTGACCGGAAATAGTTATGAGCTAATTCCAGTTGCTAAAAATGGAAGTGAACTGGGCTCTGCTATTAAAATTGAAGATAAATAACGAAACCTACATCCGTAACTTTTTAAATTTTACAATATCTTAAACTAAAAAGATGATTACTCAATGTAATATGAATATATATGACATCGAGAGTAGTTGAAGATATTGCGAAAATTATGGGAGATTTTTTTAGTTTCACTAAAATTAGGTTGTACATCCTTTGGGGGTCCTACTGCTCATTTAGGGTATTTTCAAAATGAATATGTTCAGAAGCGTATATGGCTATCTGATAAAGAATACAGTCAACTAGTTGGACTCAGTCAATTTTTACCTGGGCCAGCATCTAGCCAGGTAGGGATGGGTATCGGCTTATTAAGAGGCGGTTTATTGGGGAGTGTTGTGTCATTTCTTGGTTTTACATTGCCATCGGTTTTGTTGCTTATGGCATTTGCGTATTTTTCTGCATATACAGGGATGGATATGGGCTGGGTTCATGGCTTAAAATTAGTGGCTGTTGCGATTGTTGCACAAGCTATTTTAGAAATGTCCCAAAAATTAATCTCTAGTATTCGCCATTTTATAATCGCTTTGTTAGCACTTGTAGTAGTGCTTTTATGGGTTCATCCACTTGCTCAAGTAACTACTATTATTGTTGCTTCTTTTATAGGCTATCTCTTTTTTAAGATGACTAATCAAAAAGAAGACCCAAAAGAAACGCTTGTGCCGATTTCAAAAATGACCGGTGTATGTTTTTTAGCGCTGTTTGTTCTATTACTTATTGGTTTACCAATCGCTAGCCCAATTATTCAATATGAATGGTTTATGTTATTTGAAAAGTTTTATTTATCAGGTGCATTAGTATTTGGTGGAGGTCATGTCGTATTGCCTTTACTAGAGGCGCAGTTTGTCCAAAATGGATTAATGGGTTCTTCCGATTTTTTAGCAGGATACGGAATGACGCAGGTAGTCCCTGGTCCATTATTTACGTTTGCTTCTTATATAGGTATGGTCATTGCTGGAGTGCCAGGGGCTATTATTGCAACGATAGCGATTTTTTTACCCGCATTTTTGCTTATAGTAGGGGCAATGCCTTTTTGGCTAACTCTTAATCGTATTGCCGGATTAAGAGGAGCGATGGCTGGTGCAAATGCAGCGGTTGTTGGCATATTAGCTGCAGCTTTTATTCATCCGATTGTTACACAGACAATTCAAAATGGACTAGACATCGTAATCGCAGCCTCTTTTTTATGGTGCTTGCTACGTTGGGGAATTCAACCTTATTTGCTCGTTCTAATTGGCATTTGTGTAGGATTTTTATGTTATTAAGGACACACAAAAATATATTGATTTGCATTGAATTAAACCCACTTGTTGCAGTGGGTTTGATTTTTTTTGTGAAAGTTGGCTATTTAAATAAAGTGTGTACAGCTTCTTAACTATCTTCCCCTTTTAAAACATGTCCAGCGGCGGGATTGCTGTCATGCAATTGTTATAGATAAATAATGTCCAAACCATTTAGTTTTGATTTAGTTATTTAACTGGTTGGATTCATGGCGTTCCCTGTCACGATTGTTTATAATGAGGAAATGGAAAAAGACTAACGAGAAAGAAGGGATAGCTATGGCACGAGGTGTTTACATTCATATTCCTTTTTGTCATCAAATTTGCAACTATTGCGATTTCAATAAATTTTATTTTAAAAATCAACCAGTTGATGAATATATAGAAATGCTTGGCAAGGAGATGGAGCTTGCGAATAAAAAATATCCTGAAAGTTTTAAAAAAATCGAAACGATATTTCTTGGTGGCGGTACACCAACAGCATTAACGCCGCAACAACTAGAGAGACTTCTTGAACTTATCCGTACGTACATTCCAATGGACAGTGTGACGGAGTTTACGTCAGAGGCCAATCCGGACGAGCTATCAGAAGCAAAATTACAGGCATTATTTGCTGGCGGTGTAAATCGCATAAGCATGGGTGTGCAATCCTTTGATCAAGAGTTGTTAAAAAAGATTGGCCGTACACATAGCAACAATCATGTCTATGAAACAATTGACTTAGCGAAAAAGGTAGGCTTTAGAAGCATTAGTTTGGATTTAATGTACGGTTTGCCAGGACAAACGATGGCACAATGGAAGGATACTTTAGAAAAAGCGTTCGCGCTTGATATACCACATTATTCCGCTTATTCACTAATCGTTGAACCGAAAACGATTTTTTATAATCAATACACAAAAGGTAAGCTTCATTTACCAACTGAAGATCTTGAAGCAGATATGTACGAGGTGTTAATGAACCAGATGGAGGCACATGGACTTCATCAATATGAAATTAGTAACTTTGCTCAATCTGGTTTCAGTTCTACACATAACAAAATTTACTGGGAAAACGATGAATATGCAGGCTTTGGAGCGGGTGCTCATGGATATCTAGCAGGTGTACGATATTCAAATCATGGACCATTGAAAAAGTATATGGATACAGTAAATGCAGGAGAACTACCAATTGTATATGAACATGTTGTAACAGAGAAAGAAAAATGTGAAGAGCAAATGTTTTTAGGGCTGCGTAAAACGGAAGGAATTACACACACTATATATGAAGAAAAATTTAATGAATCCATGCATAGGCATTACTCACATATCATAGAAAAATTAGTTTCAGAAGGTCTATTGGAGCATGATACTAAAGGAATTCGCCTTACTCGAAAAGGTCGTTTTGTAGGGAATGAAGTATTTCAACAATTTTTACTAGAAGATTGAGCGATATCGTTGACATAAAATGTAGGATTTGATAACTTAATAATAGTATTAGCACTCCTCTTAGTTGAGTGCTAACAGAGGTGATGATCATGCTAACGAATCGGCAATTACAAATATTGCAAGCTATAGTAGACGACTTTATTATGTTTGCACAGCCGGTAGGTTCTCGCCAAATCTCCAAAAAGCAAGAGATTACATTTAGTCCAGCCACAATTCGAAATGAAATGGCGGATTTAGAGGAATTAGGCTTCTTGGAAAAAACGCACACTTCCTCTGGTCGAGTGCCTTCGGAAAAGGGTTATAGATTTTATGTAGATCATTTGTTGAGCCCTCAAGGCATTAATTCGAGGGACATTCAGCAAATCCAATCAATTTTTAACGATCGCTTAGTAGAAGTAGAGCATATTATCAGAAAGTCGGCCAATATTTTATCGGAGCTGACATCGTATACATCGATTCTTTTAGGACCAGATGTCCAAAGACATCGTGTTAAACGATTTTCAATTGTGCCACTTTCTAGCGATGCAGCAGTAGCGATTATCGTAACGAATAATGGACACGTTGAAAATCGCATGTTTAGTTTACCTCCTAATTTTACCGCTTCTGATTTAGAGAAAATGGTTAATATCTTAAATGAACGTCTAGTTGGTGAGTCATTAGAAGATATTCATAAAAAACTCGAAGCTGAAGTGCTAACAGTATTACAACAGCATGTTCAATCAGCGGATGATTTTATTCGCTCTCTCGTGACAGCGACGATGCATAATTCGGAAAGTAAAGTTTTCTATGGTGGTAAAACAAATATGTTCAACCAACCGGAATTCCACGATTTAAATAAAGTCCGTATGATTTTGGACTTAATGGAAACGACTAGCCAAGTGCAATCGCTCTTCCATCCTAATGAATCGGGCATTCATATTCGTATAGGCTCGGAAAATAAACAACTAGAAATGGAAAACTGTAGTGTCATTACGACCACTTATTCTATTGGTGAAGAACAGCAAGGGGCTATAGCAATTATTGGTCCAACACGAATGGATTATAAACGTGTTGTTGCTTTACTAGATGTAATGCGCATGGATTTAACACAAGCCTTTACGAAGAATCGTAGTGATTGATAATGAGGAGGATTTCAAGTGACGGAAACAACTGAAAACAAAGACCTTGTACAAGAAGACGTACAAGCTGAAAATGAAGTAGAAGAAACAGAAGTTAAAGTAGAAGAACAAGAAGTCGAATTAACAATCGAAGAACAGTACGAAGCAAAGCTAGCTGAGTTACAAGTAAAGCTAGACGATGAGGAAAACCGTCATATACGTTTACGTGCTGACTTCGATAATATTCGTCGTCGCAACCAACTTGATCGTGAGGCTGCTGAAAAGTATCGTGCTCAAACTTTACTGTCAGATTTACTGCCAGTCATTGATAATTTTGAGCGTGCCTTACAAGTTGAAGCGACTTCAGAAGAAACGGCTTCTATCGTAAAAGGTATTGAAATGGTGTACCGTTCTCTGATCGAAGCAACTGAGAAGGAAGGCTTGCAAATTATTAAAGCTGAAGGTGAGCAATTTGATCCAAATGTTCACCAAGCTGTTATGCAGGAGCAAGATAGTGAAAAAGAGACTGGTGTTGTTTTACGCGAGCTTCAAAAAGGTTATATATTAAAGGATCGCGTATTACGCCCAACGATGGTATCTGTGAACGAATAGACTTAGTACTATTTAGTTAATTACAATTATTAGTTAGAAAACGCATCATTTGCGTTTCAATAATAGGAGGAAATTTTAATGAGCAAAATTATCGGTATTGACTTAGGAACAACAAACTCATGTGTCTCTGTACTTGAAGGCGGAGAACCAAAAGTAATTCCAAACCCAGAAGGTAACCGTACAACACCATCTGTTGTTGCATTTAAAGGCGGAGAACGTCAAGTTGGTGAAGTAGCGAAACGTCAATCTGTAACAAACCCTAACACAATTATTTCTATTAAATCTAAAATGGGTACATCTGAAAAAGTTCAAGTGGAAGATAAAGAATATACGCCACAAGAAGTTTCTGCAATGATTCTTCAATACTTAAAAGGTTATGCTGAAGACTACTTAGGTGAAAAAGTAACAAAAGCAGTTATTACTGTACCTGCTTACTTCAACGATGCTCAACGTCAAGCTACAAAAGACGCTGGTAAAATCGCTGGTTTAGAAGTAGAACGTATTATCAACGAACCAACAGCTGCTGCACTTGCTTATGGTTTAGACAAACAAGATACAGATCAAAAAGTATTAGTATTTGACCTTGGTGGCGGTACATTTGACGTATCTATTCTTGAATTAGGTGACGGTGTATTTGAAGTATTAGCAACAGCTGGTGATAACAAACTAGGTGGGGACGATTTCGACGATGCTATCATCGAGTATCTTGTAGCAGAATTCAAAAAAGAAAATGGCATTGACCTTTCAAAAGATAAAATGGCTATGCAACGTCTAAAAGACGCAGCTGAAAAAGCGAAAAAAGACTTATCAGGTGTAACATCTACTCAAATTTCTTTACCATTCATCACTGCTGGTGAAGCGGGTCCATTACACTTAGAAATTTCTTTAACTCGTGCTAAATTTGACGAAATTACATTACCATTAGTAAACCGTACAGTAGGTCCGGTACGTCAAGCATTATCTGATGCAGGTCTTTCAACATCTGAAATTGACCAAGTAATCTTAGTTGGTGGTTCTACTCGTATTCCAGCTGTACAAGAAGCTGTACGTAAAGAAACTAATAAAGAACCACACCGCGGTGTAAACCCTGATGAAGTTGTAGCAATGGGTGCTGCAGTTCAAGGTGGCGTATTAACAGGTGATGTTAAAGACGTAGTCCTACTTGACGTAACACCACTTTCATTAGGTATCGAAACTATGGGTGGCGTATTCACAAAATTAATTGACCGTAATACTACGATCCCAACATCTAAATCACAAGTATTCTCAACTGCAGCTGACAACCAACCAGCAGTAGATATTCACGTACTACAAGGTGAACGCTCAATGGCAGCTGACAACAAAACATTAGGTCGCTTCCAATTATCGGATATTCCGCCAGCCCCACGTGGTGTACCACAAATCGAAGTAACATTCGATATTGATAAAAATGGTATCGTATCTGTTAAAGCGAAAGACCTTGGTACAAACAAAGAACAAACAATTGTTATCCAATCTGATTCTGGTTTATCTGAGGAAGAAATCGAACGTATGGTAAAAGATGCAGAGGCAAATGCTGAAGCGGATACTAAACGTAAAGAGGAAGCAGATCTTCGCAACGAAGCTGACCAATTAGTGTTCCAAGTTGACAAAACAATTGCTGATTTAGGCGAACAAATTACAGAAGACGAGAAAAAATCTGTAGAAGATGCTCGTGATGAGCTGAAAAAAGCGCTTGAAGCTGGCGAATTAGAAGGCATTAAATCTGCTAAAGAAAAACTAGAAGGTGTATTACAACCACTAGTAATGAAAGTATATGAACAAGCTGCAGCAGCTGCTCAAGCAGCTCAAGGTGGCGAAGCAGGTGCAGAAGCTGGCGATGGTAAAAAAGACGACATCGTAGACGCTGACTTTGAAGAAGTAAAAGACGATAAATAATAGTAAGTAACACAGTTAAGTGAAGAAGCCAAAGACCGCTTGCGGCTTTGGCTTTTCTCTTTATTTACTGCTATAAGTTATGCCCATTTAATTGTCTAGTGGCGTAGGGTATTTAAGAGAAAAGAGAAAAAACATGTGATGCAACATTTTTAATGAATAATTAGTAATAAAATAGAGGCAGTTTTTTTAACTGCATGATACAATAGATTTTATGCAAAAAGAGCGGAGTGTGAATCATGGAGAAACGCGATTACTACGAGGTGCTTGGTTTAACGAAATCGGCTTCTAAAGATGAAATTAAAAAAGCATACCGTAAATTATCAAAGCAATACCATCCTGACCTTAATAAAGAGCCAGGTGCAGATGAAAAATTCAAAGAAATCGCTGAAGCTTATGAAGTATTAAGTGACGATCAGAAAAAAGCACGCTATGATCAATTTGGCCACGAGGATCCAAATGCAGGCTTCGGAGGCGGCGGCTTTGGCGGCTTCGAGGATATTTTCAGTTCATTCTTTGGTGGTGGCGGTCGCCGTCAGGACCCGAATGCACCACGCAAAGGTGATGACCTTCAATATCGTATGAATATTTCGTTTGAGGAAGCAATTTTCGGAAAAGAAACAGAAATCGAAATTCCTAAAGATGAAGAATGTAATACTTGCCAAGGTTCAGGTGCAAAACCGGGTACTGATCCTGAGACATGTTCAACATGTCAAGGTGCAGGTCAAGTAAATCAGGCAGTAGATACACCATTTGGCCGTATGATGAATCGTCGTACTTGTTCTACATGTCAAGGTGCAGGTAAAATCATTAAAGAAAAATGTTCTACTTGTCGTGGTGAAGGGAAAGTTCAACAACGTAAGAAAATCAAAGTTAACATTCCAGCAGGTGTTGACGATGGTCAGCAAATTCGTGTGTCTGGTCAAGGTGAGCCAGGTATAAATGGAGGACCTGCGGGGGATTTATATATTATGTTCCGCGTTCAAGGACATAAAGAGTTTGAGCGTGATGGCGATGATATTTATTTCGAACTAAAACTGACATTCCCACAAGCAGCTCTTGGTGATGAAATTGAAGTTCCGACTGTTCATGGGAAAGTAAAACTACGTATTCCAGCGGGAACACAGTCAGGTGCACAATTCCGTCTAAAAGACAAAGGTGTCAAAAACGTCCATGGCTATGGCACAGGGAATCAATATGTAACAGTAAAAGTTGTAACGCCAGAAAAATTAACAGAAAAACAAAAGCAATTACTACGTGAATTTGCGGAAATCAGTGGTGATATTCCTGAAGAGCAAGGAAGCACACTATTCGATAAAATTAAGAAAAAATTCCAAGGTGAATAATTAGAGGAGCTGAAGAGCTACGTGAAGTGGTCAGAATTATCCATTCATACAAAAAATGAAGCGGTAGAAGCAATTTCGAATATTTTGCATGAAGCAGGGGCAAGTGGTGTGGTTATTGAGGATTCTGCAGAATTTGCGAAGCCACGAGAAGATCAGTATGGTGAAATTTATGCGCTAAATGAAGCAGATTTTCCGAAAGATGGTGTTATTGTTAAGGCTTACTTATCGGAGTCTAGTTTTTTAAATGAAACAGTCGAAGAAATTAAGGCGGCTATAACGAATCTAACGAACTTCAACATCGATATTGGTGAAAATGTTGTTTCGATTGTGGAAGTTAACGAGGAAGATTGGGCAACAGCATGGAAGCAATACTATCATCCTGTAAAAATTTCTGAACGCTTTACAATCGTACCAACATGGGAAGAATATGTACCAGTAACAACAGACGAACTAATTATTGAATTAGATCCTGGTATGGCTTTCGGTACAGGAACACACCCTACAACTGTTATGTGTTTACAGGGGCTTGAGAAGGTTGTAAAAGAGGAAGATTGGGTTATCGATATCGGAACGGGTTCGGGCGTTTTATCAATCGGTGCAGCCTTACTAGGTGCTAAGAGCGTGCATGCACTTGATTTAGACGAAGTAGCTGTACGTTCAGCACAAGAAAATGTTGCATTAAATAAAGTGGATGATAAAGTATCAGTATTCCATGGGAACTTATTGGATACTGTAAAGGAACCAGCTGATGTCGTTGTGGCTAATATTTTAGCAGAAATTATTATGTCCTTTACTGACGATGCATTTTCAATTGTTAAACCGGGTGGATTATATGTCACTTCAGGCATCATTGCCGCAAAACGTGATGATGTAAAAGCAGCACTAGAAGCTTCAGGCTTTGTAATCGAAGAAGTATTATTAATGGAAGATTGGGTAGCAATCATTGCCCGTCGACCACAATAAGAGGACTGAGGAAGCGCCAAATCGGAAGCCGAGTGCTTGTGATTTGGCGTTTTCT
Source organism: Lysinibacillus sp. NPDC093692 (assembly GCF_050280125.1). Lineage (NCBI taxonomy): Bacteria > Bacillati > Bacillota > Bacilli > Caryophanales > Bacillaceae > Lysinibacillus > Lysinibacillus sp. NPDC093692. Next base: position 145,094 of record NZ_JBNNUW010000007.1, read on the forward strand.
CTTCTTTCTAGAAAGGAGTACGGTTTTAAATGCAGCGATATTTTATTGAGACAGCCATAGCGGAAGCAAGAATTAGCGGAGAAGATGCCCGACATATTGAACGAGTAATGCGTATGAAAGAGGGCGACAAAATCGTAGTTGTCGCACAAAATACTGCTCATATTTGTGAAATTTCAGCCTTTGAAGGGGATGAGGTACACGTTCAAACTACGGGTGAAATCGTTCCTTCACCAGAGTTACCTGTCCATGTAACAGTGGCATGTGGGTTGCCGAAGGGCGATAAGTTAGAACTGATTACACAAAAGGCGACAGAGCTTGGAATGTTTGCCTTGTTGCCATTTGAAGCGGAGCGTTCCATCGTTAAATGGGATAAAAAGAAAGGTGCCAAAAAGCAAGAGCGTCTACAAAAAATTGCAAAAGAGGCAGCTGAGCAATCCCATCGTACACATATCCCAGAAATATATGAACCGATTTCTTTTAAACAGCTAGTAGAACAAGTAGGCAATTTCGACGCCGTTTTTATAGCGGATGAAGAGGATGCAAAAGCAGAACGACGTACAAGGTTTGCAGAGAAGCTAAAAAACGTGTATGACAAGAAGTCGAAATCTATTCTTATTATCTTTGGTCCTGAAGGCGGCATTGCACGAAAAGAAGCGGATGCCCTGCTTCAAGCAGGTGCTCAAACGATGTCTTTAGGACCCCGAATTTTACGAGCAGAAACGGCACCACTCTATGCGCTATCTGCAATATCGTATGAATTTGAATGAGACAGCGTTTAGCCTTGTCAAAAGAGATTTTCACACAATGAATGAGTAAACATCATTTTTTTTTTGCATATATAGGCAGTCGTGCAAAGGTTTAGAAACTACATTCAATGACTGTTTTTATTAGGTAATCCTATAAGTAGAGCCGATTCAATAAACTTTGAATCGGTTTTTTTAGTGAAATCCCATATTGAAGGAACATTGTCAAATCAGGCATCACAACGGCGAGTACCTGGCATTGTGTTCATTTTTATCCCTCAGCTCAAAATCCCCTTTATCTAAATGAATAAAAAACTAGTATACGCGTCCATTCATAGATTTAATTGCAACATATTCTGATACTGAGAGCTCTCGAATACTACAAAATGAAAAGAGGGGAATTTTTTGAGTGGTCAATGTGAAAATCAAAATCAAATGCCACCTTGTCCAGTAACATCAACTGAACAAATACCATTAAATAGTGAGGCTACTATACTAGCCGCTACACCGGTTACGGCACCAACTATTAAAGTTCCAGTTGCACTTGCAGAACCAACACTTCAAATAGTTGTGGAATCAGATATTACGCTGGATCCTGCAGCAACTGAAATCAAAAGAGTGAAAAAAAATGTTTTCCTAAATCAAGTTAAATTAGTGCCGGTTAGATTTGCACGTATTGATAACACTGACTTTTTTAGGGTAACAAGAGCTAAATTGTTTGTAGCAGGGCATATTCGCAAAAATATAGAATATGCTTCAGCGGCATGTAATGGCGCGCTACAAGATAGAATTGCTGATGTTCCGTTTTCTGGTTTTACAGAACTTATTTTCCCACAAACACTTGGAGGCACTACTCCAATCATCGGAATTTCCGAGTTTGCTGAAGCGAACTTCCTGAATGAACGTACTCAAATGGATGCTCGATTGGATAAGGCTTTCTTCCAAAATCTAGTGAAGTACAATGAGCAACCATTTGGCGAGTTAGTTGCTGCAAACTTCTTTGAACTTGATTTTTCACCAGTTATGACATCACCTGAAGGTACTTTCCGCACATTGCGTGAAAAAATTGTTCTAGATCTTACAGTAAAAGTACTGCAAGTTCAACAAGTCCGCCTTGGAGCTGGTAGTGCTGTAATAACTCCTGTTTTACCAGGATTGACTCCACCGGTTAGTCCTGCTGATTCACCAGTTAGACCTGATCCTCCTTCTAATCCTTGTTAATTAGAGGAGCGAGTAGATAAAAACGGGTGTTTCGAGGGATATTGAAAATCCAATATTTGAATTTTGGCAGTTGACAGTTTGATTGAATAGAACTGTTAACTGCCTTTTTGCTATATATTATCGGGTTGAAAACAAAATAATGTAAAGATGATATTTTCTATTTAAATAATCGACTTAAACGTATTTCTACTGAGATTTGGAAATGACCGAGTGGCAAAAGTAAAAGTAATGCATAAAATGGATTGTAATTATAAGTGCAACACTTAGATCAAAATAAAAGAAAAAAGAATTTCATGGAATTAAAAACGAAGAAGGGTTATAGTGTGAGTTTTCTTGAAGAAACGGATTTTGAACATGTCTCTCAAGAATAACGCATAAAGTCTGAATATTTGACCAAAAAGCTGTCTTGGCTGGAAAAATGCTTAGGAGTTTTTTACAAATCACCTGTTGCACGTTATTTGTCAATACATTATTTAGGAGTGAACGAATGAAAACTCCATGGATTAATTTTAGAGAAATGAAAGAAATAAGTTCCAAACAAAAAGTTTTCATCAATTGTAATTATCAAATTAAACCCAAGAAAAAGATAGATCATACACCTCAACTAGATACTACAGGTGACATTTCATATTCTTTAAATGTCGATTTTAAAAATAATGACCTTGCTATAGAAAAAGATGAAACCAGCCTTGCAACGCATCTAAATCCCGATAGTGAGCTACTCATTCCTCCTGAAATTGATGTTGAGAATGAAATGAACGATCCCCTTAATAAAGAAGAGGCGGATGAAACCAGTCCTGTAGAAGAAGAGGATCTTGAAACGCATTTAGATTCTAATGGCGAGCTACACGGCACTTCTGAAGTTGATGTAGAGAATGAAA